>CAJADF010000066.1 GCA_903938485.1 uncultured Methylococcaceae bacterium
GGATAAATGCCGGTTTTAACCATGCTGACCACTAATTTAGCTTCAACTTCAATCGCTAAAATGTATTGTTCTGCATAGATTTCAAAACGGCTGGCTAACTCGACAGGAGAAAGCACGCCCAATTTATCAAATAACTCTTCGATGTATTTTTCTTTTAAAACAGGTAGTGCATCTGCTGCAGTTTTAAGGTTGGCTAAGCCGCGTTCTTCAACCGCCATTTTATGCCATTCCGCAGAATAACCATTACCACCGAAAACAACTGCACCGTGCGTATCAATAATCTCTTTTAAAGTCGCTAAAATGGCAGAGTCTAAATCAGTACCTTTAGTTAATTCTGTTTCTATAGAATCAGCTACCCAGTTTAAAGAGTCGGCTAACATAGTGTTCATAGACACTAATGGGCCAGCTACAGATTGTCCAGAACCTACTGCTCTAAATTCAAAACGGTTACCAGTAAAGGCAAAAGGTGAAGTACGGTTTCTATCACCAGCGTCTTTATTAAAAGTCGGTAATGTAGAAATGCCTAAGTCCATAATGCCGGCATTTAAAGATCCAGTGATTTTGCCTTGGCTGATTTGCTCAAAGACATTATCAAGTTGGCTGCCTAAGTACACTGACATAATAGCTGGAGGCGCTTCGTTAGCACCTAAACGATGGTCGTTACTGGCTGATGCAATAACAGCACGTAATAACGGGCCGTATTTATGTACACCACGAATAACAGCACCACAGAATAATAAGAATTGAGTGTTTGAGTGCGGTGTATGGCCAGGATCTAATAAGTTACCTTGAGTTGCATTACCCACAGACCAGTTAACGTGTTTACCTGAACCGTTAATGCCTTTAAAAGGTTTTTCATGTAATAAGCACACGAGGCCATGTTTCTTAGCGGTGTTTTTTAAAATAGTCATGATCAATTGTTGATGATCAGTCGCTACGTTGGCTGCTTCATGGAAGGGTGCGATTTCAAACTGACCTGGCGCTACTTCGTTATGACGAGTTTTAGCGGGAATGCCTAAGCGATACAATTGTTCTTCAACATCTTGCATATAGATTTGGATACGTTCTGGTATTGCACCAAAATAATGATCATCAAATTGTTGGCCTTTAGCAGGAGAGGCACCTAATAAAGTACGGCCTGATAATAATAAGTCTGGACGGCTGTTAACGAAGTTAGCATCGACTAAAAAGTATTCTTGTTCTGCGCCACAGCTAGAGTTAACAGGTGCAATGTCTTTATTACCTAATAATGATAAGACACGGGTGGCTGCTTTGTTCATGGCCGAGATTGAACGTAATAAAGGCGTTTTTTTGTCGAGTGCTTCACCTGTCCAAGAGACGAATACTGTTGGAATACATAAAGTAGAGCCATTGTCTGTATTCATAATATAGGCAGGGCTGGTCACATCCCAAGCGGTATAACCCCGCGCTTCAAATGTAGAGCGAATGCCACCATTCGGAAATGATGAACCGTCTGGCTCGCCTTGTACTAAGACTTTGCCGCCAAATTCTGAGATAACGCTGCCGTCACTTTGCACAGAAATAAAGCCGTCATGTTTTTCTGCGGTCGCATTAGTTAAAGGATAGAAAACGTGTGCGTAGTAAAGGGCGCCTTTTGATAAAGCCCAGTCTTTCATTGCCGCTGCTACAATGTCAGCAACAGAAACGTCCAGTTCTGCGCCAGTTTCTATGGTTTTTTTGACCGATTTAAAAACTTCTTTCGGTAAACTCTCTTTCATTTTAGCCAGCGTAAATACATCACTAGCCCAAAGACTCGATAATGGCTCTGGGAATGTAGTAGCGGTATGTTGACGGTTGGTAATATTTTGAACAGCTTGAATGCGAGCAGCATTTCCAGTCATAGTTTTCCCCTGTGCGGTTTGTTTATTGAGTGATATGTGGTTAATTAGGAAGCAATAATCGAACCAAAATTACATCATTTTAATTTTATGGGGCTAGTCTTAATATAATGTTACTTTGTGTGCTCTATAAACTAGTGAAAAGTTGAGGTGTTGGGGTTTTTTAGTGCGTGGCAGTTATTATTACGCATTAAAATGGTGCGATGATTATGTTATGAAAGGATAAATTTGTTAGACGGAAATTAGATAGCGTTGAGCAAAAAAAATGCGCCCGAAGGCGCATTTTTATAAGCAAGTTTTAAACGCTTAAGACTTAGAAAGTAACAGTAAAGTCGTTTGAGAATAATACTTGTTCTTTTTGACCGCCAAAAGGTGATGCTGAAGCATTTGTAACCGTTGAGTCAATCCAGTCATAACGTACGTTTGGACGTAAGTTTAACCATTTTGTTGGTTTCCAGTTTAAACCCCATGTTAGCTCGTAGTAGCTTGCGCCTACGCCAGAAGCATAGCTTGGGCCAGGTGCGGCGTAACTATAGCCATTGCCATTGGTTGCAGCGCTAATACGACCAGGAGACCAGACTCTAAAACCGTTTTGGTCGCGGAACCATTCTGCACGCATACCAATCGATAAATTATCTTTAAGGTCATAATACATATGAGAATTGATACCGTACCATTCAGCATTAGTAGTATTTGCAGGTGTAATCACGCCTTCTGCAAAGCCGTGATCATGTTGTAATACTAAGTGAGTTTTATCGTTGATATTGTGTTTTAAAACGATACTATATAAAGCCCATGTTTTATTGCTGGTTTCTGATGTTTTACCATAAGTACCACTGATGTTAGCAGAAGTGCCTTTGTCATCGCTAGTCCAAGTGGTGCCACCGATACCGCTCCAGTTGCCCATTTGTTTGTCCCAGCCACCATCCCAGCCGCCAGTCGCGCTGCCAGTAGTAATACCCCCCATTACATTCCAGTTAGAATTAATGTTAGTGTTGCTTAAAGCGCCGGTATGTGTGAATGGTTCGCCATATTGCATAGTATAAGCATGTGAGTAGAAGAAGTTCTCGTTTGCTGGTACTGTTTCATATCCAATTGGCGTATAAAAGTGACCCACTTTAACATCTACGCCATTGCCGAAGGGTAGATAGGCTTCACCGTAGGCTTGTGGTAAAGCGATACCATAAAAACGGTTGCCAGCTGAGCTTAAAATATTTAAATCCCAGCTTCCTCTATCTAAAGGTTTACCTGAGTTTACATCAAATGCAGGTACACCGTAAGCTTGGGTAAAGATTGCATCTGAACCAAACATAGTATCTAAACGGCCACCGAATGACCATTCATTACCTTCAGTAGCAACCGCTTTTTGAATGTTTAAGTTCAATTGGTTTAATTGAAATTCACTAGCACGGTCACCAAAAGTAACAGGACCGTTAAAGCCGTTAGTTGGTTCATTACCGTTATAAGTGATACCCGCATTCGCGATGCCGCTAACAACGATGCCGTGTTTCTTTAAGAAGCTAGTTTCGTTAACATCATATTTAGTTAATGCTTGAACTGCGCCTTTTGAATCAAAAAAATCATCAGCGAATGCAGTAACGGTAGTGAGTGATAAAATCCCACTCGCAGCCGCGATAAGTATCGTGGTGTTGCGTTTGGATGGTTGTTTCATGGTGTTTCCTCTTATTGCTTAAAAAAACAGTTTTGTTGTTAAATTACAACGGTGTTATCAATTATATAATTTGTGCTATGAAATTAAAAGCAGAATCTATGCCATATCATGATTTTATGAAAAACAATTAGTTATGTTTATTATCGCGAGCAATAAAAATATTTTGCACTATAATGGATCGAAAATACGAGGTTCTTGTTTCAAAGTTGTGCAAAAAAAAGATTATTTGTTGCGTATGTGCAAAAAATTAGGGGTATAAATTGCTTAAAGTATAGGTTCTGTTCGATTATTTTTTTAAAACGGTCTTTGAAATTAAGCTAAAGTGCCATATTCGCTCCATATCGAAGCAAAACTGAAGGCTCGTCATGTTTTTTTTGTGGCTAAGTGAGCAAAAAAAATGGTATCTTTAGCCCGTTTGGCAAAAACACACATAAATAATAAAAACTACACTAAGGAGACTTCTCTGATGTCAGTAAAAAAAGTATTAAAAATGATTGAAGAAAACGATGTTAAATTCGTTGATTTTCGTTTCGTTGATACCCGTGGTAAAGAACAGCATGTAACATTTCCTGCTCATTCAATTGATGAAGATACCTTTGAAGAAGGTAATATGTTCGACGGTTCTTCTGTCGCCGGTTGGAAACATATCAATGAATCAGACATGATTTTAATGCCTGATCCATCAACAGCGGTTATGGATCCCTTTTTTGATGACAACACTTTAATTTTACGTTGTGACATCATTGAGCCAAAAAATATGCAAGGTTATGAGCGTGACCCACGTTCATTAGCTAAACGCGCAGAAAATTATTTAAAATCTACGGGTATTGCGGACACTGCGTTCTTTGGTCCAGAAAATGAATTCTTTATCTTTGATGATGTCCGTTGGGGCACTGATATGAGTGGTTCATTCTACAAAATTGATTCTGAAGAAGCCGGTTGGAACTCAGAAAAAGTTTATGCTGACGGTAACACAGGTCATCGTCCTGGTGTTAAAGGGGGTTACTTCCCAGTACCTCCTGTTGATTCATTCCAAGACATGCGATCTGCAATGTGCTTAACTTTAGAAGAAATGGGTATGGTGACTGAAGTTCATCACCATGAAGTGGCGACTGCAGGTCAATGTGAAATTGGTGTTAAATTTAATACGCTCGTTAAAAAAGCGGATGAAGTGTTAGAATTAAAATACGTCATCGCAAACATTGCACACGCTTACGGTAAAACAGCGACTTTTATGCCAAAACCATTAGTCGGTGATAACGGTAGTGGTATGCACGTACACCAATCTTTAGCTAAAGACGGTGTTAACTTGTTTACAGGTGATTTATACGGTGGTTTATCAGAAACTGCGTTGTACTACATCGGCGGTATTATTAAACATGCTAGAGCTTTAAACGCGTTTACTAATGCGTCAACTAACAGTTACAAACGTTTAGTTCCGGGTTTTGAAGCGCCAGTCATGTTAGCTTATTCAGCACGTAATCGTTCGGCGTCTATCCGTATTCCTTTCGTTAACAACCCTAAAGGTCGTCGTATCGAAGTACGTTTTCCTGATTCAACAGCTAACCCATACTTAGCATTCTCTGCTATGTTGATGGCTGGCTTAGATGGTATTCAAAACAAAATTCATCCTGGCGATGCGATGGATAAAGATTTGTATGACTTACCCGCAGAAGAAGCTAATTTAATCCCGCAAGTTTGTCATTCATTTGACCAAGCTTTAGAGGCTTTAGATGCAGATCGTGAATTCTTGAAAAAAGGTGGTGTATTCACCGATGACGTGATTGATGGTTATATCGCATTAAAAATGGAAGAAGTGACTCGTTTACGTATGAGTACTCACCCAGCTGAATACGACATGTACTACAGTTTGTAATCCATAATGACTAAGCCTGTGTCGTGCAGGCTTAGCGTTATACTAAAAAGCCCCGCAAGTCTTAGGACTTCGCGGGGCTTTTTTATGGTTTATTATTACAATGCTTTAGGCATAAAAAAAGGGGCTAACCTTTCGGCTAGCCCCCTTTCTTACATCTAACTACTTAAAGCTTCAGGCTTCAGGCTTAAGTCTTGGGTTGCGATTTTCCTGCAACCCAATCCTGTTAACCCTTACTGTGCTCTTGCCGTCGCTACAGTAGACCACGCTCCAGCACCGCCAGGTCCTACAGCGCGCACTTTCATCGATACCGTTGTTCTCGA
>CAJADF010000067.1 GCA_903938485.1 uncultured Methylococcaceae bacterium
TACCTGGCTTACCTTATTCTATTCCTTATAGGGTAATAGAAAACCAAGTACAAATTTTACGTGTTTTTCATGACTCGCAACGTCGACCGGTAACTTGGCTTAACCCCAATAACAGCTAATATTACTTAATAGTCCCAAAGTGATTTCTTAATTGCAGTCGTAAAACAAACAACGAGCATCATTTAATAGTGGACTGATTTAAGTTTACTCTGATCCCAGGTATTATTGATGATATGGATATCCCTGGATTTAGACTGCATTCCTTAAAAGGTTTAGACAAGAACAGATGGTCAATCTGGGTGAATGGCAACTGGCGTGTTACATTTGAGTTTGAAGATGGACACTGTTTTATTTTAGATTACGAGGACTACCACTAATGCCCATGCATAACCCACCCCATCCAGGTGAATTTATTAAAGAAGTGTACCTGGTACCTTTTGAAATCACCGGAAGACAACTCGCTTTTAAACTTGGCGTATGGCCTTCTACCTTAAGTCGCATTTTAAATGCAAACAGTAGTATTAGCTCAGAAATGGCCTTACGTCTTTCTAAGGCTCTGGGTCGATCACCAGAAAGTTGGTTAGCCATGCAAGATAATTACGACCTTTAGCATGCCAGACAAACAGTTAATCTTGATAACGTAGAAAAGATAGAATTTAAAGCTGCATAACAAATAATATCTAGATAGACTGATTGCCGCAACGGCACTCGCTAATCAAAGACCTCTTATTACTGCTGATGAAAAATTGAGAACTACGCCGGGTATTAAATTTATGGGGTGATTTATTTATTGCAGCCGTAAAACAAACAATAACCATCTATTAATTGTAGACTGATTTAAGTTTACTCTGCCCCCCCCCCAGTTATTCAGTACCTCGCAACATATATTAAATCATTAATGAAGATTTTAAGGAGAAAAATCAAGTGCCGGGATGCCTTAATATCCCTATAAAACTTTTAGTTATATGCGACGTATTTTGTCGTTTGAATCTGGATAATATGAGTTTCTAATTTAATTAAAAACTCATAGGTTAACTTATCATGTATAAATATTTAATTTGGGCGAGAATAAACCAATTACAGACTGTTAATACTTTTGTCTGGGCTAATAATGATTTTTCTGCAAAACAAATTGCAGAAGCTCAGTTTGGCGTTGGAAATGTTTTGAATTACACTAAAGTAAATGATTGATTTTTGGTAGATGTTTTATTTCTTATTAAGAATAGAAAGTAAAACTTAATAAGTTAAACTATGATTTTTTAATCATAGTTTAACTATATTTAAAAAAATTGATTGAGTAATGCTAGAATAATTTCATTAAAGCACGAGGGTGTATGAATTTAAATGTTGAAAGCCATAATATTGTGAAACCAAATTTTTTCTAATAAAAATTACTTATGAATATAAATTTTACTGATTTTTATCCGTTAGAAACATTAACTCCAATAATTACCGAAGGTCTAATAAACCCTAATTGGGGTTGTCAATATTCGACTGTTAAGGTCGGTAATCAAAGCCGTACCTACCCAGATAATTTTGGATGCATGCAAAAGCTTTTTCAGACTATATTGTTTAATTCTGATGTTTTGCCTACTGAAATTCAAGCAGTAAATGAAGGCGGTCAGGGCCTTATCTATGTTTTAACAAGTCTAGCTTATCCACTTTTATATGTTGGTATTTCTTCTAAAAATTTGCAGACTGGCCTTTTTAGCGTTGGCCGCTTTTCTCATCATTTAAGAAAGATATTTGCGATTCATAATGTTTCAACAAGCCATACTCTTGGTTGGCAAGAACACGCAGTACAAAGATATAAAGATAGAATTAATATAAATTCTAATAACGAATCAAGTCCAAGTAGAGCTTACATTTCATGTATAGGCTCTGATCTTCAAATTGCGTTTGCTCATAATGGTTTAGAAGAATGGTGTCCTGGGGAATATGAAGGAACTGTTTTTGATTACTTTTATGATCAATTCAAAATGCACCCGGATTTAATATGTATGAATACCGGTAAGATGAAGCGAAGTGAAGTTCATATTAATGCGCCAAAAAATATAGAAGAAATAATTAAATCATTTGGATCTTTAAATCCATTTCAAATTGATCACAGCTTAGACTTAAATTTTGCTACAAATCGTTATATTGAATTAAAAAAACAAAATGGTGAGTGTCCGAAGTGGTTTTTAGATACCTTAGCAAGGGTTATAAAATACCTTTGGGAAGACAGTTGGCGTAATTCCTTGGAATGTATGGTAGAAGAGTGGATCAATATAGATGATTACGCAGAATTGATTTTGACTGTGGCTTTGAGATCTTCGATCAAACCACGATTTTACAAAGAGTTCAGCTCCATTTTAGTCGAATATAGTAAATCTATCAATGTCTATATGAATGATTATGAGGGACATGGGGATTGGAAACTTAGTAAGATTGGTCAACTTATTCAGATCTCAGATGACGTATATAAAACTCATTTTTAATGGATATTTAATAAATAAGATAAATTTTGGATTATATTTTTCGGTAGTTGCAAGCATTATAGCTATCTAGTAGTATACAAAAATTGCATTTTATAGACATATCTTGATTTTCAGAAGATCAATTTTAAATAATCCAATAATACATAATATCTATATGAAATACCTATTGGATGATATTAAGTTAAATTTATTAAAGTTTACACATCATGAGTCAAGAGTTTGTTGGGCAATTAACGTTGGATTTGCTTTTTAAGCACTCTAAGTCTGAAGGCTATTATCCGGTCTTGCATTGTGATGATGGTAATGATTATCGGGTTCATACTAAAAGTGAATTTTTTAAGCAAGAGTCTTATTTAATGAATTACATTGACAAATATGTTCATGTAATCGGGGATTTAGACGATATCAGGGGGCATTACAGGATAATTATTGATCCTGAAGTTGTAGATTCAATTTATCAAATTCCATCAGTTGAAGACTCAATTAATGAAGGTTTTGATGGTGAATCATGATGAAAAATTGTCACAATTGCCATAAGCAAGTCTCTGACATTGCAAAGTTTTGTTCTTCTTGTGGAATAAAAGTTGTAACATTGTCACCACCATCACCTTCTGTAAAAACCAGTTATATAACGAATTTAATCACTACAAATACTCAATCGGCTATCAGTAAAACTATTTTTCTTTTGCCAGTATCCTTGCAAATTGAATTTAGAAAGCTTCTGGAAAGACAAAATTGCACCCCTTTTGCGCTTATTTCTGAACAAGATACTACAAATCTCAAGACCAAAGTCAGTCAACTTATAAAAAGACAAATCGAATCAGATTCCATCAAGTATCTTTGCATCATTGGTGATTGGAACGATGTCCCGCCAATAAGAGTTGATAATCTTTTTATAGATGATTCAGATCAATATTGTTTCTCGGATGCGCTGTATGCATGTTATGAACAATATGATCCAGAAGATGTTTCTAGTGCAATACCTTCAATATTAGTGGGGCGAATTCCTAGTAAGAATATTAATACCCTTTCTAGCGTTTTATTTGTAAGTCCGCCGCCCATTGACTTGAAAAAAACATTTCTTTTTAGTGTATCTGCTGAATGTTGGCAAGAGGCGACACAAACAATTATTAGTGAGTTCTTTTCTAATGTTAAGCCCGGTAACCTAATTCATGATCCTGATTGCATTGATCAGATTCCAAAAGGCGCATTATTGACTTCACCCTTGTGGAGCGAAGTCGATTTAAAACAACAAACAGAGGGTCACATTACTGAGTCTTTTGGGATAATTCATTTTAATGTTCATGGCGGGCCAGATAGTCCTGAATGGGTCGGTGAGAGTTTTGAAAATGAGTACGAAGAAATCTTTTCACCCAACACTATCACAGATTTTAACTCAGCTTTGCTTGTTAGTGAGGCTTGCTATGGCGGGGCTCTAGGCTATGATAGCCCCAGTGTAGTAGAAAGCTTTTTTGAAAATGGTGGTCATGCCTTTGTTGGGTCATCGACAATAGCATACGGTTCGCCTTATTCAGATATAAATGCTGCTGACTTAATTGCACTCCATTTTATTAAATCAATCATCAACGGATCTTCACTTGGGGAGGCATTAAACATCGCTAAGTATGAATTATTAGTCGATGACCCACTTACACAAGACATTACAAATAAAACGATTCTCTCTTTCAATTTATTTGGTGCGCCTTGGCATCAAAGAGTAAGCGCAAACGCTCCTTTAAATAGGGATTTGAATCAATCATCGGGAAAATCAGTATTGGATAGAGTTAGAAGTCGGCAAAATTCAAGTTTAAATACAAATAACACTTCTTTTATTTCCGGTATACGGGAGAATTACAGATCTAGATTACCTGTAAAAATTAAGAAAGCAGTTCTTGAAAGAGAGGTTGCTTGGGAAGTATTTAAAAAACTGAAAGATTATGACAGAATAAATCAAGCAATAATCAATTTTGGTGCCCATCCAAATGACATACATGTGGAGAGTCTTATTTCAGGTGATAACAAGGGATATGCTGTTTATGTGCCGTCAAAGTTAGATAATAAATACAAAAAGACAATGATATTTATAACTAATGTTGATGGAAACATTAGGAAAACATTTATAAGTAAGAGGAAAAAATGAACTGTAATGCCTGCAAATCCGAAATGCCCAATAATAGTAAGTTTTGTCCGGACTGTGGCGCTACAGTCCTATCTTCGATAAAAATATGTACATTTTGTGGTGCCCAAAATGAACCCAATTCTACCTTTTGTTCGGAATGTGGAAAACCTCAGAATGATAATCCTGTATCAGCTAACAATACAGGCATTATCAATAGCAATAATGATTTTATTTATTTGTTATCTGAAGAGAAGTTGAAATTAATTTCTAGTGTTAATTGGCAAATTCCATATGGATGTGTTGCGGTTATATTGGAGGACGGCCTGGTCGTCGATATAAGAGAGCAAGATGCTAATAGTTCTAATCGTGGGAATATATTTACAGACTTTATTAAACAGGTATCCGATTTTGCAAAGAACTTGGGGCAAAAAGAAAAAAATGTAAAAACCTTTATCTTGATTAATCTTAAAGATCTCCCTGTGATAACTTACATACATCCTGTTCCATTGCCTGGTGCAATAAATGGTGTGTTGCGTTTTGATTTTTGGGTAGAGGTAGATGGTAAGCAATCGCCTCATGAAGCCTTTAAAAAGATGGGGCTATTTTTTCAAAAATGTATTCAAGAAAGAACAATTCTAAGTTTGAATGATTTTAGAAGTTTAGCTATTGCTAACATCCCAAGTTTAATTAAGGATCTAAATTCTGTCGACTATAAGTCTCAAGAGATAAGAGATCAATTGACGCGTTTATTATTCGAAGCGACAGGCATTACGGCAAAATGTAGTTATCAAAAAGGACGTGTAATTCGGCGTCGACAAATAGAAGTTTCTAAGTTAGAAGACCCCGTATCTTGCCCTTGTTGCGATTCATTATATTTTTCTAAAGTAAAGTTTTGTGAGATTTGTGGACATCAGTTTACAAATGCGATTTGGGTGGCTGGCACTAGCACCTTGCGTGATTTAAGTGGAGAACAATTAGTATTACGCTTAAGTATCGTCGAAGATGTTTCTGATGATATTGATTCTCAATATTATTCTGATGAAAGCATTTCTCGTGCATTAATTAATTTTTTAGGCCCTATTTTACAAGAAAGAAATTTGGCTACATTAATGACAGCCTCCGTATTAACTGATTTATCAATGCTACTCAATAAAAACTTTTTAAAAGATTTTCAAGGGGCTTTTTTAGAAATAACGGTTAGCGATATAAAAACGGCACATGAGGATTGGTTCTTTAAAACTGACTCTTTGATTAAAGAGGAGATGAGGAGAATTGAGTCGGATAAGAAATTTCTTCAGGTTGATGGCGCTGAAATTGACCTCCATGAAGCCTCATTTGCAATCACGATGCGAAAAATAAAGCAGAGAGATTCAGAAGAGTTTGTCCAAAGAAAAGCAACATTTGATGCGCTAATTAATACATCTGAAATAGAAATTGATGAACATGAGCTAGAAACAAAAAAACAGTTGCGGAAAGAAACGATTGATGAACAGGCTGAAGAGGAAAGATTACGGCGTGAAACAGCAAAACTGCTACGAGAAAGAGAATTTGAGAGGGTTCGTAGTTTAGGTGATCGAGAGAATGAGTTAGCTCAGGCTGATCATGAAATGGGATTAGAAAAATCAGTGGTTAAACATGATATTGATATTGCCGATATTACAGGAGAGGCTGAAAGTCGTGCTAAAAGAAGAGATGTTTCTGATTCAATATTTGAACAAGAAGAATTGATTAGGCTTGAAGCTGCGAAGAAAGCGCAACTAGGCTATATTGAAGAGGATCTTCAAGATCGTCATAATCAGCGTGAGATAGATAAGTTGGCAAAAATGGCAGAAATTGAAGCCACGATGGCAAAGCAGGATATGGATTTTGAGCTTCAAAAAACACAGTTAATGCGGGGGATGAATGCCCAAGAGATACTTGCTATGCAGGCGGCTCAGTTAGCAAAATCAGGAGGTGAGTCTGCTGTTGAAGTTGTAAAATCAATTGCTCAATCACAAGCTGATGCTGCTGGTGCAGCAATAAAAGAGCAACTTTATAAAGAAATGCTAACGATACAGCAAAATTCTACAACACAAACAATCGACGCTTATAAAAACTCTGTAGTTACTGCATTGCAAGCGAGTGAGGATATGGTGAAAGTAGCGAACACGGCTATGGTGCAATCAATTGATGGGTACAAAGATGCTGCCAAAATTGCACAAAGTACTAATGAGAAATCTATGGAGAGTATGGCCAAAGTGTCAGCGGTAGCAGCAAATCGTAAAGTCGGTAAAGAAGATACTGAGCAGTCTGTTTCCATAAATTGTGTTAATCCGGAGTGTTCACATGTTTTTGACAGTAAAGGAAAGAAGTTTTGCCCTAAATGTGGATCTAATCAATCAGAAGGTTGAGGTTATAAATGTACGTTTGTTTGTTTTGTGGATTAGAAAATCCAAGTGAAAGTGCTAAATTTTGTAGTGAGTGCGGACCCAGTAAAAATTGGCAAAATAGTGAAGTTGATAAGCCAGAGTTAGTGCAACAATATGTGTCATTTTTTAAGGAGACTTTTTTTGATCTTTCTGAGTATGAGGCTGAAGCGTTGGCTATTAGAGCTAGAGAGCGATTTAAAATTTCATTCGAAACTCACCGTTATATTTTTAATGGCTTAATGGAACAAAAAAAGTCTATTAAGCATTTGTCAGAATTTAAACTTGAGTTTGATGAGAACGTGGTTGATGCTTTTGCCGGCCATGATACGTATTTAAAATTTAGATTTACTAATATTTCTAGTACTGATTTATTTAAAACGGCACTTTACTGGGATGACCCCGAAACCCCCGACGAATTAGACTTAAATATTTATGCTCGTAGTTTTATTAAACCCAATTGTTCGTTAGTTTTAGGTGGATCACATATATTTAGTCGTATTGGTACTAAAGAAATTACTGATTTGTTGATTACTGTAACAGATCAATTTAATGAATCTGCTACCTTTAGAGCGTCTTCTTTTAGTTTTAAAGTGAATAATCCGGATCAAAGAGTAACGCAGAATATTTCTACGCACAATCAAATTTCAATTGAAGGCAGAGGTGTAGTAGATGCAACAGGAATGGGGGCAGAGAAAAACTTAATGACTGGAATACAAAGCTCAGAGTCAAAATGGGTTTCGCTGAATTTTACATACGTACCATCTGTAGAAAATAATCAATTTTTTACAGAAGTCATTAAGACAAACGAAAATAACGAGCAGAAATCATCAATAAATTTAACAGACCCAAACGTTGAGTCAGATGAGCTTGATTTTGATGAACTAGAAGATGTCGCGGAAAAACTGGTGGCATTAACACAAAGTTCTATTTCTGAGCACGAAGAATGGTTGTGTAGGTCGCCGGCTATGGAAGAGGCATTGAGAATTTTAAGCAATTGTTTTGATTTCTTTGATTCAATGGCGTATGGGAATGATGAAGAAGAGAATAAAAATTATTTTTCATTTTATGAAATTCAGTTACAACCGTTACTTGAGTGTTTATGTAAAGAAATAAATTTATGTACTGATTGGATGATTGGTTGTGGTGATATTAAGGGTGTGTTGATTCAAAATATTTTTTCGACTCAAATAGATGATGAATATGAGGCACTATATAATTTTGAGGGTGAGGCAACAGTTATCTCTTGGATAGGGGTAGCAAGTATTTATATTGAAAATAATATTCCTACTTGTAAGGAGTTTTTATTGTGGAGTGACATGGATTCCAGTGTGTTTAATATGTGGGGATTTTCTGGAGAGACTGAATCAGTATACTTAGGGAGTCCTTCTCTTAATTCCTATCGACATGGCGGTCATTGGGAAGTTGATGATGTATCCGCATGTCAACAGGCTATCAATAACGCTAATAGTTGGATTAATAGAATTCAATCAATTGCTAAGGGTGAGATAGGTAGAGATCAGGTTTTATTTCCTATTGATGAAGATGAA
>CAJADF010000068.1 GCA_903938485.1 uncultured Methylococcaceae bacterium
ATTTGGTATTACCGTGCGTAATAGCATTATGTTACTGTCTCATTATCGATACTTAGTGCAAGTGGAAGATAGGCAGTGGAATTTAGACACTGTTATACTAGGCGCACAAGAGCGCTTACCCTCTATTTTAATGACGGCTTTAGTGACGGCTTTAGCAATGTTACCGATTGCTTTTAATAGTGATAATCCGGGACGAGAAATTATGGGGCCCATGGCCGCCATTATTATCGGGGGCTTGGTGAGTTCTACAGCGTTAAACTTGTTGTTGTTACCCGGGATGTTGTTACACTATGGGCGCTTTTGTGGCTCAAGTGAAAAATTAATTGATTGAGTGCAGTTGTTAGGTTAATGCTGTGGTAGTATTTCTTAGTCACTTTTGTTCTTAAATTTTACGTTTTAATGGAGTTAATAATGAAACAAACAATAAAAATGCTAATGTTAGTGGGTGCTTTCTTTTTAATGACACCTTATGCAGCGTCTGCTTCTACTTATCCAGCTAAATTGGGAGTTAAATTGGGCAACGGTGTTGTTAATATGGTGACAGGTTTAGGTGAAGTGCCTAAAAATATTATCTTAGCTAATCGTGCTGAGGGTCCTGGTTACGCGGCTACTGCAGGTGTAATGACTGGCTTTTTACATGGTTTAGGACGTACTTTTTGTGGCGCTGTTGACCTAATGACTTTTATGATTCCTACTAAACCCATGGTGCGTCCTAACTTTATTTGGCAAAGCTTTAATAAAGAAACTACCTATGGCGGTAACTGGGAGTTATTAAAATAAGTCTAGCTCAGGTTATTTTAGGTATAAAAAAGGGTGTCTTTAGACACCCTTTTTGTTATTACTGATAGCAAATCAACTCGCTATTAATCTCTACCGTTAAATACACCTAAGATTTGTAATAAACTCAAGAATAAGTTGTAGATAGAAACATATAAAGAGATTGTTGCTAAGATATAGTTTCTTTCGCCACCGTTAATGATTTGGCTAGTTTGTAACAAAATCATGCCAGACATTAATAAGATAAACATGGCAGATACCGCTAAAGATAAGGCTGGGATAGCAAATACCATCGCACCAATGCCCGCTAAAAATGCTACCAATACACCTACCATTAAAAAGCCACCTAAGTAGCTAAAATCTTTACGAGTCGTTAGGGCATAAGCTGATAAGCCTAAGAAAATAGCGCCGGTGCCACCTAAAGCCATAATCACTAACTCATGGCCATTAGTAAAAGCGTGTAAGTAAAAAGATAAAATAGGTCCTAAAGTAAGCCCCATGAAACCTGTTAAAGCGAAAACAAATACTAAACCTAAAGCACTGTTGCTAAATTTAGTCGTTAAGAATAATAAGCCGTAAAAGCCAATAAAAGTAGCAAGCATGCCAAATGGCGCAAGGTTAAGCGTCATAGCTAAACCCGCTGTTGCTGCACTAAATAATAAAGTCATTGATAAAAGTAAATAAGTGTTTCTAAGTACTTTGTTGGTTGTCAGAATACCTGACGCTGGGCGCGATAATACAGTAGTAGATTTCATAAAATGCATTTCCTTAATGAGAGAGTAAATAAATTAGTTAGACTTTAAAGTGATCAAACATCACATAACACCAACAATATACACAGACAATCCAATTTTACAAGAGTTTCATTTAATAGGTAATAAATCTTCTATGCTTAGTCATAAAAGGGTTATTTTATAGGGGTTTTATCTGAGCTAACTGACCCGTATAATAAGTGCTTTTTAACTGTTTGAGTAAGAACCATGCTGAAGAGTTTTCAAGGACTGTTAGATAAAAAACACACCATTGCAGCGCCCGGATTTAATCGGTGGTTGGTGCCCCCAGCGGCATTAGCCATACATTTATGTATTGGTATGGCTTACGGCTTTTCGGTATTTTGGTTGCCTTTATCAAAAGCCTTAGGTATTAAAGACAGTATCGCTTGTGGGCCAGAGATTGGCTTTTTTCAAGAACTATTTGTTACCCAGTGTGACTGGAAAATTTCAACCTTAGGTTGGATGTATACCTTGTTTTTTGTGTTCTTGGGGTCTTCTGCGGCTTTATGGGGCGGTTGGTTAGAAAAAGTAGGGCCCAGAAAAGCCGCCGTTATTAGCACACTGTGTTGGTGTGGCGGCATGTTACTGTCGGCATTGGGCATTTATGTACATCAATTTTGGATAATGTTACTGGGCTCCGGCGTTATTGGGGGTATAGGCTTGGGCTTGGGATATATCTCGCCGGTATCTACGTTAATTAAATGGTTTCCTGATCGTCGGGGTATGGCGACCGGTATGGCCATTATGGGTTTTGGTGGTGGTGCTATGATAGGTTCACCGTTAGCCACGGCGTTAATGAAGCATTTTGCTACGGCGACCGATGTGGGAGTTATGCAAACCTTTGTAGCCATGGCCGGCATCTATTTTGTGTTTATGCTGTCAGGGGCCTTAAGTTATCGCATCCCAGAGTCTGATTGGTTACCCGAAGGGTGGACGCCACCGCTTGCAAAACCAGGTAAAGCCAGTATGACGCCACATCATGTGCATGTAAAAAATATCTTTAAAATAAAACAGTTCTGGTTGGTTTGGGGCGTGTTGTGTATGAATGTTAGCGCGGGTATTGGCGTATTAGGTATGTCATCTCCTATGTTACAAGAAGTCTTTGGTGGGCAATTAATCGGGCTTGCTAAAACTTATAACGAACTGGATAAAAGCCAATTGGCCGCTATTGCCTCTGTTGCGGCGGGTTTTACCGCCTTATTAAGTTTGTTTAATATCGGTGGTCGATTCTTTTGGGCCAGTCTGTCTGATTTTTTTGGCCGCAGGGCCACGTTTTTAATCTTCTTTATTGTCGGTGGTTTGTTATACATCAGCGTGCCGGGTAGTGCCATGGCCGGTAATAAAATCTTATTTGTCAGCGCTTTTTGTCTAATTTTAAGTATGTATGGCGGTGGCTTTGCAACTGTACCTGCGTATTTAGCGGATTTGTTTGGTACCCAAATGGTGGGTGCTATCCATGGGCGCTTATTAACTGCTTGGGCAACAGCGGGTATTTTAGGGCCGGTGATTGTTAACTACATGCGCGACTATCAATTGGGTTTAGGCTTACCCAGAGAACAGGTTTATAACCAAACCATGTTGATTTTGGCAGGCTTATTAATGATAGGTTTAGTGTTCAGTTTATTAATCAGCCCCGTTGCTGAGCACTGGTTTATGACTGCAGATGAACTGGCTGAAGAAAAACTGCATAGCCAAGAGAAAATTGCCGAGGAGTCCTTACAATTAGTGGAAGAAGACGCCGATTATGTGCAAGCTATAAAACCAACACCTTTGATTAAAGTTTACTTTGCGTGGAGTTTAGTCGTAATTGCGCTAGCTTGGGGTATTTATAATACCTTGATAAATGCAGCTAAGTTCTTTAGTTAAATTCGTTTGTCCGGTGATAATGCGTAGGGCAAGGCTGAATTGATCTTGCCCAACCTCAAATTGGCAGTCGAAGTGATAAAGCCAGGAGTCGTTTTGACTAAACTAGAAGCATCCGCCCCAGAACTAGCCGTGCTAGCCCCAAAACTTGTAGTCGCCTAAGCTAATTTTGGCGTTGCCGTAGCAAATCTATCAGTGACCTTTTGTAATTTGATGATCATAGGTGTGTTTATTGTGATAACTGCACCTAGCAATACCAAGGTAAGCGGCGATAATGCAATAACTGTCCCTACAATTGCCATGTTACCGGCAAATCTAGTAATAATCAGCGAGGATATTCCTAAACTTAAAGGAAAACTTTTGGCTTAAACCGAGAAATATTCCAAGTTACGGTGCAGAAGTTACAAAACTGTCTGGGGATATTGCAATATCAACTCCTAGTCGGCAAATACTAGCCCCTATTAGTACTAAATCAGCTTAGGGCACTGCAATAATAGATAGGTTTACTGCATTAACCGTCGGGAGTAGTCCTAGTTTTGATGGGATTACGTAAATAACGGAAATGACGACTGCTAGATTTGCAGGTTTTAGTGCAATACTCAGTGCTGTTGATGCTTTGACAGTTATGATTGCTACTTAAGCAAACCGAGGCATTATTAATATCTCCACGTTAATCACTTGATTGAAGTGTAACGCCCTTCAGTTCATAATCTTTACCTTGCTTTTCCTGAGATAATTGGGATATATTTAGTGTATATAGCAATTGGAGTAAGCACTATGTCAATTAGTACCGTCTTTATTAATAATCGCAGTCAAGCTGTTCGATTACCTGTTGAAACTCGCTTTCCTGATAGTGTAAAAAAAGTAAATGTTAGAGTCGTCGGTGTGGAGCGTATTATCGCGCCTGCTGAGCAAGCTTGGGATAGTTTCTTTTTAGGAGGCCAAACTGTTAGTGAAGATTTTATGACTGAACGTGACAGCCAGCAACAAAGTGATCGAGATAGTTTTTAATTACCTATTACTATGCTGAAATATTTGCTCGATACTAATATTGTTATTTATGTGATTAAACAACGCCCCATTGAAGTTTTAACTATGTTTAATCGGCAACAAGGTCGTATGGCTATTTCTGCTATTACATTGGCTGAGTTAGTGCATGGTGCAGAAAAAAGTCAATTTCCAGCCCGTAATTTAAAGGTTGTCGAAGATTTTTGCAGTCGATTAAGCACCTTACCTTATAGCGAAAATGCAGCATATCATTATGGTAGTATTCGAGCTGTTTTAGAAACAGCAGGTAATTCTATTGGTGTAAATGATTTACATATTGCGGCCCAAGCTCGTTGCCAAGGGTTAATATTGGTCAGTAATAATCTCCGTGAGTTTGAGCGTGTTCCAGGTTTATTGATGGAAAACTGGGTATAACAAAATCAATACCTTTGCTACTTAGCTTGTGCCCTTTTCAAATCTGCTATTATGTAAGTCAATACAATCAACTCGAGTCTATTATGAAACCAACTGCTCAGAAAATAAGTGATCGCATTTTTGTGCATCGTTCGCTAGAAGCTACTATTCAAATCGGGTTATTACTGATTATTTCGGTGTGGTGTTTTAAGATTGTTGAGCCGTTTATTATTCCGATTATTTGGGGGGCAATTATTGCCATTGCGGCTTATCCATTGTATCTGCGCTTGCAATCTGCTTTAGGTCAGCGTAATAAGTTGGCGGCCACCTTATTTACCGTTGGTTTTTTAATTATCATGCTGGTGCCCACTGTCTTACTTACTGAAACCCTGATCCAAGGGTTGAGTATGGTGGGCGATAAGATTAAGGATGGTACGCCATTAATTCCGCCACCGCCCGAAAATCTGCATACGGTCATGTTGGTGGGCGAGCCCTTAGCTAAGTTTTGGTTGTTAGCGTCGGAAAATATTCACAGCGCTTTACAGCAACTCACGCCTGTCCTTAAGGTGATTGGTAGTTGGCTTTTATCCGCCGCCACGGGTGCCGGGGTGGCCATTCTACATTTTGTGGTGGCTATAATTGTGGCTGGCATTTTGTTGGCCAATGCGCAAGGCTGTCATAAAACCACTAGAGCGATTACGACCAGACTGGCTAATGAAAAAGGTGATAGCTTTGCCGAGTTAACTGAGGCTACGGTTAGAAGTGTTGCGAATGGTATTTTAGGGGTGGCGTTAATTCAGAGTCTGTTGGCGGGTATTGGCTTTATTGTGGTGGGTATTCCGGCGGCAGGTTTATGGGCCTTGTTGTGTTTAATTTTATCGATTGCGCAGATTGGTATCGGTTTAATTGTTATCCCTATGATTATTTATTTGTTTTATACGGGTGACACTTTTACGGCCGTGGTTTTTTTAGCTTGGAATTTGCCGATCAGTTTAATTGATCATATCTTAAAACCCATTCTATTAGGTCGCGGCGTTAAAACCCCTATGGCCATTATCTTTATGGGCGCCATAGGGGGCTTATTAACTGCTGGCGTTATCGGTTTGTTTATTGGTGCCGTCACGTTAGCTTTGGGTTATGAGTTGTTTTTACTTTGGTTAAACGATGACTTGCTAAGCATTAAAGAGTAATGATTATAGGCTCTGATTAGTTAATGTTATCGTTGAGTTGCTTCCAACTTTTCGGTCCATTTTCATGTCTTCACAGCCAGTGATTAATGCGCAGAGTATTAGTAAAGCGAGCAGTTTTTTCATGTTATAAGCCGGTTTGTGTTAAATGTAATAAAGAATAAAGAGATTAATCAATCAGGGCTTTATCCACGTTTTTACTGGTATTTAAACCTTTTAGTTTAGATTTATCCTTTACACCAGCAAAGCGAGTGCCCTCTAAATTAGCACCACTAAAGTTGGCTTCTTCGAGATTAGTGCCGGTTAAGTCGGCACCTGATAAATCGGCATTGCTAAAGTTTGCGCCAGAAAGATCAACGCCAAATAACACCGTGTTATGGAGTTTGGCATGGCTAAAGTTTGCATAACGCATGGTGGCTCTATCAAAGTTGGCGTAGGATAAATCCGCACCACTTAAGTTTGCATTATTTAAACTGGCTCGCATTAAGCCCATGGATTGGTTCTTCATATCCGCACCCCAAAGAGCATGCGACAAGTTTGCGTTGCTTAAATTTGCTTTATCCATGACGCCAATAAATCGACTACCACTTAAGTTAGCATCTGTTAAATTAGCACTGCCCACATGTACACCAAAAATACTGGTTTTGGAAAGATCAGCATGCGAGAAGTTTACTTTAGAAAGCACGGACAAGTCTAAGTTTAAGCCTGATAAGTTACTGTGATTTAAGTTAGAACGACGTAAGTCGGAACCCCATAAATCAGCATGGGTAAAGTTAAGGTTTGATAAATTAATGTCGGTTAGATCTTTGCGTTTTAAGTCTGCAGGATGGTTTTTATCCGCATTAGCCAGACGTTTTTCTACTTCTATTCGATCAAGGTCTGCAGCACTAGTGCTTGTGCAGAATACAGTGCTGATGAGTCCCAAGCTAAATAGGGTTTTTTTCATGTGGTTACCTTTTATTAGCATAATTGATTGTGTCATGGTTTTTTGCTTAACTGTACCGCTAGATTTGCAGGTTGGCAATATTGTGTTAAGAATTAATATTGGCTTATAGTTTTATATTTTCTTGTTTTAGTGTGGTACAAGGTTTAATAATAGCTCATTACCAAGAGTTGAGTGTATTTAGATAAGGTTGTTTTATATGTTTTTGTATTCTTTACCATTGTTTTTTAGTCAAGTGGGTTTAGCGAGCCCATTTGAGTTATTGCTTATTTGTATGGCTTTGTTTGTTATCTTGTTGATGACTGCTCCTAATCTAGCGGATTTTAATAAAAAACAAACAGATGTCAGTTATTTGTTTGGCTCCTGGTCGGGACAGTTTCGCTTGGTTTGGGTGTTTTGGCCCTACTTTATTATCTTGAATGCTAGTTTGTATGCGGCAGACACCTTAGCAAAAATGGGGCTTTTAACCGTTTCCAGTTGGGACGATGTGCATTTAATGTTGTTGTTGCCGATTGTTTGGTGGATGACAGCTATTTGGCGGTGTTCGACCAATACGCAGTTTAAATTTTATGCGGCAGGGGCAAGGTTAATGACGTTTGCTGTGTTGTTTGAATATAGTTTAAAATTATTATTACGTATTGATTACCCTCGCTTATTTTTTGGCTGTGAGGAGCTTTTATTAGATTATGGCAGTTGTTTTTAAATTCTGTTGGCTAATGAGCAATACTAATGTATGGATTAGGGTAAAATACCGGTTTGAGTGTCATTATTTTGACTGATATTAATACTGCTTAACTCGGTATATTTTTGATGAAAATACTTATTCTTGGCGCCGGTATGACCGGTTCTTCAGTAGCTGAAGCGTTTGCTAATGAAGAAAACGATATTGTAGTGGTTGATTTTAAGCAAGATCTCTTAGATGCTTTAAAGGATCGTTATGATATTGCAACGGTTACAGGTAATGCCGCCCATCCCAGCGTTTTAGAGCAAGCGGGTATTGATAATACTGATATTGTTATTGCTGTTACCGAAAGTGATGAGACCAATATGTTGGCTTGTCTTATCATTAAAGCACTGCACCCACGCCCCAAAACAATTGCTCGAGTTAGAGCGATTGATTATCTAAAAAGACCCGGTTTATTTGGTACTGAAGGATTACCCATTGATATTGTAATTAGTCCTGAGCACATTGTGATGGAATCAATTCGTAATTTAGTTGAATTTCCAGGTGCGCTGCATGTTTCTGAGTTCGCGGGTGGTTTAGTCCGATTGTTTTCTGTAAAAGTCGTTGAGAATGGGTTCTTAACGGGTAAAAAAATTAGAACTTTAAAAGAGCGTTTGTCTGATAGTAAGACGCGGGTAGTCGCTATTTTTAGAAACGGTAAACCACTTTGTGTGAGTGGCGACGTAAGTGTTGAACCCGATGATGAGGTTTTTTTTGTTGCACCTAGCCAAGAAGTTAAAAGAGTCTTAAAAGCGTTAGATAAGTTAGAAGCCCCTATAAAACGAGTAATTATTGCCGGTGGTGGTCATATTGGTAAACGTTTAGCGCTGGCTTTAGAAAAAGACCATCAAGTCAAATTAATAGAAAAAGATCCTGTTCGGGCTCATAAAATGGCTAATGAACTTAATAATACGGTCGTTTTATTAGGTGATTGTGCCAATGAAAATTTGTTATTAGATGAGTCTATCGATAGCGCAGATTTGTTTTGTGCTATTACCAATAATGATGGGGTTAATATTGTTTCTGCGTCTTTAGCTAAGAGTCTTGGGGCGCGTAAAACCATCTGTTTATTAAATCAAAATTCTTACACTAAATTAGTACCTGGAACGGGGATTGATGTGACTGTATTGCCTAATCAAGAAACCTTAGGCAGTATTTTAAAACATGTGCGTCGTGGTGATGTGGCGCAGGTCACTTCATTATGTGGTGGAACGGCTGAGGCGATTGAAGCGATTGCTCATGCTAGCAATGAAGAAAATTCAGTGGTAGGTAGAAGTGTTGATAGCATCAAGTTTCCACCGGGTATTGTAATGGGTGCCTTGATTCGTAATAGCGAAGTTATTCCGATTCATCACGATACCGTCTTTGCAGAAAATGATCATGTGGTGATGTTTGCCATGGATAAAAAATTGGTTAGTAATATTGAACAAACTTTTAAACGTATCTAAATGAATGTATTTCTAACTATTGTCCATATCTTCGGGTTAGTCACACTGTGTTTTAGTGCTCTAATGAGTACTTGTTGGGTCACTTCAGAATTAACTAATGATGGTGCTGCATTGGCTTTTTCTTATGGTACGCTGATCACTTTCGTATTAGGCGCTTTTTTATTTCTTGCTACCGTTTGGGTGCCAAAGAAGGTTTCTAGGCAAGCAGGCTTTTTGTTAGTGGCGAGTACATGGTCATTAACCCCTGTGCTTTGTACCATTCCTTTGATGATTTTCATGCCTCAATTAAGTTTTAGTGATGCTTATTTTGAGACCGTATCGGGTCTAACAACGACGGGCGCAACTATCTTGTCAGGTTTAGATAATTTACCTATGTCCATTAATCTTTGGCGCTGTGAGCTTAATTGGATTGCGGGTATGGGGATTATTATATTTGCTGTGGCTATTTTACCTATATTGGGGATTGGCGGTATGCAGCTTTATAAGGCGGAAACCCCTGGGTCTGTTAAAGAGTCTGATTTGCCTCCTCGCATCGCACAAACCGCTAAGGCTTTGTGGATGGTCTATGCTGGATTTACCTTGTTGTGCTTGTTGGCTTTACGTTGGGCAGGAATGAATTGGTTTGATGCTATTTGTCATGCGTTTTCTGCAATGAGTTTAGGTGGTTTTTCTACCCATGATAGCAGTATTGGATTCTATAATTCGTTGTCTATTGAAGTGGTATTAACCGTTTTTCAATTAATTGCGGCCATTAATTTTGCTACGCATTTCGTGGCAATCCGTAAGCAATCAATTAAACCTTATTTTTATGATAGAGAAGCGAGAGCTTTTTTAACTTTAGTATTAGGTAGTTGTGTTTTAGCCGCTTTTATTTTGTGGGATAACGGCACTTATAATGATTTTTATACGGCGCTACGTTATGCGACGTTTAATTTAGTTTCTATAGCGACAGATAGTGGTTTTACGAATCAAGACTATAACAAGTGGCCGATTTTTGTGCCGATGTGGATGTTGTTTTTAAGTTGTTTAGCGGCCTCATCGGGTTCAACAGGTGGTGGTATCAGAATGATTCGCACGATTATCTTAATGAAGCAAGCGCGATTAGAAATGTTTAAGTTTATCCATCCCTATGCAATTAGGCCTTTAAAAATTGGGGATATGCTCATTAGCAATGCTATAGTTAACTCGGTAACCGGTTTTATCTTTTTGTATTTTATAAGTATTGTTATTCTTATTTTTGCTTTGCTGATAAGTGGGTTAGATTTCGTAACTGCATTTTCTGCCATTATTGCTTGTTTTAATAATGCGGGGCCCGGATTAAACGAAGTTGGACCTGGATCTAGTTTTGCAATATTAAGTGATTATCAAAAAGCAGTCTGTACCTTTGCGATGTTGCTGGGTCGTGTGCAGATATTTTCGATTGTTATTTTATTTGTGCCCGAGTTTTGGCGTAAATAAGCTAGGTTATCGCTTTCTCTAATGCGGTTATTTCACTGACGAAGCTACCATTGGCTAGCTTGGTTTCCACACGCTCACCTAAATTTAATTGTTGGGTAGAGCTAACGAGCTCTCCATTTTGCTGCTTAATGACTAAGGCATATCCACGATTTAAGGTCGCTAAGGGACTGACTGCATTGAGCGTTTGGCTGGATGTTAGTATTGATTGGTTTAGATGAGTCAGTTTATGTTGCATGGAGCTGATAAGGCGTTGTTTTAAATGCGTTTGTTTTTGCTGATAACTGTTAATTGTAATTGTTGGATTGTATTGACCTAATTTAGCAATTTTTGTCGCTAATTGATGCTTATTTCGGTCTAGTTTTCCTTGAATGGTTTGTTTAATTCTTAGTTCAAGTTCATCAAGGCGTTGTGCATTTCTTAATAACTTTTGACCGGGGTGCTGTTGTTGTAAGCGTTGATTAATCCAAGTTAGAGCTTGGGTCTTATGATTTAATTTTCGAGTGATTTGTTGCTGTAATTGAAAGTTTAGTTGATTCAGTCGCGTTAACCATTCTTGTTGGTCAGGGCTTGCAAATTCAGCTGCTGCAGAAGGGGTTGCTGCTCTTTGATCGGCTACAAAATCCGCGATCGTTATATCAGTTTCATGCCCTACTGCAGCAATAATGGGGATGTTGCTGGCAAAAATAGCTCTAGCAACTATTTCTTCATTAAAAGCCCATAAATCTTCTAATGATCCACCTCCCCGTCCAATGATGAGAATGTCACATTCATTTCTTTGGTTGGCAAGCTGAATGGCTTTTGCAATTTCGTGTTTGGCATTATTGCCTTGCACGGCTACTGGATAAATAATGACGGGTATTGCAATAAAACGTCTGCGTAAAACGGTAATAATATCTCTAATGGCGGCTCCTGTGGGAGAGGTAATAATGCCAATGGATTGAGGCAATAAAGGTAGGGTCTTTTTGTTGACTTTATCAAATAAACCTTCATCAGCAAGCTTAATTTTTAAAGCCTCAAATGCTCGGCGTAAAGCACCATCTCCGGCTTCTTCGATATGCTCAACGATGAGTTGAAAATCCCCCCTAGGCTCATAAAGACTAACACGCGCTTTAATTATGACTTGTTTACCATTGCTGGGCGTAAAGCTCAATCGGCGTTGCTGACTTTTAAACATGGCGCAGCGAACTTGGGCATTCGCGTCTTTTAAAGAGAAATACAGATGTCCCGAAGAGGGCGAGCTAAAATTCGATATTTCACCTTCGACAAATATATTTAAAAAATGATTATCGAGTAAAAGGCTGGTCGCACGATTGAGTTGCGTAACCGTCAATATATTTTCGGAGCTTTGTGATGTTTGATTGTACATTTATAGGTTGAGATATTGAATACGCGCTTATTTTGCAGACTATTGTAAAATAGTAAGCTTTTATACACAAAGAAAGGAGTGTTTAGATGGCGTGGTTGCTTTTGTTTTCGGCGGGGTTTGTAGAGATTATTTTTGCGTTAAGTCTTAAGTTTAATGAAGGCTTCACCAAACTGTGGCCTAGTGTGATTACTGCTATTTCGGGTGTAGGAAGTTTTGGTTTACTGATGTGGGCGCTTAAAACCTTACCGTTGGGTACAGCGTATGCAGTATGGACGGGCATGGGTGCCGTTGGCGTGGCAATTGTAGGTATTATTCTATTTAAAGAATCCGTAGATTGGTTACGATTAGTTTCGATTGCCTTCGTAATCATTGGTATTGTCGGCCTTAAGTTTACTGATAACTATTAATATGTTACATCTTATTTTTCAGTCCCCCATACAACTATCTGTTTTGGAACGCATTGGTATAGGTGACGATGTGGTTTTTCTTGAGAGTAGTGTTTTACATCTATTAGAAAAAGGCAGTTTACGCGCTATTTTAGCGCCTATGATGTTCAGAAATATGTTTTATGTGTTGTTAGAGGATATTGAAGTAAGAGGCATAAATCTAACTGAGTTAATGATAGGTATTGAAGTGATTGACTATGCGGGATTAGTCAATTTGACGGTTAAAAATCCCAAAATATTGTCATGGACCTAATTGTTAACTCGGTATTAATAGCAACCACTGATCAGGGGTTTTTGCTTAAAACTTCGGATTGGAATGAAGACGTCGCAATAGCGCTATCGGTTCGTAATGATATTTGTTTAACTGATTCGCATTGGGAAATCATTTTATATATTAGAGCATATTATCTGCAATATAAGCATTTACCTAATGCTCGCGTATTTACTAAAGCCATTGCTAAAGAATTGGGGGAAGAAAAGGGAAATAGTCGATATTTACATCGCTTATTCCCAGAGGGACCTTTGAAATACGCTTGTAAATTAGCTGGCATACCTAAGCCGCCAACCTGTTTGTAGTTTTGTATAGTTTAAAGTTGTCTAAATTGATGGATTAATCGGCGATCTTTTTTGTTCGGCTTGTGTTCAGGGGCATTAAAACCAATCAATTCTCTTTGTTCCCGCAGGATTGCCATTTGCTTTTGGCGTTTGCTAATACTTTCAGGGTCTTCTTCATAGAGTAAAGCAGCATCTTTGGCGGGTAAACGTTGCTTTGCTAAGCCTAAAATAGTTATATCCCAAGTGAGACTATCTTTGTTGATAGTAAGAGAGGCCCCGGGTTTAATTTCTTTACCGGGTTTAATTCGTTGTTTATTTAGATGAACTTTACCACCCGAAATTGCATCAGCAGCAAGTTTGCGCGTTTTGTAAAAACGCGCAATCCATAGCCATTTATCAATCCGAATAGTTTCTAGATCAATGCTGGGCACTCAGTTCTTTTTCTTTTTTTAAGCCTTTAGGTAAAGAGAACACTACTTTTTCTTCAATACCTTGAATTTCAACAGTGGAAGAGCCACCCCATGCTTTCAATTGGGTAATTACTTCTTGCACGAGCACTTCAGGAGCTGATGCTCCCGCAGTAACACCTACAACGCTAACCCCATCAAACCAAGTTTGTTGCATATCTTTCGCGGTATCAATTAAATAAGCATTTTTACCTAATTGTTCAGCAATTTCTCGTAAACGATTAGAGTTTGAACTGTTGATTGAGCCAACTACAAGAATGGTGTCGGCCGTTTTTGCTAATTCAAATACAGCGTCTTGACGGTTTTGAGTGGCATAGCAGATATCGTCTTTTTTCTGTTCTTGTATAGACGTAAAGCGAGCTCT
The DNA here is from genome assembly GCA_903938485.1 of uncultured Methylococcaceae bacterium. Taxonomy (GTDB): domain Bacteria; phylum Pseudomonadota; class Gammaproteobacteria; order Methylococcales; family Methylomonadaceae; genus Methylobacter_C. Next base: position 13,773 of record CAJADF010000068.1, read on the forward strand.
TAGTGCGTCTACCATAATTTTGGTATCAGTCATTGACAGCGTAGTTTGTGTCACATAGGCAAGGTTATCCGGGTTGTTTACGACTAATTTTTCAACATCTTCTGGGGTTTCAACTAAGTAAATACCTCCATTGTCTGTGCATTTATCATACTGGCCCATAGTCCCTTCGACTTCTGGGTGTCCAGCGTGACCAATTAGGATCACTTCTCTGTCAGATTTTGCGTGTTTTGCGACTTGAATATGAACTTTAGTCACCAACGGGCAGGTGGCATCAAAAACTGTCAAATTTCTATCTTTTGCTTCTTGTTGTACCTGTTTTGAAACACCGTGTGCGCTAAATATTAAATAAGATCCCACAGGTACGTCAGTGAGTTCTTCTATAAAAATAGCGCCTTTTTCTTTTAATCCATCTACAACCGTTCGGTTATGCACAACTTCATGACGCACATAAATAGGTGCGCCAAATGCTTCAATGGCTTGATCAACAATTTCAATGGCGCGGTCTACACCGGCACAAAATCCCCTAGGGTTTGCGAGTACGATTTGCATATCTTGACTTCTATACTTGGTTAATGTGTGATTATTCTAACTCAACATTGTGTCTGATACGATAATTCCGTCCATATCAGCATACAAAAAACTATCTTTTTTAAAATTAACGCCAGCAAAGCTGATTAATTGGTCTCTATCGCTATGATCTTGCTTATGTGTTTTCAATGGGTGTGTTTGTAATGCGCGTATACCGATTGGCAGTTTTGCAATTAAAGCCGCGTCCCTAATACACCCGTTTATGATTATACCTTCCCAGCCATTATCAACTGCTGTTACCGCGATGCTTGCGTCAATTAAGGCGCAACGTTTTGATCCACCTCCGTCAATCACTAAGACTCTTTGATATCCAGGTTCTTGTAAGACATTAGCAATTAATGCGTTATCTTCAAACGTTTTAATGGTAGTCACTCTGCCGCAGTAACTTGTCTTAGTACCAAAAGAAATAAATAGTGGTTCAGCAATCTGTAAATTTTGAGTTTTTGAATAAGAGTCGCATAAACTAGCAGTAGTAAACGTCATGATTTATTCTCAAAGTTAAAGTTAGATTACTAGGGATTTAGGTTTTTATATTTTCAATCGGTATAACGAGATAATAATCCATAAGGTGTATTGAGTTCTGGCAAAGGTATTTTTACTTCATAACCGCCACCTGAGGCTTCTTGCATAGCATTGCCCCATCTATCTTCCATATGTTCAATAATGATATCTTGATTGCCTTCAGGTAGAATTAATTCTACTTTGTCACCCACTGAAAACTTATTTTTAACATCGATTAGAGCGAGTTTTGTTTCGGGGTCATATTCTTTGATTTCACCACAGAACTGCTGTTGGTGGCTTTTTGAATAGCCAGTAATGTAATTTTGTTGTTCATGGGTGTGGTGACGTTGATAAAAACCATCGGTATAACCACGGTTGGCTAGGTTTTCTAATACACCGAGCAGTTCGGGTTGAAAAGGTTTGCCTTGGATGGCATCATCAATCGCTTGTCGGTAAGTTTGAGCTGTTCTTGCTACGTAATAATGCGATTTTGTGCGGCCTTCAATTTTTAGGCTATCGACACCAATCTCTACTAAACGTTGAATATGTTCAATGGCGCGCAAGTCTTTAGAATTCATGATGTAGGTGCCGTTCTCATCTTCCATGATGGGTAATAATTCACCTTTACGCCCTTCTTCTTCAAGAAAATACACTTCGTCTGCGAGTGGGTGTCTTTCTGCGCCACCGCAACTAGCGTTACTGATGTCCGTCATTGATAAAGTAGCACCTTGTGGCAATAAATCACCTTCAGCGTTTTCTTGTGCAGGAACTGTATCATATTTCCAGCGACAAGAATTAGTACAAGTACCTTGATTAGGATCCCTATGGTTAAAGTATCCAGATAATAAGCATCGACCAGAATAGGCAATACATAAAGCGCCATGTACAAAAACTTCTAATTCCATATCAGGGCATTGTTGGCGAATTTCTTGTATTTCATCCAACGAAAGTTCTCTGGATAAAATAATGCGTTCTACTCCAACGTTTTGCCAAAATTTTACGGTGGCATAATTAACTGTATTTGCTTGAACTGATAAATGAATTGGCATGTCGGGCCACGCTTCACGCGTCATCATAATTAAGCCTGGATCTGCCATGATCAGAGCATCAGGTTTCATGTCGATAATAGGCGCAAGGTCTTTTAAGAAGGTTTTGATTTTGGCATTGTGCGGAATAACATTAGTCGCTAAAAAAAACTTTTTTCCTAATGCGTGTGCTTCATTAATCCCTTTAGATAAGTTTTCAGTTTGAAAATCGTTATTACGCACTCTAAGACTGTATCTAGGTTGGCCTGCATACACCGCGTCTGCTCCGTAGGCAAAGGCATAGCGCATATTTTTAATAGTTCCAGCTGGCGAGAGGAGTTCGACGTGTTTCATATTGAAGCTTAAATATAATCAGAGTGTTGTATATTCTATCGTAAGGTAGTTGTTCTGTGATAAAAAATGGGAGATATTTAATGGGATTGTTAATTTTTATTGTAGCTGTGTTGTTTGTTTTAGGGGCGGCGTTACTTTTATTAAGATCAGCTAATTCTGACAAATTGCCTACAGGGATAAAGGTGCAGCCTTATGAAGAAGATGATGATAAAGATGATCAATCGTCGTCTGGTTTTTAAAATTAAAGCTTGTTTCAGTGTGTTTCGTTAAGTTTTAATTGTTTCTAATATGTTTCATTGAAACATATTTGCTTGCAGGTAATATTTGCAAGCATGATTAAGTTTTAAAAATAAAATATTTAAAGTCAGAAAGATAGCCGTTTTTTGTTTTTTTGGCATAGGCATTGCAATATAAAAAGTAGATTTTAATTTCTTACACAATAACTGTGTGACCACCACAAATGACACGGGAGTGACGCTATGATTTTTAAACAATTATTCGATAATGAAACTTGGACATATACATACTTAATTGCTGACTCTGTAAGTAAAGAGGCTTTATTTATAGATCCTGTTAATACACATATTGATGAATATCTTGAGTTGTTAGCTACACTTGGCTTGCAATTGAAATATTCTTTAGAAACACATGTGCACGCTGATCACATCACCGCCAGTGGTATTTTGCGCCAAAAATTAGGCGCGCAAACTGCGGTAAGTGCTTTATGTGGTGCGCAAACAGCCGATGTGCAAATCCAAGACGGGGATATTTTTACTTTAGGGGAAATAGAACAAGTAAAAGTCATTGCAACCCCAGGTCATACCCCCGGTAGTATTTCTTTTTTATGGCGCGATCGGGTTTTTACGGGGGATTCTTTATTTATAGGTGGTTGCGGGCGTACAGACTTTCAAGGTGGTGATGCTGGGGCACTTTATGATTGTATTACACAGCGTTTATTCACATTACCGGATGAAACAATCGTTTACCCTGGTCATGATTATCAAGGTCGATGGATAAGTACTATTAAGCAAGAACGCATTAATAATCCTCGTTTAACCGGTAAAACGAGGGCTGATTTTATTGAGATTATGAATAATCTGAATTTACCTCGACCACGCTTAATAGATGAAGCGGTTCCAGCTAATAGATATTGTGGTTTAGATGAAAAAGAGCGTCAGGACGCGATTATTTTAAGAGATGCGATAAAACCTGTTCGTAATCAATTAAGTCCTCAGGACTTGGTCACAGAAGCTAAACAAAATATAACTGAGGTGAATGTTTCAACAGCTAAAAAATTATTAGCAGAAGGGAATATTGTTTTAGTGGATACAAGAGAAGAAAGTGAATACGCCACCGGTCATATTGATAATGCAATTTTATTACCTAGGGGTGTTTTGGAGTTTAAAATTGGAACTGCACCCGAATTGACAGATAAATATAAGGCTGTATTAATTTATTGTCGTACGGGTGGTCGCTCAGCTTTGGCGGCACAAACATTACAGCAGTTGGGTTATAACAATGTGTTGTCAATGGCGGGTGGTTTTGACGCTTGGCAAAAAGAAGCCGTATAAAAGATCTAAAACATAAGTTAAACTGCAAGTGGTTGAAATGTGAAATCAATTCATACATGTAGGCCACTTGTTGTACTAAAAATAATTATAATTAAGACCCCGAGGATTTTATGACACATCATACTGTATTAATTGTTGGAGGCGGTGCCGCAGGCGTTTCTGTTGCAAATAACATGCGTCGACAAAATGCGACTATCGATATTGCTATTATCGAACCTTCAGAAAAACACTATTATCAGCCAGGCTTCACCATTATTGGGGGGGGAGCTTATACTCTAAAAAAGACTACGCGAAACGAAGCTGATTTAATACATCCTTCTGTACAGTGGATTAAAGAGTATGCTGATACTTTTCAGCCAGAAGAAAATGGCGTTACCTTACGCTCAGGTGAGGTAGTCAGTTATGATTATTTAGTTGTCTGTCCTGGACTTCAATTGGATTGGGATAAAATTGTTGGATTAAAAGAGACCATTGGTAAGAATAATGTCTGCAGTAATTATTCGCCCGAAACCGTAGAATATACTTGGGAGTGTATTAAAAATATTCAATCAGGTACTGCTTTGTTTACGCAACCACCTATGCCGATTAAATGTGCAGGTGCACCACAAAAAATCATGTATTTAGCTGCAGACCGTTTTCGTAGAAAAGGTATCTTAGATAAATTTAATATTGAGTTTTGTAATGCTGGCCCAGCTCTTTTTGGAATACCTTTTTTTGCTAAGGCTTTGGGTAAAGTAGTCGCGGGTTATGGCATTAAAACTAACTTCTCTCATAACCTAGTGGCCATTGATGGAGATGCTAAAACAGCTACGTTTGAAGCGACGGACGCTGAAGGTAATAAACAACAGGTAGTTAAAAACTTCGATATGATTCATGTAACACCTCCGCAAAGTGCTCCGGATTTTATTAAAGCAAGTCCATTAGCTAATGCCGCAGGTTGGGTGGATGTTAATGAAAATACGTTACAACATACTAAATATACGAATATTTTTGGTTTGGGTGATGCGACTTCTACACCTAATGCGAAAACAGCAGCGGCCGTAAGAAAGCAGGTACCTATTCTAGTCGATAATATTTTTCATTTAATTGCCGGTAAAGCCTTAAGTGATAAGTATGATGGATATGGTTCGTGTCCATTAACTACCTCTCTGAGTACGGTTATGTTAGCCGAGTTCTGTTACGGGGGGAAGGTTACCCCCTCATTTCCTTGGTTAGATCCTCGGAAGAATTTGTTTATCTGGTGGATAGGCAAGATAATCGGTTTCCCTTGGATGTATTGGTCGTTAATGCTCAAAGGTTATCGTTTTGATATCCCGCATCTGGAGTCTTATGCTAAAAAATTCACAAGTGAAGATTAGTTAACGCATTACAAATTCGTTTAAGCCTTTTTCTTGTCTATTGCATATAAGTCCACGCGCCTCTGTGTGGGCTTATTTATGTCAATAATATTCTAAAAAACATTTATGATTTTGGTAAGGATAGTTAAATTTAATGACGGATTCTTTTTTAAAAACGGCACATTTAGGTGTTTTTTTTCCTGCTTTTAGATGGTTGAAAAACTATACACGCCAAGATTTTAATGGCGATTTATTCGCTGGGATTGTCACCGCAATATTATTAGTTCCTCAAGGTATAGCCTATGCAATATTAGCTGGGTTGCCACCTCAGTTAGGTTTATATGCAAGTATTTTGCCTCCGGTTATTTATGTTTTATTAGGTACAAGCACTACGTTATCTGTTGGACCTGTTTCTATTGCGGCTATTATGATTGCGGGTGTGCTCAATTCACCAGAAGTGAGTGCTTTAGGTCAGCCTGTCCAGAGTGCTTTGGTTTTGTCAGCAGAATGCGGCGTAATTATGTTGTTAATGGCTGTTTTACGTATGGGTGGGCTGGTAAATTTTATTAGTCATCCCGTGTTAACTGGATTTACTAGTGGCGCCTCACTTTTAATTATGGGTAGTCAGTTGCCTCAGTTATTAGGCTTAAAAAGTTTTGAATGTCAATTAGCTTTGAATTGTTATCAAGAATATTTATTAAATTTCAATGCTCATACTTTAGGTTTGGGTTTGGCTTCTTTGTTGTTGTTGATGTTATTTGGTAAGCCACTGGCTAGTTTGCTTAAAAGAACGCGGCTTAAACCTGCTTTAAGCATTGCTATAACTAAGTGTGGCCCCTTATTAACAGTTGTTTTAGGTACGTTTGTAGTTGGCTATTTTAATGAGGGTGGAGCAATCAATGTTGTTGGGAGTGTTCCTGGAGGATTACCTAGGTTAAATATTGATTTTGCTCAGGGAGCGCCATGGCGACTTTTATTGCCTAGTGCAGCCTTTATAGCGCTAATTGCGTATGTGGAGAGTGTGGCAATAGCAAAAGTGACGGCTAATTTAAGGGGTGAAAAAATTCAGCCTAATCAGGAATTAATTGCGCTTGGAATGGCCAATTTAAGTACATCACTGAGTGGTGGTATGCCTGTAGCCGGTGGTTTTAGTAGAACTATGGTGAACTTTTCGGCAGGAGCTAAAACGCAGATAGCTATGTTAATTGCGGCTAGTATTTTGGCTGTTTCCGTTATGTTCTTTACGCCGATGTTTCAAAATATTCCTAAAGCTGGGTTAGCGGCCATCATTTTAGTCGCTATTGTTCCTTTGGTGCGTTTAGGCAGTATCGTTGAGACATGGCGTTACGACACTGGTGATGGAATTGCGGAGTTGATGACCTTATTAGGTGTTTTGGTGTTGGGTATTGAAGAGGGTATTAGTTTAGGGATTATATTAACTTTTATTAGTTATTTGCGAAAAACAAGTCGGCCACATATTGCTGTAGTGGGGCGTATTCCAAACACTGAATATTATCGAAATATTAAACGTCATCAAGTAGAAACTTGGCCGAATTTATTGTTATTACGTATTGATGAAAATATAACATTCGCTAACGTTAATTTTATTGAGGATTTTATAAATACCGAATATAGGCGTAATGCAAAGATAGAGCATATTGTGCTTATTTTAACTTCGGTGAGTGATATTGATTCAACAGCGCTAGATTCGTTAGAAACTTTAAATAAAGAATTACAAGTTTCTATGGTTACTATGCATCTGTCTGAAGTAAAAGGGCCTGTGTTGGATAAGCTGAAAAAAACCAACTTTTTTAGTCAGTTAAAGCCAGGCTGTGTGTTTTTTCATACTGGGCAGGCGATAGAGGCGTTGGTTAAATAATTTATTTGAAATTATAAATAATTCTAACATTTAAGCTGGACAGGATAAAAAGGTTTGTTATAATCCTCTCAATTTCTAAACGTTAGAAGTTATAAGGTTTTTACAAGCTAAGGAATTATTGATATGAAGATTAGAAAAAAATTAATCCTGATTACATTAGGTGCTACTTCTGTGATGAGTACCTTTGTTTTAGCAGATGAAAGCTTTAATAACTCGTTACCGGTAGTAGTGGATTCAACTTCCTCATCAACGGAATTAACGCCAGCCGCAAAGTTTGTAGAGGCTCTAACTGGTTTTGATAACATTACCAATGGTTATATATCTCAAGATGATTTTAATACTGGGAAAGCTCTATTTGAAAAAAGAAAATCAGTTGGTGATGGTTTAGGTCCTTTTTATAATGCAGAATCATGTTCTGATTGTCACCAAGGACCTGTTACTGGAGCTGGAAGTCAGGTTAGTGTATTACGCGCAGGTAGTTTTAACGATGGTGTGTTTACGCCACCTCCTGGTGGTGGTTCTTTAGTAACTGATCGTACTATTGATGCTAATTTACAAGTACATATTGACGATTCTCTAAATGTCAGAACTTTAAGAATGTCAACTAATGCCTTAGGTGATGGCTTTGTCGAGGCTATAGCTGATCAAACGTTATTAGATATTGCGGCAAGTCAAGCCGCGACTAGAGGAGCAATTAAGGGGCAGGCTATACTTGTTCCTATACTTGAAGCGCCCGGTAAAACGCGTGTAGGTCGATTTGGTACGAAAGATCAGCATGCGAGTTTGTTATCGTTTTCGGGAGATGCTTCTCGTAATGAATTAGGTATAACTAACGCTCTTGTATCGACAGAATCGACTCCCAATGGAGTAGATGGCTCTCAATTTGATGCAGTTGCTGAACCAGAAGATATTGATAGTAGCTTTATCAATAGTATAGCTGATTTTATGAGAGCCACTAAAGCACCAGAGCCGGATCATGATTTAGCTAATACGCCAGACGCTATTGCTGGTGAAGCACTATTTGATAAGGTAGGCTGTGATTCTTGTCACGTAGAAACCATAACAACAGCTCCGACTGGGACAGTTTTAAGTCCTACTTTTAAAGTTCCAGAAGCTTTAGGTAATAAAATAATTCATCCATTTAGTGATTTCTTATTGCACGATGTAGGTACAAATGATGGCATCGTTCAAAATGGTGGTGCAGAAACTAGAAATAAAGTGCGTACTTCTCCATTGTGGGGATTAAGAACCCATACTCGTTTATTACATGATGGTAGTGCATTAACTTTAGACGAGGCCATAAGAGCTCATTCAGGTGAAGCGTCTCAGGTAGTTAAGAAATATAAAGCGTTATCAGATAACGATGAAGCTAAATTACTTAGCTTTTTAAAATCGCTTTAAGAATTTCAAATTACAGCGTTATATCTGCAAAATTGAACATGAATAGCCTAGTTAGGCTATTCATGTATTTTGATGTTAGTTCTAAATCTATTTAATCTTTTCAATATGTATTAAGGTGGCTTTTAATGAGGTCATCACATCAATAAATAAAAATATCATTGAGCTAAAAATAAACAATACACTAAGTACTACAAATATTAAGAGTGTTTGCTCATTGGTATAGTCAATAAATCTGGATAGAATGGAGCCTAGTAAAAATAGGCCACTTGATATACCACTTCCTAACAATAATCCAAAACTCCATTTAAGAATGTGGCAGCGTTTGACCATAAGCTCAATTTCTCGCGTTAGTTTTTCTGCCTTATCTACTTTTTTGATATCTTCGTAAATATCTCTGACTCGTCCAATAGCATGGGTATATCGAGTGTTAAGCGTTAAAGCAAAAAGTCCAATGCTAGAAAATAGGACCAATGAGCCGGTAATTAAATCGACAACATCATTCAATGGGCAGGCCATTAGCCGTCCTGGCCGTCAATACGTTCGCTACTAAGCATGGGAGCATAGACAAACATAAATAACGAAAATGCTGTTAACCAAGTTAATGACGATGCATAAATCAAAACGTTATACCATTGCGGAAATGCTAAAGGTAATAATACACGGATAATAACACTAAGATTTATAAGTATGAAAGCAAAAGCCATGGCATTTGATGCTTTTAAAGTGCGTCCGGTATGGCCCAATGAAACTCTTGCCATCATGCCTAGGGTTAAAACACCAATACCGCCAACAGTGTATGCATGTAAAGCAAGTGATGGATGTATCCAGTTAAATGCAGTTAGAGCACTTAAGAAAAAACCTAAAATAATCCAGCAGTAACCGGCATAAAGTATCCATAATAATGGTACATACCAAATGCGTTGAACATACCAACTTAATAATCGTGCACCATTGCTGATGGCCGCAGTTAAGGCCGTTAAGGCCATTAACCCCCCTGAGCCATTGTTGAGCATTAAAGTAAAAGTTAGTAAAGCTGAGCCTATAGATAAAGTATCAAAAAGTGGATTTCTTATAATTATTGTTCCTGATAAACCTTTCTCCACAAAAAAAGGTAGCACGCGTCCCGCAAGAATTAGTATGAGTACAACAATAGTTCCTATTAGTAATTTAACGCCGGTATCTGCAGTATTTTGATAAATATCAAGCATCTCTGCGTGTATCAAGCCATTGCCAATAGTTAATAATATTAAAAGACCAATAAAAACAATGCTTTTATAATGTTTGGTTTGAATAATAGGTTTGCTAATTTGATAAATTAACACAGGCAAAAATATAAAGTCTATAAAAGCGATGATGGCATCAGGTAGTAAGCTGGCATAAAATGGCAGAATTCGGCCATATAACCATAGGATCGCTAGACCCGCTAAATGATTACCTGATAAGGTTGGTTTTCCGGTCCAATTCTTAACTGCAGTGAGAAGAAAACCACTTATAACAGCAACGGAATAGCCCATTAGCATTTCATGTGCATGCCAGTAATTAGATTGAAAGTAATTTTCGGAGCTTAACTGACCATTAAAAATAGCATTCCAAAGTACGATAAGAATGAGTGCTGATAAACCTGCTAAGGCAAAGAAAACTCTAAAGCCCAAATTAAAAAGAGGGGTATTAAAAATTTTTTGTGTGTTCATATGTTTCCATTTTCCAGCCAGTCTAATTCAGCATTAGAGAAGCCCGCAATTATACGCATTTCTCTGTTAAAAGGCCCTTTTGGCATACCGCCCAGATAATATTGTGCTATAAGTTCCCGGTATTTAGCTTCGGGTTCTTCATTTTGTAGAGAGCAGACGTATTTAAACCAATAGGAGCCGCGTTCAACATGTCCCACTTCATCATTTAGAATCCGAGTTAATAGTGCTACACTTGCATCATCACTATGATTTTTAAATTTATTGATAATGGCGGGAGTGACATCTAAACCACGCGCTTCCATACAACGAGGCACCATCGCCAATCGCGCTAATAAATTATCGGATGTATCTGTAGCATGATCCCAAAGACCGTTATGGGCGGGTAAATCGCCATAACTAAGCCCTAAAGATTTTAAATGTATTCTGATTAACTCAAAGTGTTGGGCTTCTTCATCGGCAATGCGTAACCAATCCTGATAAAATGTTTCAGGTAAATCTCGAAAGCGATAAAGAATGTCCCATGCTAAATAGATAGCAATAAATTCGACATGGGCAATTGCATGAAAAAAAGCCGCGATACCCTCAGGGCTACCAAACTTGCGTTTAGGCATATCTTTGGGTGGCAACAAAATAGGTCTATCAGGAAAATTAACTTCAGCAATGGGTAACACGGGCTTTTCCGAAGTAAAGTTTAGTTGACCAGATTCTGCATAATGCCATGCCTCATGAGTCCATATTAATAGCTCATCAACTGTTGAGTTATGCAAGCAGTTTTCGGCAAATTCAAATACATTTTTCATTGATTACAATATGATTAGAGCACTAGATTTTGGGATTGTATTACTGTATTTTTTATTTATTTACTGGCTTTCTGATCAGTCTTCTTTGCCTGCACCTATGTGGTTTGAGCATCAAGATAAGCTTAATCATGCCGGAGCCTATTTTATAATGACATTATTAGTCTGGCGAAGTCTTAGGCATCTGATAAGCTCACCTATTATAGTGTTTTTTCTCAGTGTTGTTTTTAGCAGTTTATATGGGCTCTCTGATGAATGGCATCAATCCTTCGTAGAGGGCCGGCAGTCCGATGTCTTTGATTGGATTGCTGATACAACGGGTGCTATTTTAGCGATGTTGTCGTTAAAGACGTATCAAATTTATAAGCATTGAGGTAAAAATTTGTTTAGGCCACTGGCTTTTTAAGTGTCGTGCTTGAATGTCATTTATGAGTTCGACTAAAATAAGATTTACTCTTCAAATAAAAAAATTACATGTCTAAAGATATTCGCATAGAAAGATTCAGTGGCCCCGCATTGGCGCAATATATACCCGAACTTGCCCGCCTTAGAATTGAAGTATTTCGTGATTTTCCGTATTTATATGATGGTGATTATGATTACGAAGAAAAATATTTAAAGACCTATATTGATACTCCGGAAAGTGTCATTGTGTTAGCTTTTGATGGCGATAAAGTGGTGGGAGCTTCAACGGCTTTACCAATGAAATTTGAAACCATAGAAATGAAGCAACCTTTTATCGAAAATGCTTATGATCTTGATGAAGTATTTTATTGCAGTGAATCGGTATTAAATAAGAATTATCGTGGTTTAGGTTTAGGTGTTAAGTTTTTTGAACAACGCGAGGCGCATGCAGAATACTTGGGTGGTTTCAAGTATATTACTTTCTGTTGTGTAGAACGACCCATAGATCATCCGCGTCGCCCTAAAGATTATGTGCCATTAGATCAATTCTGGAATAAACGTGGTTATTTTAAACATCCAGAGCTTAAATCTGCCTATACGTGGAAAGATTTAGATGATGCCGAAGAAACCTCAAAACCTATGACCTTTTGGCTAAAACATGACCGTTAAAATAGCAACAGCCCAATACGACATTAGTTTTTTAGAAAATTGGACTGAATACGAACAAAAAGTAACGCAATGGGTGCAAAATGCAGTGGCCCAAGAGGCAAATATTCTATTATTTCCAGAATATTTCAGTATGGAATTGGCTTCTTTGTTCCCACAAGATATTTATTCATCATTAAGCAAACAACTAGACGCATTGCAGTCGTTACATGATGATTTTATCGCGTTATTTAAAAATCTAGCCGTTAAGCATCAATGTTTGATTCAAGCAGGCACATTTCCGGTTTTAGTAGAGTCTGGTGTTTATGTTAATCGGGCTTATCTATTTAATGCGGTCGGGAAGATAGATTATCAAGACAAATTGATGATGACGCGTTTTGAGAATGAACAATGGTTAATTACAGCCGGTACAGAATTAAAGGTCTTTGTTACAGAGTATGGAAAAATTGCCATTAATATTTGTTATGACAGTGAGTTTCCAATTCTCGCAAGGAAACAAGTCGAAGCGGGGTGTACATTAATTTTAGTACCCAGTTGTACAGATACAGTCGCTGGTTATCATCGAGTAAAAATTGGTTGTCAGGCCAGAGCCTTAGAGAATCAATGCTATGTGGTGCAATCCTCTTTAGTTGGTACCGCACCTTGGTCAGAAGCGGTCGATATCAATGTCGGTGCTGGAGCAATTTACACCCCAGTTGATAAGGGCTTTCCTGATAACGGTATCTTATCTATAGGTGAGTTTAATGCTGTGCAGTGGGTTTATGCAGACATAAATTTAGCGGCTTGTGCAACGGTAAGAGAAAACGGCCAAGTCTTTAATTATAGAGATTGGCCGTTACAATTTAATAGGAGCAATCAAGTAAAGATTCAAGCGTAAGATTGTTTTTTTCTAAAATTGATTTTAGTTTATCTATCGCGATTACCTGTAGTTGCCTAATACGTTCTTTAGTTAATTTGAAGTCAATGGCTATTTGGTCTAAGGTTTGTTCATCATAGCCGCATACGCCATAACGTCGACAAATAATTTCTCTGTGTTTCTCCGGAAGTTGTAAAACAGAGTTGATTATATTTTGTCGCATACCATTTTCTTGAAGATGTATTGATGGTTCATAATGTTTGCTATCAGAAACCTGCTCGATATCTAAATAGTCGGTATCTTGTAAATTAAGCGTGTCTGCTTGTCGTTCAATAAGTATGATTTGTTCAATTTTATCTAATGATAATCCCATAAAATCAGCAGTTTCTTGATGGCTGGGTTTATGATTCAAGTTTTTTGTAAGTTCACGGTTGGCTTTTTTATATTGTTTTAGTTCTTTTAAAATATGTATGGGCAGGCGGACGTTATTACTTTGATTCATGATTGCTCGATCAATTGATTGTTTAATCCAATACATGGCATAGGTGGTTAGTCTAGTTCCTAACTCTGGATTGAATCGATCTACGGCTTGCATTAACCCCAAATTTCCTTCTTGAACTAAATCTAGAAAAGATAATCCCCTGTTTACATAGAGATAAGCGATCTTAACGACAAATCTAAAATTCGATTGTATTAAGATATTTCGTGCATTTATATCGCCGTTAATATTTAAGTCTGCATATTTTTTTTCTTCTTCTGCCGATAGTAATTCCGTGCGATATATTTCATTTAGATAAATATTCGTCGCGCTAATTTCGGATTTGCATAACCCTAAACTACATTTTGGTTTTTTTTGGGGTGATATTTTTATAGTGATTATGTTCGGTGGTAGATAATATTTAGGTTTTATTGTGTTGTAATTGTTTTTTTGGTATTTGAATAAAGCGTTATTCATATCGATCACCTTTGGGTTGGATCATAGTAATTTGGTAAAGTTACGTACCAAAGTTTCATTTCTGCAGTTTTAAAATTGCACTTATAAAAATAATTATTTTTATAATGTCAGGCAGTGATTGCGCATATAAAAGCTTTTATTAGCGCTGATAAATTCAATTAAGCGATTTATTTCTATCATTAATGATGAGTTGACTTTGATCGGTTTTATGTCTAAAAATTAATAATCAAGCGCCATGTGAGTGATATCAATAGCTCGAGGTAAGCGTTTATTGATGATCTTCAGGGTAGATTAAAATTAAAGTTATGAAACGGATAACTGTATTGATTAATGACGATTTAACTTTATCACTCTATTTGTATCAAACGAAGGCCTTAAAATTACTGGGGTTTAAATGTGCAATATTTTTACTTTTGATATGAATAGTTAGATTGTTGAATGAATAAAAGTGCAGTTTTAGGTTTAAATTTTTTTTATTTATTAAGTAATATTTTTTTTGCTAAGTTTATTTTTGTAGCCAAATAATCAGACCCTCCTCGGTCGGGATGGTTTTTTTGGATTAATTTACGATGTGCAGTAATTATTTCATCTTCAGATGCATTAGGTTTTAAACCTAACACTTCATATGCTTCTGCTTTGGACATGTTGCCTGTTGCATTAGTGTTTTGCTGGTTAGATGATGATTTAGTTTTACCGTTAGAAAACTTTTCCCAAAGCTTATGTAAGGTGGGAGCATGGTTTAGTAATAATGGCATTAATCTCAACATAAATGCTAGTAGAACACCTAATAGTGCAAATAGGCCGTTTAAATGGCCTGTCACACCTAGGAAAATGAAAACACCACCGAGTAATAATAATGCGGCGGTTCTCATATATTGAGCGATCACTTCGGGTGATTTTCTTAAAAACGCTTTAAAACTAAAATAGATAATGGCGCCTAATAGCAACAATACAATAATACGAATCACTGTTCTCTCCTAGATTAATGCTCATCGAGCAATAATACCTTAGAATAAGCGCTTCCACGATAACAGTTATATTATTTAATGACGATGCAACATACTCTGGTACCCATATTAGGTTTTGCTGCGGCCAGTGGTACAGGCAAAACTACTTTATTAGAACAAATTATTCCCGCGTTAAAACAGCAAGGCTTGCGAATTGGTTTAATTAAACACAGTCATCATAATGTGCAAATAGATCAGCCAGGCAAAGATAGTTTCAGATTGAGAGTTGCTGGCGCCACACCCGTTATGTTGAGTTCAGCACATCGTCGAGTGATGATCACAGAGTTTTCAGAAATAAAAGAACCTAATTTATTTGAAGAAATCAGTTTTTTTGATCAATCAGAAGTAGATTTAATCTTAGTCGAGGGATTTAAATCAGCATGTTTTCCGAAGATAGAATTGCATCGCGAGGCGCTTAATAGTCCGTTAATCTATCCTAGTGATCCTAATATCATAGCAATAGCAACTGACACCGATTTAATTATTCCCGATGGATTAAAACAATTAGATATTAATCAAGCAAGCACCGTAGTGAACTTTATTATTCATGAATTTATAGGGCTCTTATGATCGATTTTTGTAGCCAAGATGCCAAGCCTTTATTATTAGTTGATGAAGCTATAGCAAAAATACAGGCTTCTGTAACAAGCGTTAAAGAACAAGAGTTAGTTGATTTAAAAAATGCATTGGGGCGAGTTTTAGCAGAAGATGTATATGCGAAAGTACCCAGTCCACCTTATAAAAACTCAGCTATGGATGGCTATGCTTTTTGTAGTAATGAAGTTAATTATGCACAAGATTTTGTATTAAAAGTCGTTGGTACGGCTTGGGCTGGGCGTCCGTATAAGGGTGAGGTGAGTTCTGGACAATGTTTGCGTATTTTTACGGGAGCGCTAGTGCCAGAGCCGCTAGATTCAGTCATTATGCAAGAGCATGTTACTGTCAGTGATAATCAAGTTCAGTTTCCATTAACGACACAACCTTATCAGAATATTAGAAAACAAGGAGAAGACGTAGCAATCGGATCAATAGTTCTCGAGGCTAATAAAGTGTTAAGTGCAATGGATTTGGGTTTATTGGCTTCTGTAGGTATTGAAAAAATATCTGTTATACGTCAAATTAAAGTCGCATTTTTCTCTACAGGAGATGAGTTACAAACACTGGATCAGCCACTGGCTTGTGGGCAAATTTATGATAGTAATCGCTATACATTAAATGGCTTATTAAATAATCCACAATATAGTGTTGTTGATATGGGGGTTATTGCTGATGATCCTGAGGCATTAGAAACTAGCTTTTTAAAAGCCGCTCAACATTTTGATGTCATCATTACTACAGGCGGGGCTTCTGTAGGGGATGCTGATTACATTGAAGAAGTTTTAGATAGATGTGGTCAAGTCAATTTTTGGAAGTTAGCTATAAAGCCAGGTAAACCATTGGCTTTTGGTAAAATTGGTCGTTGCCATTTCTTTGGTTTACCTGGCAATCCTGTGGCCGTGGTAGTTACTTTTCAGTATCTTGTTGAGCCAGCGCTTAAAAAACTAGCGGGTTTAGTGGCATCAAAAAAACTGCAAATGTTTGCAACTAGTTTGTCGTCGCTTAATAAGTCAAAAGGCCGACAAGAATATCAGCGTGGTATCTTGACCCAAGATAGTGATGGTGAGTTTTTTGTCAGTTCAGCGGGTAAGCAGGGTTCAAATATTTTAAAGTCGATGAGTCAGGCTAATTGTTATATCGTTTTACCAGTAGACTGTCAGGGTGTTAAAGAGGGTGACAAGGTCAAGGTTGATCTTATGCCTGGGGCGTGTGTTGTTTAGTGAAGAGGTTGTTAAATTCGACCTAGCCTCTATTAAACTAGGTCGAAGATGGTTTTTTAATAAGCTTAAACTTTTTTGACGAATTCTGATTTAAGCTTCATTGGGCCAATACCATCAATTTTACAATCAATGTCATGGTCACCGTCTACTAAACGAATCCCTTTCACTTTAGTACCTACTTTAACAACCAATGATGTCCCTTTAACTTTTAAATCTTTAATGACCGTAACCGTATCGCCGTCCTGTAATTCGTTACCGTTGGCATCTTTAATGACTTTGTTATCAGTATCATTATCAGATTGATTTGCATCACTCCATTCGTGAGCGCATTCTGGGCAGATATTCATGGTTCCATCGTTATAAGTGTATTCTGAGTTACATTTTGGGCAGTTGGGTAGATTACTCATGGTTATTATTTAGATCTTTAATGTGATAAATTTTAAAGTTAATATTGTCTACGATTAAAGACCTTAAAGCTAGGCATTGATTAATATTTATGAAAAGTTTACCCTGTAAACTGTTCCTCATCTATCAACGAGCCCCCTAATAAGTTGTGACCACTTTATTTCCTATACCAGAAAATCACCCTCAGCGATTTGTCTTACATAATGAAGTACATGCCAGAGCGCCTTTCATATTAAAGTTACCTGTTAGAGCGAGTCATTTGGCTTTGTTATTAACACACGAACAAAAATTGTTAGAGCGTCAGCATTTAATTAGCTTATGTGAGCGGTATGGCGTTAGCCCTCCGGATAAAGAGGCCGATCATTTTGTGGCAAACTTTGATGTATTTCAAATTCGTTGGGAACAGCATGGAGAATTTAGTACTTATAGCTTTTATGTACATGATACGCCCAAAGATCCCTTTGCGGATTCGGCATTAAAAAAAGTGCCGGTTGACTGGTTGTCGCAACTAACAGGTCAAATGATTGTCGCTGTTCATGCCGCAATTTTGTCTGCAGATAATATTAATTACAAAGAAACAAATGACCTCGGTTGGTTAGCAGAATATTTTTCTGGAAATTCAGTTATAGGGTCAAAAGTGACGGGTGGTGCAGCTTCGGTATTTACTGATTTTAGGATACATGTTGATGGATTTAGTCGGTTTTTAATAATAGATCATGATTTACGTGCTCAGCAAGCGGGGCGCTTATTACAACGCTTATTTGAAATTGAAGTATACAGAATGATGGCTTTGATGGCTTTTCCTATTGCTAGAAGTCTTTATCCCGCTTTAAATAAATCAGATAGGCAGTTGTATACCATTACTAATGCTATGACTATGCAAGAAAAAAATGATGCTCTATTATTAGATGAGTTAACCAACTTAGCGGCGGAGGTAGAGAATTATATTTCCAGTAATCATTTTAGATTTGCGGCTGCTAGCGCTTATTACAAATTAGTCGGTCAGCGTCTCGATGATTTACGAGAAGTTAGAATACAAGGCATACAAACACTAGGCGAGTTTATTAAAAGGCGTTTAGAGCCGGCAATTAATACGTGTGAGTCGGTTTCGTATCGATTTACTTTGTTATCTGAGCGGGTCAGTAATGCCAGTCAGTTGTTAAGGACGCGGGTAGATATTGTTATCGAACGACAGAATCAGGGGTTACTTTCATCGATGAATTTAAGAGCAAAAATGCAGTTGCGTATGCAACAAATGGTAGAAGGTATTTCTATGGTTGCTATTACCTATTATGCAGCGAGTATCGTCGGTAAGTTTGCAGAAGCCTTGCATGCGTATGGAATTAAAATTAATCCAGAACTCGTGGAAGGGGTGTCGATTCCATTTATTCTAATTATCATTGCGCTCAATACTCAACGTATTCATAGAATTATTGCTAATACGACAGAATAATTTTTTATATAAATTGAGAGCTTGAATTTTAGAGTATTAACGCAATATACTGTAACGTGATAACTGGGTAAGTATTTAATTTAAATAGAATCAATAAGATAATTAATTAGATGAATAATGAAAGTCAAAAGATAGAAATCGCCAAAAGATTTGAACAGCTTTATGAGCCTTTGTTGGCATTATGGTCGCCTGATGAAGAGTATGCCTCAGAAGATGAACGATATTTAGGTATATTCGAGAATTTATTAGTCGGCGTATACGGTGATTGTTACGGAATTAATGCAGAATACAACGATGATGGAGATTTAATAGCTGAGGCAACAGAATATGAGGTAGAAGTGGCTCAATTAGAAAACTATCATGATGAAACAGAGAAATTTAGCTTTGAAATAGAATCTGACTTGAGCTGGGGAACCCAGTTTATACAAGGACAGAGTTAACAAGACTATTGTTCAAATGCTACAATCACGAATTCAAATTAATTAATAACTAGGAAAAACATGAGCAAAATTACGATCGAACATAATCCAAGTGAAGAGCGATTAAAAGAGTTAGGTGTAGCCTCTTGGGAAATATGGGAAAAAGAAGTATCAAAATTCCCAATAGATTTTGATGAAACAGAATGTGCTTATGTACTTGAAGGTGAGATTTTAGTAACCCCAGCGGGCGGTGAAGCGGTTGTGATTAAAGCGGGTGATTTAGTTTCTTTTCATGCAGGCTTAGATAGCCAATGGGAAGTGGTAAAGCCTTTACGTAAACACTACAGTTACGATTTTCCAAACGGAATTTAAGACCAAAGATTATACGTAACTCAAAATCCCCAACCCTCATGAATATTCACGAGGGTTGGGGATTTTTTTTATTTAGGAATTGATAACTTTAAAGAATGTCCTGAGTTAGCGCCACCAGTCCCAGATTTTGTAACTGAGCCAGTTTTACCAGTAATACTACCTTTGCCTGATTTGCGATCCGAATCATAAGCGCTTTCGTCATTTAAATCGGGGTCGCTATCGTCTTCTTTGCCGTCTTTAATTAGATATTCTCTGTTTTGTTGATAAGAGTTCTTTAAGAAGTCATAACGATCAACGGCTCCTTCATTAAGGATTTTTTCGTTTGTCATTAATTCATCTCTACGATCAACAACATCTAAAGCTTTAGTGCCTGCTGTAATAGCGGTTACTGCAGAGCTACCAAAAATTGATACATAAGTAATTGGGTTTAAGAAAGCGTCACCAATCAGTCCTAAAGTATCTCGAGGTGAGCTTGGACCCCAGAAAGGTAACACTAAATAGTTGCCAGATGGAACCCCCCAAAATCCTAAAGTTTGACCAAAATCTTCTTTGTGTTTAGGCAAATCAAATTTATTCGCTATATCCATAAACCCACCAACACCTGCAGTGGTATTAATTAGGAAGCGACTGGCATCTTGGCCACCTTGAGAAAATTTCATTTGGAAAAGATCGTTAAAAGTAACGCCTATGTCATTAACGTTACTAAAGACATTAGTAATTCCATCATTTAAAAATTTTGGCGTGATAAATTGGTAACCTTTAGCGACAGGTTTTAAAACATATTTATCGACATGGTCGTTAAAGTTCTGTGCGCCATGATTCCATCCTGTCCAAGGATCATTAGCGGGAGGCGGTGTGGTTGATGCACATCCGCCTAGCGTTAATGAAAATACTAGGCTGCTTAATAACGATTTATTAAAGATAGGCTTTTGCAAAGTCATGATTAATCCTTTCCTGAACTGATGGTTAAATGTTTAAGAATGATGGTATTTTTTTTTATGGGCTTGGGTCTTTGCCTCTGTTTTATTATTTATTTTACTTACTTTAGGTTTAAGCACGGGTTTTATTTTTTCTACAGGGCCGTGGGGTAATGTTTTAATGGCTTTATGTAGGTTTTTTGTAACGGCCTTAGCATGAATTATAGGTTTGATAGCCACCGGTTTAACAACATGTGCTACACGTTTTGCAGGGTGTATCCGTTTATGAATATGTCTGGGTATAAAAACGGGTGCCGCACTCGCTTCGTTAGATGAAAACGTAGAGGGTGCAAAATTACCGCAATCTAGTTGGAAGGGCGGTGTACCCGCATCATTCGTTGGCATTGAAATGACGTTTAAACCTGTGCTGACAAATTTATTACTAAATGCACCGTTCATCATGCTTATCATTAATTGGTAGCGTTCAGGGCTTGTCATGCCACCTAAAACCACACCTATGAGACGTCTACCGTTTTGACTAGCTGAAGAAATTAAATTGTATCCAGATCCACAGGTAAATCCTGTTTTCATGCCTTCAGCGCCAGGATATGTGGCTGTAAACTTGTTTATAGCCCTTAGTTCACGACCTTTAAATAGAAAGTTATGAGAAGCAAAATAAGGATAATATTCAGGAAAGTTTCTTTGAGTTTTCCAAGCTAATACGGCTAAGTCTCGTGCTGTGGTGACTTGCCATTGATTGGGTAATCCCGTTGCGTTCATAAAATGCGTGTTGTACATGCCTAAACTATGAGCCGTTTCGGTCATTTTTGCAGCAAAGTTATCTTCAGACCCCCCCAAACCCTCAGCCAGAACCACTGCCGCATCATTTGCTGAACGTGTAATTAAGGCTAAAATGGCATCTCTGACGGTAATCACTTCTCCAGAACGTAAGCCTAATTTACTATTAGGCTGTCTGGCGGCATGTGCCGATGTCTGTAATGTGTCGTGTAGATGAATTTGATTCGCTCTCAGGGCTTCAAATGTTACATACAAGGTCATTAATTTAGTCAGTGACGCAGGGAACCAAGAGTGACTCGCATTAACTTCATGAATAACATTGCCGTTTTCTGCATCAATAATTATTTCTGCATGTTGACCATAACTAACTTGTGTAGATAACAACAACCAAGCGGGAATCAAAATGTGTAGTATTTTTTTTGCAGTTTTCATTTGGTGCAGTTTTTAAAGTGACTGTGATTGTAATTCAACACGATAAATCGATTGATTTTTATTTGGATATTTTAAACTTTGCTGTGCAAGTGTAGGGTGCGTCACCTTGGCATACTCCCCAATATTTACCAAATGGACCTTCTTCAGCAGGTTTCCAGTCCTCAGAGAATGCTTCAAAAACTACGCCAGACCATTTTTTCTTAGCGAGTTGTTTAAAGGTTGATTCAATAACCAGTTTTTGATTTTTCTTGCTAGCAACCCCACATTTTTCACCCGTTTTCACGTTAGTCGTGCTACCGCCATCAGGGCCACTAGGCCAACCAAATTCAGTTAAGACCAATTCTTTACCTGGATAGATTTTATTAATTTCTTCAAGACGTTTTGTTTGAAAATCCGCGGCTTTTTCAGCAGGAACACACGTGTGAATACCTGAGTATTGATTTTCCCACCAGGGATAAATATTAGTGCCTACCCAATCCACTTTATCAGCAAAGCTGTTCTTTTGACATTCAGAAGAACGGTTACACCATTCCCACCAAGTATCTATAGTCGTAACAGGTTGTTTAACACCTGCGGTATGTAAGGCATCAATACAACGATTAATCTCCCCATCTAGGGCATTACCATGTCGGGTTCTTACTTCAGATCCACAACTGAGTTTAACAATCGTTTTTGGGAAGGCTTTAGCGACTTCGATACCTTTTTCAATAGATTGACTGTTCACGTTAACATCGTTGTCCAGCCAAATAATCGAAATTACTTTAATATGCTTTGCTTCAGCCGCGCTAAAAACGGTATCTAAACCATTAAGAACGCCATAGGTCATGATGCAACGAAAAGGTGTTTCTTTTACTAATTGATCAAGCAGTTTGTTGATGAGTTCTTTTGAAGGATGTTCGCCGTAATTAGGATTTAACTTACCAACATAAGTACTAAATGCAGCGCATTGTAGAGTTTCGTGAGGGGTTGCTTTATGGTTTTTTTGTGCAAAGCTATCATGCCCGAAGCCTAATAGAGTTAGAAAAATAAAAGATAAAAACAACTGCTTCATGAAATCCTCATTAAATTACTGGCTCAAGGTTTGAGCTACGTCCTACGTTAACCTATTATAATAGGCGATTTATGCCATTTGAAGAAAATAAAATTTGTTTATAGTAAATAAATATCCGATGCTAAATCGATAAGTTAGGCGGGTCGATAAGTTATTTAATGACCTAAAATTTACAGGTGGATTAAATCACGCTAATCCACCTTAATATATTTATTTGCCTAATACGTCTTTGCGCGTACCTTCAGCAAGGGCTGTTACTTCTTCAATAAGCGCCTGTGGAACTTTTAACTCTTTTAAAGTCGCTGTCAAATGATCCATAACCGCGTCGAAGTGATCATTACCTAAGCCGATTTTTACTAAACCCGCGTGTGCAGTGCGTAAATCCGCACCTGTGTAATGATTGGGGCCACCAAAGGCCATGGTAAAAAATGTTTTTTGTTTAGCCAATTGTTTTGCCATATCTACCCCGTCAAAAAAACGGTTGATACGATAATCGGCTAACACTTTCTTATAAAAAACGTCTACGGCGGCTTCTACTGCTGCGGCACCGCCAATTCTTTCATAAAGTGTTAAGCCTGATTCTTCGGGTGTTTCTGTTGTACTCATGAGTGTTCCTAGTGTTATTATTATTGGATGTTTCTATTTAATATAAGCATCTACTTGCTCAAAACAAAGTTTATAGCAAGCTAAAAAGTTATACAACTAATAAGCAATCCCCAATTGATTTACTGACTATCAAATAAAACGGATTCGAAAGTGCATGAATGATCAAATTAACCGTCATCATCGGATACTAGAGAAACTGCAAAATTGTCGTTTTTCAAATCCTGTCTCTGTGCCTGAGATTAAGGCTTTTTTATTAGATAAGGGCGTAGACGTATCAGTTAGAACTATTCAAAGAGATATGATCGCTTTAGCCGAAGTCTTTATGGATATTGAAAGCAAAATGCTAAAAGACGGGGGCTTTGGTTGGTATTGGAATGATAAAGCCAAAGTTATATTACTTTCTGGTTTATCTGCAAACCAAGCGTTATCATTTATTTTGGTCAAAAAATATCTGAGTCAATTATTTCCAGAAGCGACTCTAAAAGAGTTAGAGCCATTTTTTGAATATTCAGAAAAAGTATTGCATAGTTTAAAAGGCAACGCTTTGGTAAAGTGGCCAGAAAAAATTGCCGTAGTACATCCCGTACAACCTTTATTAGCCCCTGATATTAATGCTGAATTTCAAAAAACTATTAGTACAGCTTTATTAGAAAATAAAAAACTCAAATTAGATTATGTCCGCTTAGATGGAGAACGAAGCAAATACACGGTTAACCCTGTTGGCTTAGTTTTTAGGGGGCATGTTATCTATCTAATAGCCGTAAAAGTAGACACAGGAGAACAACGACAGTTTGCCTTGCACCGCATCAAAAAAGCCGAACAATTACCGGCAGATGCAGATCCAATTACCTTGACTCTGCAAGAGTATTTAGAGCAAGGAAATATGGGCTTTGCGTGGAACGCTTGGAATAACGCCACCTCATTACAAGAAATTACCTTTAAATGTATCTTTGAAGCGAAATCAGCAAAATATCTCACTGAAACGCCTTTATCAAAAGATCAAGAAATAATCCCTTATGAAGAAGGCTATGTATTAGTAAAAGCCACCGTGCGTTATACCGAACAATTAGTTTGGTGGATAAGAGGTTACGGCTCCGCAATAGAAGTGTTAGAGCCATTAGAATTGCGTGAACGTATGATAAAAGATATTAATGAACTGCATACGCGTTATCAGTGATTTTTTCGTCAATTGTGGTTAGGAATAACTTGTAAATGCGTCAAATCAAAAGCTGAATCATAAGAGAGTATGGGTAGATTTTCTAACTCGGCCTGTGCCATTAACATGCGGTCAAAAGGATCTCTATGTTTAATTTTTAAGCTTCCTGCTTTTAATGCATGGTCCGTGGTTATAGCTAATTGGAGAAAGCCTGCTTTTGTAAGTACAGCATCATAATTATTTAACAAAAATTCAGCTTCCGGCATTTTTCCTATTCGATATTTTGTGGCAATTTCCCATGCAGAAGCACTACTGACAATAATAGTGTTATGTGGATTTTTGATAATGTCACGACTAAGCGTACAGAGTCTTTTATCATTAAAGAGCCACCATAAGAGCACATGAGTATCAATCAAATAGCTTATTCCCATGCGTTTAATTCATCTTCTGGTAAGGTTTCAAAAAAACTTTCGCTTAGTGAACCTTGTAAAATACCCGGATTTCTTTCTTGTTTTTTTTCTTTGCTTAACCCCAGTTTAAAATAGTGAATAAGATCATATAATCCTGCTAATTTGTCTTCAGGTATATCTGATAATTCCAGCATAATTTGTTGTTGTATTTGCATAATAGTGACCTCTAATTTAAACAAAAAATTGTTGTAACAAACCTTAATGGTATTTTTGTTATGGATTATGTATCAACAATAAATTTAGAAATATCGATTTATTTCATGACATAAGTGTTCGGCTAATAAAACCAAACATGAATCCGCTAAAACTTATAAGTACTTTAATCAAGGTCTACTTTACCACTG
>CAJADF010000069.1 GCA_903938485.1 uncultured Methylococcaceae bacterium
AATGCCGATCCTACTGTCATTACGGATTTTAAAGCAGGTGCGGGTGGGGATTTATTAGATTTCTCTGAGTTATTAAAGTACTCGGCGTTTGTTTTTTATGACGGCGTTAATCCATTCGACTTTAATTATTTAGCCTTAGTGCAGTCGGGCCCTGATACGCTGTTAAAGTTTGATTCTGATGGCGCGGCAGGCACGGGTTCAAGCTTAATGACCGTGGCGCGCTTACTTAATGTTAATGCGGCTGATTTAACCGATGTTAACTTTAATCCTAATTTTAGTCTGCATAATTTCCAATACATCTTTAATGTTACGCCTACCTTAACCAGCTTAAGCAATCCTGTTGCAACTGGATTAGAAGACAGTCCTGTTACCGTGTCTTTTGCTACCTTGATGGCTATGGGTAATGCGGCAGATGTGGATGGTACGGTTAATGCTTTTGTTGTTAAATCGGTAACGACAGGGAGTTTGTTAATCGGTTCTAGTTTGGCTTCTGCTAAACCTTGGAATGCGGTAAGCAACAATACAGTCGATGCTAATCATCAAGCCTATTGGACCGGTTCGCGTGATGCAAATGGCACTTTAAACGCCTTTACCGTAGAAGCCAGAGATAATGATTTCTTGGCCTCTGAAAAGCCTATTCAAGCGGTGATTGATTTAACTGCAGTAAATGATGCGCCGGTTGCTGTTGATGATACGGCTACGGGTACCCATGAAAACATAGCGATCACTATTTCTGTCGCTGATCTGTTATTAAATGACACCGATGTTGAAGGCGATGCGTTATCACTGGTGAGTGTCAGCCAAGGTCATCACGGTTCTGTGGTATTAAATAATAATGGCACAATCACGTTTACGCCTACCCATGGTTTTTCTGGTGTCGCTGATTTTACTTATATCATTTCGGATGGGCAGTTAAATTCTAATAGTGCTAAGGTATCTATTAATGTGGAAGCGGTTAATCATTGCCCAGGTGGCGACAATAAACACAGAGCGCATTTAGAAGACACTGATTTAACGATTGGTAAGGATGACTTTGGATTTACGGATGCTGACAGTAATCAGTTGTTGGCAGTCAAAATCAATAGTCTACCCATTGCAGGCGTTTTAAAGCTGGATGGCACGGATGTATTGGTAGGTCAATCTATTGCGGTAACGGATATCGTCGCCAATAAGTTGGTTTATAGCCCCGTGGCTAACGCCAATGGTGCAGGTTATGCGTCATTCGATTTTCAAGTGCAAGATGATGGCGGCACTGCTTTTGGTGGAGCGGATATCTGCCCGACCGCCAATACGCTGACTATTGATGTAACACCGGTTAATGATGCGCCGCTTGGGACTAATAACACGGTATCCACTTTAGAAGATACGGCTTTACTATTAAGCCCAGCTGATTTTACTTTTACAGATATTGAAAGCAATAGTTTATTGGCTGTTAAGATCAGCAGTCTACCTAGTGCTGGTACTTTAAGATTTGATGGTGTTGATGTGACAGCAGGGCAGTTAATCTCAGCGACTGATATTGCCTTAAACAAACTGACCTTTACCCCAGCTGCTAACGCCAATGGTTTAGGGTATGCATCTTTTGGCTTCCAAGTCCAAGATGAGGGTGGTACAGCAAATGGGGGTGTTGATTTAGATCCAACACCCAATACCATCACTATTAATGTCACCCCAGTTAATGATGCCCCTACGGGTATTGATGCGACACTAAGCACTGCACAAAATACCGCATTAACGATTGGCACGAGTGCTTTTGCCTTTACAGACATTGAAAGTAACAGTTTATTGGCGGTTAAGATCAGTAGTTTGCCTGCGGTGGGTTCATTAACCTTGAACAGTGTAGCTGTCATTGCTGGTCAGGTCATTACGGCTGCTGATATAGCGGCTAATCAATTAGTCTATACGCCTGTTGCGGGTGCAAACGGCACAAACTATGCTCACTTTGGTTTCCAAGTGCAAGATAATGGCGGCACGGCGCATGGTGGTGTCGATACTGACGCTGTCGCTAATACGCTAACCATCAATGTAACGCCGGTTAATCAAGCACCTTTAGGTATTGATGCCACTTTAACGACCTTAGAAGATACCGCTTTATCCATAGGTACCTCTGCTTTTGCTTTTACAGATGCTGACGGTAATAGTTTATTGGCCGTTAAGATCAGTAGTCTGCCTACTTTGGGTTCATTAAAATTAAATGGTGTGGCTGTGACTGCGGGGCAATCTATTACGGCGGCAGATATTGCAGCTAATAAGTTAGTCTATACACCTGTAGCCAATGCCAACGGCGTTAACTATGCGCACTTTGGCTTCCAAGTGCAAGATAATGGTGGCACAGTGAATGGTGGGGTAGATACTGATCTTGTTGCTAATACGCTGACCATAAATGTAACGCCGGTTAATGATCTATCCACGGGGAGTGTTTTAATTACCGGCACACCAACAGTAGGTCAAACGTTAACAGAAAGTAACACGGTTGCCGATGTGGATGGTTTGGGTACTTTAAGTTACCAATGGCTTGCTAATGGCACGGCTATTAACGGAGCGACTAATACAACCTATGTATTAACAGCCACTGAAGTGGGCAAAACCATCACCGTTAAAGCCAGTTATACCGATGGTGGTGGAACTTTAGAAAGTGTGACCAGTACTGCAACGTCGGCAGTGGTCGCAGCGACGGGGGGTACATCAAAAACCTGTATCAATACGAAAGCCGATGATGTTTTTGTGGGTACCGGTAACAGTGATACGGTGAGTTATTTAACGGCAACGGCTGCCGTTAAAGTGTCATTGGCGATTACTGGGCCACAAAACACAGGGGGCGCAGGTAAAGATACATTAACGTCTATCGAGAACCTGATAGGTAGTAATTACAACGACACGTTGACGGGTAGTGCGGTTGATAATAGCTTAGCCGGTGGCCTAGGCGACGATACATTAAATGGCGGTGCGGGTAACGACACTTTGATCGGTGGTGCGGGTAAAGATAATTTAACCGGTGGTACGGGTGCTGATATCTTCTGGTTTGATACCGCAGTGAGTGGTGAAAACAATAAAGACACCGTCACGGATTTTGTATCGGCTACGGATAAACTGCAATTGAGTAAATCAGTGTTATCTGCATTAGGTGTAACCGGTCAGTTTAGCGTTAATGATCAACGTTTCTGGTCAAGTAACAAAGGGGTTGCACATGATGCGGATGACCGTTTGATCTATAACACCACTAGCGGTGCATTATCTTACGACAGTGATGGCACTGGTAAACTCGCGCCTGTGGTGCTTGAAATACTCGGTACGTCTTCTCATCCTACATTGGTGGCTACTGATATTACGGTAGTGTAGCTGGCCTTATTAAGCGTAATCTACCCGCCTGCTATTAATGGCAGGCGGGTAGATTTGCTTTTTAAGGTTTAAGCGGTTTCTTCTCGCTTTTTCCAGCGATTAACAATCTTACAAAAAATCTCTGCTGTCATCTCTGCATCATATAAAGCTGAATGTGCTTTTGCGTTATCCCATTCTAGACCTGCGGCTTGGGCAATTTTAGCTAATACAGTTTGTTGGTAGGCTAAGCCACCCAGAGTGGCTGTGTCAAATGTACTAAAAGGGTGAAAGGGGCTACGTTTAATTTGGGTACGTTGAATTGCCGCATTTAAAAATGCAATATCAAAGGCCGGATTATGGCCTACCAAGATAGCTCTTGTGCACTCATTACGTTTAACAGCGGCTCTTATGGGTTTAAAGATTAGGTCTAGGGCGGCTTTTTCTTCGATAGCCATTCTAAAAGGATGATGTGGATCTATACCATTAAATTTTAGGGCTGATGGATCTAATTCTGCATTTTTAAAAGGCACAACATGTGTGGTAACACGATCAGTAATATGCAAGTCTTGCTCTGCATTGTATTCAACAATGACCGCCGCTATTTCCAACAGGGCATGCTTTTTTGCATTAAAACCGGCCGTTTCTATATCTACAATAACGGGTAGATAGCCTCTAAAACGTTGGTTTAATGGGATGGCAGGTGCCGCCATGGCCTGTGTGTCTAAAGTATTTTCCAATTGATTTCTTCGCCGGCTTTTAATGGGGTGATGTTATTAGCTTCGTCACCATAGTAAAGCGGTACTCTCCAGCTAGTTTTAGTGAGGCTTATTGTATCTGTATTTCGGGGTAAGCGATAAAAATCCGCGCCATAAAAACTGGCAAAACCTTCGAGTTTGTCTAAGGCCTCTGCGTGTTCAAACGCTTCTGCATAAAGCTCAATAGCGGCATGGGCACTATAACAACCCGCACAGCCACAGGCGTTTTCTTTAGTATGGGTTAAATGTGGAGCGCTATCGGTGCCTAAAAAGAATTTGGGGTTACCACTGGTGGCGGCTTTTATTAAAGATTGGCGGTGGCTCTCTCTTTTTAGAATGGGTAAGCAATAGTAGTGGGGTCGTAAACCTCCTGCTAATAGTGCATTTCGATTATATAATAAATGCTGTGGCGTAATGGTGGCTGCCATGTTGGATCCAGCGTTTATGACAAAATCAACAGCTTCTGTGGTGGTAACGTGCTCTAAAACAATTCGTAAATTAGGGAAGTTGTTTGTGATTTTTGTTAGCGTGCTATCTACAAATTGACGTTCTCTATCAAAAATATCGCAGTTTGGATCAGTAACTTCCCCATGAATTAGCAAGGGTAGGTCATTTTTTTCTAATGCTGCTAATAAAGGATAAATACCACTGATGTTTGCAACGCCAGCATCTGAGTTTGTGGTGGCGCCGGCAGGATACATTTTAAAAGCATGTATATATTCAGAATCTGCGGCCTTTTTAATTTCTGACACGGCTGTTTGTGCCGTTAGGTACAAGGTCATTAACGGAGTAAAACTTGACCTTAAGGGCAGAGCTTGTAAAATTTCGTCTCGATACGCTAAGGCTTGCGCTACTGTCGTAACAGGTGGTTTAAGGTTGGGCATGATGATGGCCCGGGCAAATTGCTTAGCTGTATGGGGTAAAACGGTCTTTAAAACGGCACCGTTTCGGATGTGAATATGCCAATCATCAGGTTTTATTAGGGTTAATGTTTTCATTGTTGGCGCTGAATCTGTAAAATAGACAACTATTCTATAGTAAGTACTTGGAAAAACTAAATACAGTCCTTATAGTAGTTATTATTTTTTTGTTCTCGGAGTGGTAAATGCCAATATACGAATATCAATGTCAGTCTTGTGGACATGAACATGAGGCCTTACAAAAGCTAGGCGCTGACCCTATTGTTAATTGTCCTGCTTGCTCTAAGCCAGATTTAATGAAAAAAATATCAGCCGCTGGTTTTAGATTAAAAGGTAACGGCTGGTATGAAACAGATTTTAAAAGCGGTACTAAGAAAAACGTAGCGGGTGAGTCTTCCGCGAGTTCATCTAAAGCGCATAACTGTCCTTCTACAGGTGGATGTAAAAGTCACTAAGCTAAATGTGCTTCACTCAATAAAACAAATTTTTAAATAACTAGGGAATATCTATGCGTACTCACAAGTGCGGAGAATTAAATACACAGCAGTTAGGTGAAACTGTATCTATATGCGGTTGGGTTCATAGACGTCGTGATCATGGTGGCGTCATTTTTATTGATCTAAGAGACCGCGCAGGTTTGGTTCAAGTGGTTGTTGATCCTGATGTCGAAGATACTTTTGCTACTGCTGAACACGTGCGTAGTGAGTATGTATTAAGAATTACGGGTATTGTGCGTGACCGTCCAGAAGGTACCGTCAATAAAAATATGGTGTCTGGCGCGATTGAGATTTTGGCTAAAGAAATTGAAGTCTTAAATGAATCAGAAACACCGCCATTCCCGATTGAAAGTGAAATAGAAGTTAACGAAGAACTCCGTTTACGTTATAGATATGTCGATTTGCGTCGTGTTGCGATGCAAGAAAAAATGAAAGTGCGTCGTGATGTAACGCGTATTTTAAGAAACTATTTAGACGATCATGAGTTTTTTGAAATTGAAACGCCGTACTTAACTAAAGCGACACCCGAAGGTGCTCGATTACATCGTGCCAAGTCGTACGCACGAAAATTCTTTCTTTGCGTTGCCACAATCACCTCAGTTGTATAAACAAATGTTGATGATTGCGGGTTTCGATAGATATTATCAAGTAGTGCGTTGTTTCCGTGACGAAGACTTACGTGCCGATAGACAACCTGAATTTACTCAACTTGATATCGAGACATCCTTCATGGATGAGCACGAAATCATGAATGTGATGGAAGAAATGATTCGTCAGTTATTCGCGAAAGTGATTAATGTCGATTTAGGTGCTGAATTCCCGCGCATGAGTTATCAAGAAGCCATTTCTCGTTATGGTATTGATCGCCCTGATTTACGTATTCCTTTAGAATTGGTTGATATTGCAGACGACATGAAGGATGTCGATTTTAAAGTATTCTCTGCACCTGCTAATGATCCAAAAGGTCGAGTGGTCGCAATGCGTGTACCCAACGCGGGTGATTTAAGTCGTAAAGATATTGAAGATTTAACTAAATACGTGAGTATTTATGGGGCTAAAGGTTTAGCTTACATTAAAGTTAATGACTTAGCGGCGGGATTAGATGGCTTGCAATCACCGATTGTTAAATTTGCGCCTAAAGAAGTATGGGATAGCGTATTGGCTAAAACCGGTGCACAGAATGGTGATTTGATTTTCTTTGGCGCTGATAAGGCGAGCATCGTTAATGAAGCGATGGGCGCCTTACGTGTTAAATTAGGTCATGATTTAAACATGTTACAAGGTGAATGGAAACCGGTTTGGGTGGTTGATTTCCCAATGTTTGATTGGGATGAAAAAGCGGGCCGTTTTAATGCGATTCATCATCCTTTTACGGCGCCGAGTTGTTCAGTTGAAGAATTGGTGGCTAATCCAGGTGCGGCATTATCACGCGCTTATGATTTAGTATTAAACGGTACTGAAGTAGGCGGTGGTTCTATTCGTATCAACCGTACTTCTATGCAACAAACTGTGTTTGAAATTTTAGGCATTGGTGAAGATGAGGCCAGAGAGAAATTCGGCTTCTTGTTAGACGCCTTAAAATACGGTGCGCCTCCACACGGTGGTTTAGCGTTTGGTTTAGACCGTTTAGTGATGTTAATGACGGGTTCAACATCTATCCGTGATGTGATTGCATTTCCTAAAACTCAATCAGCTGCGTGTCCATTAGTGAGTGCGCCTGCCGTAGTAACCGATGAGCAATTAAAAGAATTAGGCATTCGTTTAATTAAGCCTGCGGGTAAAGACAAAGAAAAACAAAATTAAATAGTGTCCTAAGGGTGGGGCAATCCTATCGGTTGCCCTGCACACTTCTTAGATTTTATGGCAAAAAAAGTCACCAAAGAATCGACCACTAAATTGTCAGCACAGTCTAAGCAGATGGCTTCATTTTTTGCTTGGGAAGATGATATTTTAATTCTTAATGTGTTGGGTACGCCTGCGGCAAAAAAAGATGCCATTGGTAAAGTGAAGGGCACACAACTTAAAATTAGTGTGACTGCAGAACCCAAAGATGGTAAAGCAACTGATCATATGGTGCGTTTTTTAGCAAAAGAAATGGAGGTAGCACCTCGAGATATTGTGGTGGTGTTTGGTCGTGAGAACATTAATAAACAACTGCGTATTAAAGCCCCAAAAAAGTTGCCTGCTGTTTTTACACAATCTACCTAGATTTATTTAGGTAGTTAATCTTAATCTTTCTAAAACTCTTTTACTGGTAAATAAATGACATCAACACCTTTTCTTATCCAAGACTATGCCTTACTTGATGACGAAGAATGTGATGCCCGTATTATTGCGGCTAAAGCAAAACTAGGTAAACGCTGTGTGGTTTTGGGACATCACTATCAAAGAGATGAGGTCTTTAAACATGCTGATTTTTCGGGTGATTCTTTAAAGCTCTCTAGAGATGCTGCGCAGTCAGAAGCTGAATATATTGTATTTTGTGGCGTGCATTTTATGGCGGAAGTGGCTGATATATTGTCACGTCCAGAGCAAGTTGCCATCTTACCAGATTTGGCCGCCGGTTGTTCGATGGCGGATATGGCTAATCTGTTAAAAGTCCAAAAATGTTGGCAAGAGCTGTCTGAAATTATTGATGTAGAAAATGAAGTGACCCCGGTGACCTACATTAATTCTGCTGCTGATTTAAAAGCGTTTTGTGGTGAGCATGAAGGCATTGTGTGTACCTCTTCTAATGCGAAAAAAATCTTGGAATGGAGTTTTGCCAGAAGACCTAAAATCTTATTTTTCCCCGATCAACATTTAGGGCGTAATACCGGTTATCGCATGGGTATTCCTCTAGAAGAAATGGTTACTTGGGACTTTAATAAACCCCAAGGTGGTTTGACGGTTGAGCAAATCAAAAACGCCAAGATGATTCTTTGGAATGGTTATTGTTCGGTACATCAAGTATTTAAACCTGAGCAAATTGATAACTTTTTAGAACGTTATCCTGAAACTAAAGTCATTTCTCATCCTGAAGCATGTTTTGAAGTCTGTGAGAAATCCGACTATGTGGGATCAACTGAATATATTTTAAAAACAGTTCGTGAAGCAGAGCCTAATACACGTTGGTTAGTAGCGACAGAGTTAAATTTAGTAAATCGGTTACATGGCGCATGTAAAGGGCAGGGCAAGAATGTACATTTTATGTCGCCCACATTATGTATGTGCTCAACTATGTTTAGAACGGATCCGCAGCATTTGGCGTGGGTACTAGAAAATTTAGCGGCGGGTCATGTGATTAATAGAATTAGTGTCCCGGAAGCGCAAGCTCATTTAGCTAAATTAGCTTTAGATAATATGTTAGCAATTCAAGTCTGATGATATTCTGGCTTTGATGGGGTTCAGTGTAGTTTTAAATACACTGAACCCCACAGGCACTCTTTAGAATAATTTAATAGCCCATAGACATGTTTCTAGGGGCTAAAAGTGGTCCTAATGTATTAGGCTGGTTGAGATTTTAAAAACTCAAGAACTTCTTCAACGTGGTTTTTAACTTTTACTTTACGCCATTCTTTAATAAGCACTCCCTGGGTATCGATGATAAAAGTGCTACGTTCGATACCTCTCACTTCTTTCCCATACATAATTTTCATTTTAATTACATCAAATAGTTGGCAGAGTTTTTCATCGGTATCTGATAAGAGCTCAAAATTGAAGTTTTGCTTAGTTTTAAAGTTTTCATGACTACGAATTGAGTCACGCGAGATCCCAAAGATAAGCGTATTTAATTCATTGAATGCCTCTTTAGCATCTCTAAAAGCTTGGCCTTCTTGTGTGCATCCTGGGGTGCTGTCTTTAGGGTAAAAATAAAGCACAATATTTTGATCTTTTAATTCACTTAGGCGAATAGTTTTATCACCAGTTGCACTGATTTCAAAGTCAGGTACTTGTTGTCCAAGAGTCGTTTGTGTCATGGTCTTATCAACGTTTTATAGGTTCAAGAATAGCGTCTATGTTTAGTTGGTCACAAAAATCTAAAAATTCTTCTCTAAGTGATAAAAGTGCTAATTGAGGGGGAACTAAAATAATAAATTTAGTGGAAAATACACATGATTGAATATAGGGGGCTTGGTATGAGCTACCCGTAATCTCTTCAATTAATACTTCACGATCGAACAAAAAGGTTGAAATTGATTCAACAACACTGTTTTTATCAAGTGAGATGGTTTCTAAAGAATAAGGGATACAGTTATGGGTTTTTTCTTTATCTTTTATATCAGGTCGAAGTGATTGTATTTTTATATCTAAACGTTTTTCAATATGTTCTAAAGTACCTTCAACTTTGGCAATTTGGTTCCAGTTACCTTGAATCAAAATATAACCTGCCGCCGCATGTGACAGTTGTGAAGATCTAATTTCAACAATGGAACAGTTGCAATCTCGTATTACGGGGAGTATTTCACCCATTAGATTATTTAGATTATTGTTTAAAACAGATATGATTAGTTGCATAAGCTTCTTTAATTTGTATTTTTTATTGATTTTAACATCATATCTACTAAAAGATTATGAACATTACACTTTAACTGATTAAAATACGATATATTCTAGCACTCCTTTTTCTTTTATTTTATTTCAAACATCAGACTATTCCATATATGACTAAAAAGCCAAAATATGTCTCAAAAAATCGTTTTGCGGAAAATAAATTATCGGAAGACGAAATTGTCCTAGCCGATTTGGATGTTAATTTAGATGATTCTGATATTTCACCCGTATCTATAGATAGTTTTATAGATGAAGACAAGATAATTGATAGTTTATTGCTCGATAATCAAACTCATAATTTTGATGAGGTTGATTATGTTGAAAACGACGAAAAACAAATTGATGATATTAGTTTGATTGATGATTCAAAAAATTCAGCACACTTTGAAGTGGGTCCTATTGATGATGCTGAAGATAATCAAGAATACAATATAACTGATACGGTAAATGATGAAATCGAAACATCAGAAACATTTTCTGATGAATTTATAAGCAATGAAAATGAGGAAGAAATTGAGAGCGTAGATGAAGTAAATAAACATCATAACAGTCCTAAAACAGAAACAGAAACAGAAACAGAAACGGAAACATCAGAACCTAAATTATCGGGCTCTCGTCCAATTGATAATGCAACCGCATTAAATTTAATTAAAGATGCCTTACTATCAGATCATGCTTTTGTTTCATCATTAACAAAAGATAGCCAACCCTTTAGACCCTACATCCCACCCATTACTAAAGTCAATAAAGGTCGCAGTATTAGTAATTGGCTGCTTTTAGTTTTAGGGTTAATCGCTATTGGCTTATCAGTTAAAGTGTTATGGTTATCTGAAGATGTGTCAAAGTTACAATCATTAACGTCAATACTTGAAGAAGATGTTTCAATTCTACAAGAAAAAAAACCAGTTAATATTCCAAGTGCTATTCAAAATCCATCTGAATCGCCTGCAACAATTAACCCAATAGAAGCGCAAAATTTGACGCATGAACAACAAAACTCTCAATCAGCAGTAAAAGTGGCATCTAGTGTTGTTGAAAAGAGTTCGGTAATACCGTTAGAAACTAAATTAGTTGAAGTAACTGAAAAGCCAATTGATATTCAGGAACAAATAAAAGAGCCGAAACCTGAGTCTGTTATCAAGCAACACAGTAAAAAATTAAATTTAAAAGTAGTCACTCGTGTCGAAAAGCAAGGCACAAAATCTGTGCCCAAAAAGGATTATGTATTTGCTCCATGGGCCGTGAATGTCGTTGCTTTTAAAAATGAAATCGAAGCAAAGAAAAAATCTGCTAAATTAATTTCACAAG
>CAJADF010000070.1 GCA_903938485.1 uncultured Methylococcaceae bacterium
CTTCTTATGAGTGCCTAAAACTTTAAGTTTATGCACACCTAAATCTAATAATATTCTAGACCCTGTCCCTGTCATGCGCCAATCGTTGGTATCTAGCGTATTAACGGCACTTGCTACACCGTTATCTTCTAACTGATAGCGATGAATGAGCTCTGCTAAAGATTTATTATCCTCAGACTGTCTAATAACAACTAACACACCTCTGCCTTCTTCTGCTATTTTTTGCATTGCATTGCGTATTGAAACACTCCCTTCGTTTCGATTAGATGAGAATACATCATCCAATAAATTACGCGCATGTACTCTAACTAACACGGGTTCATCTGCTGAAACGTCGCCCATGACTAAAGCAAGATGCAAATTGTTATCATTTTTATCTTGATAAGCATATAAACGAAATTTTCCAAACTCCGTAGGAAATTCACATTCACTAATGCGCTCTAAGGTATTTTCATTTTGAATACGATAATGAATTAAATCCGCAATGGTACCCATCTTTAAATTGTGTTCTTTAGCAAACACTTCTAAATCAGGACGTCTGGCCATTGAGCCATCTTCATTAAGAATTTCTACAATCACTGCAGAAGGATCAACGCCGGCTAATTTAGCTAAATCACAGCCCGCTTCTGTATGACCTGCACGGCGTAACACTCCGCCTGGCTTAGCCATTAACGGAAAGATATGACCAGGTTGTACTAAATCTTCTGGATTAGCGTTTGGGGCAACTGCAGCTTGCACAGTTCTGGCTCTATCGGCTGCTGAAATGCCGGTAGTAACACCTGTGGCGGCTTCAATTGAAACTGTAAAGTTGGTTGAATGCGAAGTTTTATTCTCGTTAACCATTAAGGGTAAACGCAGTTGTTGGCACCGCTCATTAGTTAAGGTTAAGCAAATTAATCCTCGCCCATAACGCGCCATAAAATTAATATCTTCTGGTCTGGTAAAGGCGGCTGCCATTAACAAATCCCCTTCATTTTCACGGTCTTCATCATCCATAATGATAACCATCTTGCCTTGTTTTAAATCTTCTATGATTTCTTCAATTGTATTCATTAGCCAAAAAATCCACTCTTTTGTAATAGTTCTTCAGTAATACCGCTAGACGGCGCAGCGGCGGCCTCGCCCAACATTAGGCGCTCCATATAACGAGCTAACAAATCCACTTCTAAATTAACCAAATCTCCCACGACTAAAAGAGCTAAGGTTGTATCTTTTAAAGTATAAGGCACAATGTTAACGCTAAACTGAGCCCCCTTAACTTCATTGACAGTCAAACTAATGCCATTAATACAAATAGAACCTTTTTCAGCAATATATTTTGCTAAATTATCAGGGGCCTTAAAAGTAAAACCAATAGATCGACCATCCGGCTTTTTTTCTAACAGCTTACCCAT
Source organism: uncultured Methylococcaceae bacterium (assembly GCA_903938485.1). Lineage (GTDB taxonomy): Bacteria > Pseudomonadota > Gammaproteobacteria > Methylococcales > Methylomonadaceae > Methylobacter_C. The sequence continues at coordinate 1,395 of CAJADF010000070.1, forward strand.
ACCATCCACATGACCACTGACAATATGCCCACCCATGCGCGTTGCGGGTGTTAATGCCAATTCTAAATTAACTGGCGTACCTATTGTGGCATTGACTAACACTGTTCTAGATAAGGTTTCATTAGAGACATCAGCACAAAAGTATTGTGTTCCTAATTCAACGGCAGTTAAACAAACCCCATTAACAGCAATACTATCGCCTAGCAAAGTATCTGTTAAATCTAAGTTACTAGTATCAATCTTTAAACGACAATCACCCGATTTTCGTTCTATCGCTGCAATTTTACCGATTGCTAAAATAATACCTGTAAACATTAAAACCCTATATATCTGTTTAATAGCGCTTAGGTAACGCGGTAGTCAGCGTTAACTTTAAATCCGGTCCTACCTGTCTAGTATCACGCCACACAAAGGTCTTTTTATCTGCCATCGTTTGTAAACTAGGCAAATTAAATAAACCGCGGCCCTGATCGCCTAAAACACAAGGTGCCATGTAAACCACCCATTCATCAACTAAACCTTCGGCCAGCAAAGCTCCGTTTAACACAGCACCTGCCTCTACCAAAA
>CAJADF010000071.1 GCA_903938485.1 uncultured Methylococcaceae bacterium
CACAATCCGTTCCTGGTGAGCCTTGTCGAACCATGAACAACTTCGGGGGTTATGTGCTAACATGTTGAAAACAAATTTTATTTTTATTCCCCATGACTGATCAAGAATTAAAAGATCTCGTTGCAAGCCTTGCTGTTGATAATAAAGAAATGCATGCCGCGCAAAAAGAAACATCCGAGCATCTGAAGTACTTGTGGTTACTCTTAAAGAGCCAGTCTTTAAATACGTCTTTTAATGTTTTCGCATCAATGGCTTTGTTAACGAACCCTGGATCAAGCGTCGAACTGAACTTGAGCTAAAAGGTGTATTTGTGCAATCCAGTTTACGAAGAACTTTCAACGTGTGGATTAACCGTGTACTATTACGCACTCAATCGCCCGGTGCAAATTATCCAGAATTAAATGATATTAATGAGGGACATACCATGCTAGCAGAACACGCTAAGTTATTTATGTTATTACTTGAATTACATTGGGGTTATGTTAATCAACCAAACAAAAACTATTTATGAGCCTTCGTTAGATGAATTTTATTAGAACTGCTATTAATGATGTTATTATTATTGAACCCAAGGTGTTTGGCGATGACCGCGGTTATTTTGTGGAAACCTTTCGCCAAGATAAGCTCAATCAGTTTTTAGGTTTTAACATCAACTTTATCCAAGATAATGAATCCAAATCCAGTTATGGGGTATTAAGGGGTTTACATTATCAGTTGGCGCCTGCAGCGCAAACCAAGTTGGTTCGCGTTATTAAAGGAAAAGTCTTAGATGTGGCGGTGGATATAAGAGCCGGTAGCCCGACTTTTGGTCAGCATGTTTCTATTGAATTGTCAGAACAAAACAAGCGCCAATTATTGGTACCCAGAGGCTTCGCCCATGGCTTTGTGGTGTTAGAAGATGATACGGTATTTGCTTATAAGGTAGACAATTATTATTCGCCAGAAAATGACCGCGGCATTGCCTTTGATGACCCTGCCCTGGGTATTGATTGGCTAGTGGATAAAGAGGCGTTGACGTTATCTGATAAAGACACCCAGCAGGCGTTGTTAGATAAAGCTGAAGTGTTTGGAAGTGCATGTTTGTATTGAGCCGTTCATGTTGAGCTTGTCGAACCATTAACCCCATTAAGGTAAATAATATGAAATCAATTTTAGTGACCGGTTGCGCCGGCTTCATTGGCAGTAACTTTGTCCCCTACTTTCTTGAGAAGTATCCAGACTATAAAATCATTAATCTAGATTTACTCACTTATGCCGGCAATTTAGAGAACCTATCTGAGGTAGCGGGCCATAAAGGCTATACCTTTGTAGAAGGTGATATTTGTGATCGCGTGTTATTAGAGCGGTTATTTGACCAGCATGATATTCGTGGCGTGATTCACTTTGCAGCAGAAAGCCATGTGGATAATTCTATTAAAAACCCAGGCGTTTTTGTACAAACCAATGTTAATGGCACATTTACGCTGATAGATGTGGCTTATAAATATTGGATGGATAAACCGTTTACCTTTAAAGCCGGTTATGAGGCCTGTCGTTTCCATCATATTTCAACGGACGAAGTATATGGCACTCTAGGCGAAACCGGCTTATTTACAGAAAGCACACCGTATGCTCCTAACTCGCCCTATTCTGCTAGTAAAGCCGGCAGTGATATGATTGTGCGCAGTTATTATCATACCTATGGCATGAACACTGTGATTACTAACTGTTCAAATAACTACGGCCCTAAACAGCATAACGAGAAGTTAATACCGACTATTATCCGTAAAGCGATGGGTGGTGAATTAATCCCTATTTATGGTGACGGTAAAAATATCCGCGATTGGTTATATGTTTTAGATCATTGCAAAGGCATCGATTTGGTCTACCACAACGGCAAAGTCGGTGAAGTGTATAACATCGGTGGTCGTAATGAACGCACTAATAATTACATCGCTGATAAAGTCTGTGAGATTTTAGATCGCTTAAGACCCAAAGCCCAAGGCAGTTACAAAGATCAGTTAAGCTTTGTAGAAGACAGAGCTGGCCACGATAAACGTTATGCCATTGATGCTACTAGGATAGAAACAGAATTGGGTTGGCAAGCCGATGAAAATTTTGAAACAGGCATTTTAAAAACGATAGAGTGGTATTTGAGCAAGGCTTTAAAGCGCCTTAACTGATCCCATGTATAATGCACTTATGGTTTATTAGTTAATATCACACGATGTATTATCCGTTTTTATTCTTTGTAATTTTATCACCTATACCTTTTGGCGCTAACCGGCCTTGGGCTTGGAGTTTATTTGCCGCTTTATTTGCTTTATGCGGCTTAGTTTTTTTTATACAAGTATTATTGGGTAAACGCACCTTACACCTTAATTTTAAGGGCTTATTAGTTTCTGGTTTTTTCTGGTCTATTACGGTGGGTTGGATACTAATTCAAACCTCTAGCATCGCTCCCGATAGTTGGAATCATCCCTTTTGGAAATTAGCGGCAGAACAGTTATCAACCCCTGTTATTGGCCATATCAGCACTAACATTAATCAGTCTTACACGGCCTTAATGCGTTTAATCAGTTACGCAATGGTGTTTATTTTAAGCCTGCAATTTAATCGTGACACTGATAAAGCCCTATTAACGTTTAAAGCATTGGCTTATGCAGGCTTAGCTTATGCACTCTATGGCATTATTGTTTGCGTTGGCCAATTTGATACTATTTTATGGTTTGATAAATGGGCGGGTAACGGTGTTTTAACAAGTACGTTTGTTAATCGTAATTCTTATGCTACTTATGCGGGCTTAGGCCTTTTATCGGTTATTCCCTTATTGTTTAAAGCCTTTGATTCCAGCTTAAAATATGGCTTAAGTAGTAATTTTGGGCGCGAATATTTTTATGAGCACGTGCTGATCAAAGGCTGGTTTCCATTACTAATAACGTTCACCCTTGTTTGTGCCTTGTTAATGTCTCAATCAAGAGGCGGAGCTTTAAGCACGCTATTGGCTATTATCTGTTTGGTGATTATTTTGTTGGTCAGCAATAAGATTCATAAAAAAACCGGTTTATTAGCACTGGTTATTGCCACCAGTATTATTTGTTGGATTTTGTTTGCTAAAAACGTTGAGGTGTTAATGGATCGTTTAGATGCGCTCGATATTGAAAGCAAAGGCAGAGAAGCGGTTTATACTTTATTATCCAAAGTATCATCAGATAACAGTGAGTTAGGCTTGGGGTATGGTACTTTTGCGGATAGTTTTAGGTTGTATCGTGATGAAACTATCGTAGGTTTTTACGATAAAGCCCACAATACTTATTTAGAAAATATTTTTGAGCTGGGTTATTTACAAGCGGTGTCTTTATTTTTATCTATCGCCTGGCTGGCGTTATATTGTTTACGCGGTGTTTGGGTAAGAAAAAGAAACTGGATATATCCCGCTTTAGGAGTAGCCGCGAGTGTTTTGGTGGGCACCCATGCCTTAGTCGACTTTAGTTTACAAATCCCTGCGGTTGCTTATACTTATGCCTTAATGATGGGTGCTGCTGTAGCTCAATCAACCTCAACCCGTAAGTAAAGCTTAACTTTTTAAAAACTTTGCGCTCAATAGGTCTTTAATAAAGTATGCTAAAAATACCGGATTAGTCACTAAGTAGCGTTTAAATAGCCGTTTATCTTGGCAGAGTCTGTAAAACCATTCTAATCCATTGTGTTGCATCCATAAGGGCGCGCGTAAAACATGCCCTGAATGAAAATCAAATGCGGCACCCACACCCAGTTGCACCGGTGCGTATATTTTATTGATATGTGCGGCTATCCATTTTTCTTGTTTGGGTGCGCCTAAGCCTACCCATAAAAAATCGGGTTGCTGGGCATTTATCATATCCACTAATGCTTGATCTTCTTCTATTGTTAAAGCTCTAAACGGGGGGGAATAAGCGCCCACAATGTTAACTGCCGGATAACTTTTGCGCATTGCGCTTACAAGATCATCTAACACTTCTGTTTTTCCACCTAAAAAGAAGTGTTTCCATGCTTTTTGTTGTCCGTGTTCTAAACATCTCAACATTAACTCGGGTCCACAGACCCGCTGACTGTGTTTTGATTGACGCACTAACTTGGCATACCAAACTAATGGCAAACCATCCATTGTCATTAAAGACTGCTGATTAATGTTGCGTAATTCTGTATCGTTTAAAGCCGTAACAACCGTATGTACATTTGCGATACACACTTGATGCGGCTTACCGGATTTTATCCAATCGTTAAACAACTCCAAACAACTATCGTAACTGAGTACCGGAAATTGAATACCTAAAATATCAATCTTATTATCTAAAATAGCTTTACTCTTTTTAGTGGGCGCCATCGTGTCTAATCTTCTAATAACCCTTCTAGCTCATTCCATCTTTCAAAAACTTGTTCTAACTTAACTTCTACTTCTTTTAACTGATCTAACGTTTTTGCTATGGCCATTGCATCTTGTTTATAAAAAGCCGAAGCGCTAATTTGCACGGTTAATTCCGCTTGTTTGGCTTCTAACTCATCTATTAATTGCGGCAATTTATCAAGTTCTTGCTGATCTTTAAAACTTAACTTCTTCTTTTTAACCGGTGCTGCAGTGGTGTCTTGCTTGATTACCGCATCCGTTTTTTTAACGGTATTCGCCGTATTATTGATTTTAGCTTTCTCGTTTTGTTTTACATGATTATTCCAATCAGAATACCCCCCTACAAATTCTTCTACCTTACCATGACCGCTAAGTACAAATACACTGGTTACTACGTTATCTAAAAACGCTCTATCATGGCTCACTAATAATAAGGTGCCTTCATAAGAAACCAATTTTTCTTCTAAAAGCTCTAGGGTTTCTAAATCAAGGTCATTAGTCGGCTCATCCATAACAATTAAGTTGGCTGGTTTAGTAAATAAACGCGCTAATAACAATCTGTTTTTCTCGCCACCCGATAAACTCTTAACCGGTGATCGTGCTCTAGCAGGTGCAAATAAGAAGTCGCCTAAATAAGACATCACGTGGCGTTTGTTGCCAGCAATCTCAACAAAATCATTGCCATCTGCAACGGTATCAGCCACCGTCATATTAGGATCCAGCTGATCTCTTAACTGATCAAAATAAGCAATTTCTAGTTTAGTACCCTGCTCTATTGAGCCCGTCGTAGGTTCTAATTGTTTTAATAATAATTTTAGTAACGTTGATTTACCCGCACCATTTGCACCAATTAAACCAATTTTATCGCCACGCTGAATAAGCGTAGAAAAACCCTTAATAATGTGTCTATCACCATATGAAAAGCTAATGTCGTTAACTTCGATTACTTTTTTACCCGAGGCATCGGCTTTCTCAAGGGCTAGTTTTGCGGTACCTTGTTGTAATCTTCTTTGAGCTCTTTCATTACGTAACTTTTCTAAAGCTCTAACGCGGCCTTCGTTACGTGTTCTTCTGGCTTTAACGCCTTGTCTTATCCACGCTTCTTCTTCGGCTAACTTTTTATCAAATTCGGCGTTTTGGTTGGCTTCATCTTCTAATGCGGCGGCTTTACGGGTTAAATAGTCATCATAACTGCCTTGCCATGACACTAAGTTGCCGCGATCTAAATCAACAATGCGCGTGGCTAGTTTTTGTAAAAATGATCGATCGTGCGTTACAAATAATACGGCCCCCTGAAAACTTAAGACTTGTTCTTCTAACCATAAAATACTTTCAAAATCTAAATGGTTGGTCGGTTCGTCTAATAATAAAACTTCTGGATCTATTACCAACGCCCGCGCTAACGCCACGCGACGCTTCCAACCACCCGATAAACCATTTATTTTTAAATCACCCGGCAACTCCAACTTAGTTAAGGTGGTTTCAACCCGTTGCTGAAAATGCCAACCGTTGTGCGCTTCTAATTTATGTTGTAAATCACCGAGTTCGTTTAAGGCTTTTTCGTCTTCGTAATCCATGGTTAAGGTTAACTCATGGTAACGTGTAATCCATGAGCCTAACTCGCCTAAGCCCCCCGCTACCGCATCATAAATAGTGGCATCATCTGGTAAATCAGGAGATTGTTCTAACCAAGCTAATCTTAATTCGGGTTGACGCCAAATTTCACCATTGTCTGGCAAGATATTACCCGCCGTTATCTTCATTAATGTAGATTTGCCTTCACCATTTCGGCCTAACAACCCCACTCTTTCACCTGGATCTAATTGAAAGTTAGCCTCTTTTAATAAAGCATGGGTACCAAAGGCGATGGAGATATTTGATAAACGTAATAAAGGCATTTTTAATGTATTTAGAAGAGAATTAAGATTTACTTGAATATTATATAGAATTATCAAGCTAACTTGATGACAAACTACATTTTGCATCGCTATAAAAACAAAAAAGGCGGGGTAACCCTTATGGTTTACCCCGCCTTAATACTTGTCTAGCCTGATTGTTAAATAATAGCGGTATCACTTAGATTAGTTTACCAAGCTATAAATATTAATCCGTTAATGCCGGATAATCGATATAACCTTTTTCATTTCCTCCATAAAAAGTAGCCATATCAGGTTTATTTAATGGGGCGTTAACGTTAAAGCGCTCTACTAAATCCGGGTTAGCAATATATAACTGACCAAAGGCCACAGCATCCGCTAGGCCATCGGCAATAGTTTGCTCTGCCCGTGCTTGATCGTATCCACCACAAACTATTAAGGTCCCTTGGTAAGCTTTACGTAAAACATCTAGGCTAATAACCTTAGCGCCGTGTCTTATATCACCGGCTAAGGCATCCACTATGTGGACATAAGCCAAACCTAAGGCATTAAGTTGTTCTAGCACATAAACAAAGATAGTTTCTGGTGCAGAGTCTGTCATATCGTTAAAGGTACCGCTGGGTGAAAAACGGATACCTACTTTATCAGCACCCCATATCTCAATTACTGCGGTGGTAACTTCTAATAATAACCGCGCCCGATTTTCTAAACTACCGCCATAATTATCCGTTCGGGTGTTTGTACCATCCCGTAAAAATTGATCTAACAAATACCCATTAGCCCCATGAATTTCTACGCCATCAAAGCCTGCCGCTAACGCGTGTTTTGCGGCATTCTTATAATCTTCTACTATGCCGGCTAGTTCTGCTGTTTCTAATGCTCTTGGCGTTACAAAATCTTGCATACCGGTCGGCGTTACTCCTTTACCTTTTGGCTTGATGGCAGAAGGGGCAACGGGTAATTCGCCATTATGATAATCAGGATGCGATATACGACCCACATGCCACAGTTGTAAGAAGATATGACCTTTTTTGACATGCACAGTTTGGGTGATTTTCTTCCAACCCTCAACATGAGCGTCATTATAAATATAAGGTATTGCAGGATAACCCACCCCTTGTGATGAGATGGGCGTGGCTTCTGTGATGATTAACCCTGCACTAGCGCGTTGGTCATAATAGGTAACCATCATATCGTTAGGTATATTGTCTGGTGCTCTCATGCGTGTAAGTGGCGCCATGACGATACGATTGGTTAATTGATAAGAACCCACTTTTAGTGGACTTTGTAACTGACTGGTCATTAATTTTCTCTTTGTTAAGTGTGTTAAATTAGGTTACCGCATTATAGTCACAAATGGTTTGCTTTTATTAACAATAACCTAACATTAATTTGTAAAAATAAAAGTGGCACCCGAAACAAAGGTAACTGCCACTATAAAAAAAACGCCTAATTGCAATAAATCATATTTAAGCGCTTTATGGTAAACATGTTGGTGGCATTTTGAGCAGGTAATATATAAACCCTTATCTCGGCAACATTCACATATCACGGGATATTTTTTTGTTTGATCTAAATATACACGCCCTTTGTTATGACAATGTGCACATTCGACTTTTGATAATTTTTCGGTATACCCACATTGATCGCAGGTATAAGTAATGTGGACGAATTTACTCATTAACCGTTTTAATTTCATGCTATTAACCTCAGCCTAAGAATCAGTTTAAATATACATTTACAATTATATATTTTTTGTATTACAAAATCATTGGCAATAACATTAAATTTAATGAGGTTTTTAAGTAGGCCAATTTAGAAACTTTAGTTTCAACATATAGCCCTTAAAATCTATCTTAACCTCGCCTTAATTACTGAGGGGATTTAGGCTATAATGCTTTAAAATCAATCGAGTTAACGGATGAATCAGTGGATATAAAAGTTTACATGCAAGAACTGGGTGTTAAAGCCAGAAAAGCCGCCAAAGAAATCAGTAAAGCAGAATCTGGTAAAAAAAATTTAGCCTTATTAAAAATTGCTGAGATTCTTGAACAGAACGAAGCCACACTAATATCAGAAAATCAAAAAGACTTAGCCGCTGGCCAACAAAATGGCCTAGATGCTGCCTCATTAGATCGCTTAACCATTAATGCTAAAGGGGTATCCGCTATGGTTGAAGGTTTAAAACAAGTCGCATCTCTGCCTGATCCCGTTGGCGAAATAACCGATTTAAGCTACAGACCCAGTGGCATACAGGTAGGCCAAATGCGCGTCCCTTTGGGCGTTATTGGCATTATATATGAATCACGACCCAATGTGACCATAGATGCCGCCGCCCTATGCCTTAAATCGGGTAATGCCTGTATTTTAAGAGGCGGTTCAGAAGCCATTCACTCTAACCAAGCCATTGCGGCTTGTATTACAGAAGGCCTTGCGGCATCGGGTTTACCCATTGATACCGTGCAGATTGTAAAAACGGCTGATAGAGCGGCTGTCGGCGAGCTTATCACCCTTAAAGACGCTGTAGATGTCATTGTGCCTCGTGGCGGCAAAAGTTTGATAGCCCGCATTTCTCAAGATGCGACTATTCCTGTTATTAAACATTTAGATGGTATTTGCCATGTGTATATTGATGACAAAGCCAATTTAGATAAAGCGATTAACATTGCAGTCAATGCCAAAACCCATCGCTACGGCGTGTGTAATGCCATGGAAACTTTATTAGTCGCTGAAGGTATCGCGGCTAAAGTATTACCCTTACTAGCCGAAATCTACTTAAGCAAAGGGGTTGAATTAAGAGGCTGTTTAAAAACCTGCTCTTTAGTACCACAAGCCATTAGAGCTTCAGAAGAAGATTGGCAAACTGAATATTTAGCACCCATTTTATCCATTAAAATTGTGCACGGTTTAGAGGAAGCCATTGATCATATTAGCCAATACAGTTCGAGCCATACCGAATCAATCGTCACCGAAGACTATACCCGTGCGAGACGTTTCTTACGTGAAGTGGATTCTAGCTCTGTCATGATTAATGCTTCTACGCGCTTTGCAGATGGCTTTGAATACGGTTTAGGTGCAGAAATTGGCATCAGTACGGATAAGTTACATGCCCGAGGTCCTGTGGGTTTAAATGGCTTAACTTCCCTAAAATATATTGTATTAGGCGATGGGCACATCAGACAATAAATGATCGGTTTATTCGGTGGTACATTTGATCCGGTTCATTATGGTCATTTACGCTCAGCATTAGAAGTTAAAGAAATCTTTGGATTAACTGAGATTCGTTTAATTCCTAGTGCTAGACCACCCCACCGTGAGCATCCTTCTGTAAGCGCAGAGCGTCGCTTAAAAATGTTGGAATTAGCGATTGAAGACCAAGCTGATTTAAAAATTGATGATCGGGAGTTAAAACGTATCGGCCCGTCTTATATGGTTGATACCTTAAAGTCTATTAGAGCAGAAATTTCAGCAAGGCCCTTATTATTGTTTATAGGGAGTGATGCCTTTAATCAACTAACGACCTGGCATGAGTGGCAAGCGTTATTTAATTATGCGCATATTGTGGTATTAACCAGACCCCACTACGAACCACAGAGCCTTAATGATTTTTTTATGCATCAATTATCTAAAGATAGCACTGAATTGGCACAGAATTGTGCGGGTAAGTTATACTTTCAACCTGTTAGGCAACTAGATATTTCGGCAACTGCTATCAGAAGCATGATTGCTGAACAAAAGAATCCGGGATTTTTACTCCCTGACAAGGTGATTACCTTTATTAGGCAACACCAGCTATACCTGAGATAATAGTCTCATCATATCACTAGGAATTTTAATGCAAGTAGAAGATTTATTAAAAATCGTCCAAGAAGTTTTGGATGACCGTAAAGGACAAAACATTGTTACATTGGATGTACGCGGAAAAACCAGCTTTACCGATTACATGATTGTGGTCACCGGCACGTCAGATCGTCACCTAAAATCATTATGTGATTACGTGGTAGAAAAAGCAAAAGAATCGGGCTTTAGACCTTTAGGTATTGAAGGTGATTTAGGCTCAGATTGGGTATTACTTGATTTAGCCGATATTATCGTGCACGCCATGACGGCTCAATCACGTGAATTCTATCAATTAGAAAAACTCTGGTCAGTTGAAGGCACTACGCAAACTGAAGAAGAGTTGGTTAACGACTGAAAGTAAATGTCTTCCTTAGCTAATAAACCTGGTACGGCAAACTATAATAATAGTCTTGCTGTCATCAGTTTAATCGGGATTATTAGCTATCTCGTTTTACCCTACCTACTCACTATTAATCCCTATGTATATACGCTAACCATTAACACAGATTTATCCTCGCAACTTAATCCCCTATTTAACGGAAATATTATTTTTTCCGGAACCGCCAAACAAATCCCACTATTTATAATTTTATTATTGGGTGGTTTGCCTCTCATTTTTAATATTTTAAATAAACTCATTAAAGGGGATTGGGGCGCTGATTTACTGGCCGCTCTATCGATAGTAACGGCTGTTCTATTACATGAATATTTAGCCGCCAGCTTGGTTGTTTTAATGATTTCTAGTGGTGCCGCTTTAGAACAATATGCGGTACGCAAAGCATCTTCGGTGTTAGAAGCTTTATCAAAACGCATGCCGTCTGTTGCGCACAGAAAATCCGCACAAAACTTAACAGACATTGGTACTGAGCAAGTATGCATTGGAGATGAGCTCTTAATTTTACCCCATGAACTTTGCCCAGTAGATGGTACTGTTATTGACGGCTCAGGCACCATGGATGAATCCTATTTAACGGGTGAACCCTATCAAATGTCTAAAACCACTGGGTCGACTGTTATGTCAGGCGCCATCAATGGTGACAGTGCTTTAACCATCAGAGCCGATAAACTTTCTATTGATTCTCGTTACGCTAAAATCATGGAAGTCATGAAGTCTTCTGAGAATTATCGACCCAATATTAGACGCTTGGGGGATCAATTAGGTGCTTTATATACCCCTATTTCTGTAGTTATTGCCTTAAGTGCTTGGTGGTTTAGTGGCGATGTTATTCGCTTTTTAGCGGTATTAGTCATTGCAACACCCTGCCCTTTGTTAATTGGTATCCCTGTTACGGTAATAAGCTCTATCTCTTTAGCGGCACGGAGAGAAATTATCATTAAAAACCCTGCAATTCTGGAAACTATTGGCCAATGTCGCACGGCTATTTTTGATAAAACCGGTACACTTACCTATGGTAGACCTTGGTTAACTGCAATTGTGTGTGCTGCAGATCAAAATGAAACCGAACTATTATTGTTAGCGGCAAGTTTAGAACGTTATTCAAAACATCCTTTATCCAGCGCCATTTTAATAGCCGCTGACAAAGCCTGTCTTACGCTAATCAATGCGAATGATATCGCTGAATTACCCGGACAAGGTTTAACTGGTGCGGTATCTGGCAAACAGGTGCAAATCACTAGCCGTAAACAATTTATGATCAACTATCCTGACGCTGTTACAGATCTACCGCCTGTTACGGGCGGATTAGAATGCATCGTAATTATTGATCATCAGTATGCGGGGGCATTACAATTTAGAGATGAAGTCAGAACAGATAGCTCTTCATTTATCAATCATCTGCAACCAAACCATCTGTTTGAGAAAGTGATGATCGTGTCTGGAGATAAAGAATCAGAAGTTAGATTTTTAGCGGAACAAGTAGGTATTGAACATCTGCACTTTAGCCAAAGTCCTGAGCAAAAACTTGATATTGTGCGCGCTGAAACTCAGAGAGCTAAAACCGTTTATTTAGGTGATGGTATTAACGATGCCCCGTCATTAACCGCGGCCACCATTGGCATTGCTTTTGGGCAAAACAGTGATATCACGGGCGAATCTGCTGACGCCGTTATTATGGATAGTTCTTTATTAAAAGTTGATGAGTTATTTCATATTGGTGCCAGAATGCGCAAAATTGCTTTACAAAGTGCTGTGGGGGGCATGATTTTAAGTCTGATAGGAATGGGTTTTGCTGGCTTGGGTTATCTAAGCCCCGTCGCAGGAGCAGTCACTCAAGAGATAATAGATGTACTCGCGGTGTTAAATGCCCTAAGAGCCGCCATGCCTCCTAAGAACTTATCTGATTATTAAATTGAGTTTATCGAAGCGTATCTAAATAATTTCTATTTTCTCAGCTAATAAATCAAAATCAGCGTTAGGTGTATGAGGTAAAACACCTAATAACGGGGCCGCTATTAAATGCTTAATGGTATCAATATTTTCATCTGGTTTTAACATATCGGTATCCACACAGACGGCTATCCAGCCAGCACAAATTAATCCTGATTGTTGTATGGCCTGATAGGTTAGCTTAGCGTGGTTAATACAGCCTAACTTTATCCCTACCACTAAAATAATCGGCAAACTCAAAGCTTTGGCTAAATCACTGATATCTTGTTGAGCATTTAAAGGCGCATACCACCCCCCCGCACCTTCTACGATGATGACATCTGCTGAGGCTTTAAGCACATCATAACATTCAATTATTTTGCAAAATTCAACTGGATTACCCATGCCTGCAATATGTGGAGACACGGGTAACTTATAGGCAAATGGATTTATCAAATCATAAGACACGGGCATAGTGGCGTTGGCTTGTATTAATAGCGCGTCTTCATTACGGTTATTTAATTCACACCCCGCGGCCACTGGCTTCATACCGACCACGACTTTACCTAGCTTTTTAAAATAACGTATTAAAGCAATAGTCGCCCAAGTTTTACCCGCATTAGTATCAGTTCCCGTTATAAAATAACCTTGATTCATAGTCTAATTTTCCTATGTAAGTGCAATTAGATTTTGCAATAAAACAATCTATTGTATTCATTAGCCATATTTTTATCTCAAGCTAAGCAGTTACCGTTGCTGCTGTTGCAATGACACTAATCACTTCAAAGGTAGCAGGAATTTGATTATTAACGCGTAAAGCTTCATAAGCTGTAAACAGCTTTTGCATAGCTGTTTTAGTCGTTAACGATTTATTGCGACCTGATACCTGTTGTGCGCCTAATTCTTTTAACTCTTGCATTAAACACTTAACGCTTGGATAGGTGGACACATACAAATGACTTAAGATTTGAATGTCTTTAAACCCCGCTTGCTCCAAAAACTGCTGGATAGCTACTTGATTATAAAAATCATTTACATGATTGTAATCATCAACTGTCGCCCATGCCGCCTTAAGCTCTTGTAACGTTTTAGGACCAAACGTTGAAAAAACGAATTGCCCCTCTGCTTTTAAAACTCGCTTACTATCAAAAATCACAGTGCTTAAGTTATGACACCATTGCAAGGCTAAATTAGAAAACAAGTGATCAACACTACCGGTAGTAAAGGGTAAAAACTCTGCATCTGCACACACATATGTTAATGTAGATGCTTTAGACAACTTAGCTTGGGTGGTTTTTAACATGGCATGCGCAATATCAACTGCAATCAATTCTTGATAATGAGTGCTCGCCACTAATTCAGACGTTAAAAATCCGGTACCACAGCCCAAGTCTAATAAAACACCCTGACATTTTTTAATGTCTACCAAACTTAACAATTCCAGACCCACCCGCCTTTGTAACGCTGCCACCCCATCATAAGTTTTCGAGGCCTTAGCAAACGATTGCTTAATACGATTTTTATCTAATCGAACGGGTATAAATTTAGAGATGATATGGATTATTTCCTGTGGGTGCGATAAGAAAGGCACGTGACCCGCTTTTTCAATTATGTTAAGTTCAATAGTCGGTGCTAAGGCTTGTATTTGCTGACCCACGCTAACCGGCACCAAGGTATCTCGCGTACCCAGTATCACTGAAACTGGCACTGTGATTTCAGCAAGCACTGTTCTTAAATCAGCGGTTTTAAGAATTTCTAAACCGCCTTGTAAGGTTTGATGATCAGGTGCTGGATACTCTAAAACAGCAACTTTGAGTCTTTTAATGAGTGCTTTAAAGTCCGGTAATTGATTAACCTGCAAAGACAAAAACCGTAGTAAAGTCGCCTGGCAATCTACATTTAATTGCGTGGCAAAAGCCTCTAATAAATCTACGCGCATTCCTGACCATTGCTGGCTTTGCGTAAACATCGGATTACCCGCCAATAAAACTAAAGAGGACACTTTATCTGGATAACGTTGCGCAATATCCAAAACTACCGTTGCGCCTAAAGACCAGCCCAGCCAACAAAATTGTCCTTCTGGGACTGCTGCCACTAAAGCAGCGCTAATATCTGGTAAATTAAAATCGTTTAAAGCGTCACTTTGACCATGCCCGGGTAAATCAAGGCAGATCACTTGATAATGTTTGGCTAATTGCTCCGCAAAGGCTTGCCAAATACCGCTGTGCATTGCCCAACCGTGCACTAAAACAATGGTTGGCCCCTGCCCTATAGCATGTTGATAAATCTTAACCATAATCTCTATTAATCAGCATCTAAGGGTGTTTGATTAATCGCTGTATTTAAAGCATCCAATAACTGATCAACTTGCTGTTCTTGATGTAATGCAGAAAAAGTAACCCGCAACCGTGCACTCCCTTTGGGTACGGTGGGCGGCCTAATAGCACTGACTAAATAACCGGCTTTTAATAAATGCTCACTTATTGCCACTGTTCTTTGACTATCTCCAATAACTATAGGCTGTATCGCTGATAGCATGTCATCCTTAACATCAGTATTGGCTGACACAGGATTTACTAACTCAAACCCCAATTGCTCAGCCCCCGTCCTAAACCGTAGGGCTAAGTTTTTTAGATGTTCTCTACGCCAATTATCTGCGATAACGCGTTTTAAACTCGCGCTCGTAGCATCGGCAACGGCTGCGGGTAATGCCGTCGTAAAAATATAGGTGCGGGCTTTTTGTATCAAGGTTTCAATGAGTTCATCGGATCCGGCTATAAATGCACCAAAAGTACCAAAACCTTTGCCTAATGTGCCCATTAAAATAGGTAAGTCTGCTTGGCTTAAGCCCACACATTCTACCAAGCCAGCACCTTTTTCGCCTAAGACGCCAAAGCCATGTGCGTCATCCACCATTAACCATGCATCATGCGCTTTTGCCACTTTAGATAAATCGGCTAAGGGGGCAAAATCACCATCCATACTGAATACGCCATCGGTGACAATCAGTTTATTACCGGCGGCGTTATTCAAATGACTATTAAGGTGTTGGATATCCGCATGATGATAGCGTTTAAAACGCGCACCGGACATTAATCCCCCGTCTAACAACGACGCATGATTTAAACGGTCTTCAAATACGGCATCCTGTTTATCAAGCAAAGCAGAGATCACACCCATATTGGCCATATAGCCAGTAGAGAATAATAATGCCCTATCACGACCGGTAAAGTCAGCTAACGCTTCTTCTAAAGCATGATGTGCTGAACTGTGCCCACAAATTAAATGTGCGGAACCACTGCCAACCCCATATTGATCAACACTCGACTTAAAAGCGCTGATGACTTCTGGGTGATTGGCTAAGCCTAAATAGTCATTACTGCAAAAATTAAGGATGCTCCGACCCTCAAGCTTTAAGTGAATACCTTGTGGAGAGTCAATAACCCGTCGAGATCGATATAATCCCGACGCGGCAATATCGTGTAATTGCAGAGATAAATCCGTAAAGGCGTAGCTCATTAAGCGTAACTAGAACCACCCGATTTAATACCTAAACGTTCAAATAACGCAAGATCGTGATTAGTCATTGGATTATCGGTGGTTAATAACTTATCACCATAAAAAATTGAATTTGCTCCTGCTAAGAAGCATAAGGCCTGCATTTCATCTGACATTTTATTGCGACCCGCTGATAAACGTACGCGTGATTCCGGCATCATGATTCTCGCAACCGCTAACGTTCTTACAAACACTAAAGGATCCAACTCTTCTGCACCCATTAAAGGCGTACCTTCCACTTGCACTAACATATTCACAGGCACACTTTCTGGATGCTTAGGCATATTAGCTAATTGAATTAACAATGCTGCTCTATCCACATCACTTTCACCCATACCTACGATACCACCACAGCAGACATTGATGCCGGCATCTCTTACTCGCTCTAAGGTATCTAATCGATCTTGATAAGTACGTGTAGTTATAACTTCTGAATAGTAATCTTCTGAGGTATCAAGATTATGATTGTAATAATCTAAACCACCTTCTTTTAAACGCTGCGTTTGTGTATCTGTTAACATGCCTAAAGTGACGCAAGTTTCCATGCCTAGGGCTTTAACACCTTGCACCATTTCTATGACTCTTTCGACATCTTTATCTTTGGGTTGACGCCAAGCAGCGCCCATACAAAAACGTGAAGCACCTTGTTCTTTAGCTTGTTGAGCCGCTTTAATAACAGAATCCACTGGCATTAAGGCCTCTGGTGTTAAACCTGAATCATAACGCGCACTTTGAGGGCAATAGCCACAATCCTCTGAACAAGAACCGGTTTTAATACTCAATAAACTACTGACTTGCACTTCATTAGGATCAAAATGCTCACGGTGCACAATTTGAGCTTTAAAAATTAAATCATTAAAGGGTAAAGCGTATAGTGCTTTTACCTCGTCCAAAGTCCAATCATGACGGATAGGATGGGTATTTAAAGCAGGATTTGCAGACATTCTGTTAATCTCCAAGAACAGTTATAGTTTATAAGTGACTCGCATTAACAGCAATCGTCAACCTAATGAATTAAAAATGGTACACAACTGGCTTAATATTATACAGGATTACTTGCTTCCGCCTACCTGCTTGTTATGCGGCAACAAAGGTTTTAAGTCACATGATCTGTGTGATATTTGCTATCAACGCCTACTTAGAAACAAACGCAGTTGTTATCGTTGCGCAGAAATCTTTGAAAGCAATGTCTCTACACCCAGTTTATGTGGACACTGTATTAGCACGCCACCCGCCTTTGACGAAACTTATGCGCCCTTTGTGTATCAAGCAGAAATGAGGCATTTAGTGACTAAACTCAAATTTGGTGGTCACACTAAAAATGCGCGTTTACTTGGTTTATTGTTAGCAGAGCACCTTAAACAAACCGCACAATTACCTGAGTTAATTATCCCTGTGCCCCTACATAAATTGCGTTATCGAGAACGCGGCTTTAATCAAGCTTTGGAAATTGCCCGAACTGTTGCAAAAGAATTAAATATACCGCTAGATATTACAAGCTGCCAAAGAACGCATGACACGCCACATCAAATTGGCTTAACCGCAATACAAAGACGTAAAAATCTGGAAAAAGCCTTTACCTTAATCAAACCCATAAAGACACAACATGTAGCCATATTAGATGATGTAATGACAACTGGCTCTACAGTGCATGAAATAGCCAGTTTATTAAAAAAAGCCGGAGTAGAACGAGTGGATGTGTGGGTATGCGCGAGGGCTTAGTATTTTAAACTACCCCGCCATATTAAGCATGACGGGGTAACTACAAAGTTTTACACTATAAAAATATCTGTGGATACTAAAGTTGGATGCGTTGTTGCCCCCAACAACTCAAGCTGAACAGCAGCAACGGCACCCGTACCATCACTATCGTAAGATAAGACGCCGGTAGCGGTGTTATAAATCAAACGATCATCAAGATCATGCGCCACACCGGTAGCGCTTGACCAGAAACGTGGATCATTAGCAATAAACTGACCGGTTGCACCCAAGGCGCTTAATACCGAAACACTAAACTGCAACTTGTCGGTACCCGACACAAAGTCAGTAATGGTATCTCTATTGGTCGTTGCATTAGCCGCTGTGTCAAACCAGAAAGTATCACTACCTGCGCCGCCGGTTAAACTATCATTACCGGCTTTGCCTATTAACATATCATTGCCGGCACCTCCCAAGACTGTATCATTGCCGGTGCCACCCGTTAAGGTATCCACTAGCCCTGAACCGGTTAAAGTGGTGGCTATGCCGGTATTGGTGACATTAAAACTGCCTGTACCGGTAATAACCGCCGCCAAGTTAACCGCCAAACCATTAGTCGTTATATTAGCAACGCCACTATTGGTCGTGGTTACAGCGGCTGTCCATGCCGCTGTAACCGTTGCATTTGCCGTAGCGCCTGCAGCAACGGTTACTATATCAACACCACCCGCCCCTAGGTCGGTAATGATGTCAATGCCACTGGCTACGGTAAACGTATCCAGTCCTGTACCACCGGTAAGCGTGTCATTGCCCAAACCACCCACGAGGGTATCATTACCTGTACCGCCAATTAACGTATCGGCAAAACCAGAACCGGTTAAGGTAGTGGCTAGACCGGTATCAGTGACTTTATAACCGTTAGTACCCGTGGCTAAGCCTAAATTAACCGCCAAACCATTAGTATTGATGTTCACAATACCACTGTTGCTGGTCGCTGCCGAGGCTGTCCAGGCCGTATTAATCGTCGCAGTGGCGGTTGCACCGGCATTAACAATCAATACATCCGCACCACCCGCGCCCAAATCAGTAATCGTATCGGTACCGCTGACAGTAAAGGTATCAATACCGGCACCACCGGTTAGGGTGTTGGTACCCAAACCGCCCGATAAACTATCAACGCCTGCCCCACCCAAAAGGATATCATTAGCAGCACCGCCAATTAAGGTATCAGCCAGACCCGAACCGGTTAAGGTAGCCGCCAAGCCCGTATTGGTGACTTTATAACCCGCTGTTCCGGTCGTAATCGCCGCCAAATTAACGGCCAAACCACTGGTCGTGATGTTTGCAAACCCACTATTCGTGCTTGTTGCGCTGGCTGTCCATGCAGTGGTAACTGTCGCGTTTACAGTGGCACCTGCAGCAACGGTTAAAATATCAACACCGCCCGCGCCCAGATCGGTAAGGGTGTCGATGCCACTGGCTACGGTAAATCTATCCAGTCCAGCCCCACCGGTAAGGGTGTCATTGCCTAAACCACCGACGAGCGTATCATTACCGGTGCCGCCGATTAAAGTATCAGTTAACGCCGAGCCCGTTAAAGTCGTCGCCAAGCCCGTGTTGGTGACTTTATAACCGGCGGTACCGGCCGTTACCAAACCTAAATTCACCGCCAAAGCATTAGTAGTGATGTTCACAATGCCACTATTGCTGTTCGCAGCCGTGGCTGTCCACGCGGTATTAATCGTCGCAGTGGCGGTTGCGCCGGCATTAACAATCAATACATCTGCACCACCGGCGCCCAAATCGGTCACCGTGTCGGTACCGGTGACAGTAAAGATATCAATACCGGCACCACCGGTTACGGTATTGGTGCCTAAACCACCCGACAAGGCGTCATTACCTGCGCCACCCAAGACAGTATCATTTCCGGCACCACCCAGTAAGGTATCCGCAAGACCTGAACCCGTTAAGGTAGTGGCTAAGCCTGTATTAGTCACTCTATAACCGACTGTTCCGACGCCACTAGCCGCCGAAGTTAAATTTACCGCCAAACCACTGGTGGTGATAGTGGCTGACCCACTATTGGTCGTCGTTGCACCAGCTATCCAGGCGGTATTGATGGTCGCATTGGCCGTAGCACCCACGGCTACCGTTAATACATCAACACCGCCTGCACCCAAATCAGTAATCGTGTCGACGCCACTGGCTACGGTAAACGTATCCAGCCCTAAACCGCCAGTGAGGTTATCATCGCCTAAACCACCCACCAAGGTATCATTGCCCGCACCGCCTGATAAGGCATTATTAGTGGCATTACCCGTCAAGGTATCGTTAAAACCACCACCGATCAGGTTTGCAATGCCAACCAAGGTATCCGACCCCATCCCTGCAGCAACATTGTTTTGTGCCACCGTTGATAGTAAGGATACAGTTACCCCTGCGGTTGCATTAACATAACTGACCGTATCATTGGTAGTGACGGCCGTAAATGTTTCGTTGGCAACGGTACTTGTAAAGGTTTGTGGTGTAACAACCAAACTGGCGATCGCGGTGGTAGCCAAACTACTCACATTCTCAGCCGTACCAAACAAATCGGTATAACTAGCTTTAACAGAAATCGTTTGACCGACTTGAGCTTGTGTCAAGGTTAAGGTTGCAGCCGTTGCACCGGCAATCACCACGCCATTAGCCAGCCATTGGTAACTGATTGTTCCCAAGCCATCCGCATCGGCCAGAGTATTGCTGGCCGTTAAGACTTGACCTTGAGTCGGTGTGCCGGTGATCAGCACATTACCCGTTGGCAGATCATTGACATTAGCGACTGAAGTCGTTGCCAAGCTGGTCACATTTTCAGCCGTACCAAACAAATCGGTATAACTAGCTTTAACAGAAATCGTTTGACCGACTTGAGCTTGTGCCAAGGTTAAGGTTGAAGCCGTGGCACCGGCAATCGCCACACCATTAGCCAACCATTGGTAATTGATCGCGCCCAAGCCGTCCGCATCGGCCAAAGTATTACTGGCTGTTAAG
>CAJADF010000072.1 GCA_903938485.1 uncultured Methylococcaceae bacterium
AAGTGATAAGTTAAGCATCGTTGATGTTAAAGCCCGAGACAGCCATGAGAAATGGGGTCTGACCCTTTACCTTTAATTGGGAAAGATTTGTCTTCAGCCATTGAGAGACGGCTTCTTTTGAGACATCAAGCGCATCAGCGATGGCCGTTTGAGTTAATCCGGCTTTTGCCACTGTGTAGCATTTTGTATATTTATTTTCTTTTGCATGACGAGAAGCATAGAGACTCGTCAAGTTTAGCCATGTTTTATATGGTATTAAGCCATGTTTCCGGTCGGCGTTGCGCGTTATGAAAAACACGTAAAATTTGTACTTGGTTTTCTATTACCCTGTAAGGAATAGAATAAGGTAAGCCAGGTATGTGCCATTCTAATACTTCCGCATCATCAGTTGGATGGCCAATGTAGGGTTGTTGAGTTAATATCAGATGAGGGTGCCTCAAGTTCATCATCTGTCCCCCAAGAATCTAGCCAGCTGAGTGTGGCTTCTTGAGATATAAATACGCCTTTGTCGGCTTCTTGTTTTGCTTCTTGTATTGCTTTAAGTTTCCATTCATTCTTTGCCACATATTCCGCAATGGCTTTTGACGCTATTTCAGACTGTGATCGATGAGAAATACGACTGATTGTTGCTAAACTTTCACGTAATTCATTAGGCAAGCGGATTGAAAATGGTGTGCTGGACATGAACTTATTCCCACAAGAAAAACCAAACTGAATTTGATTATAGATGATTTTGAATAAACTCTAATACTTATTCAATAGATCAATTCAAATCGATAAACTTTAAGGCTGGGTAATAACTGGAGTCAGAGTAAACTCCCGATTGGATAGTAGCTATACAGGTTTAAATTCTATCTTTTCTACGTTATCAAGATTAACTGTTTGTCTGGCATGCCAAAGGTCGTAATTATCTTGCATACCTAAACAGCTTTTGGTGATCGACCCAGAGCCTTAGAAAGACGTAAGGCCATTTCTGAGCTGATACTACTGTGTTAATCAGTGTGCTGGACATGAACTTAATCTCAATTTCTTGAGTGCGCTCAGATAGCAAGTGTAGATTTGTTTAGTACAACGTAAAACTGACGTGGTTTATGTTTTTGATTCCTGATAGACTTTTAGCTAATTACATTCGTTGGGTCATGTATCAGGTATTTGATAGATCCTCTATTTGAATTAACACTAAATATGACTCTTATGAGACTGACTTCTGAGCAAACTAAAATTATTAAGGATACGGCTTATTCCGTGTTAGGTGAAGGTTCACGAGTTATCTTGTTTGGTTCTAGAGTTGATGTCGAAAAAAAAGGCGGTGATATTGATTTGTTATTTGAAACTGAGCATATTCTTGACAACCGAGTTAACGCAATAGGTGCTCTTTATGCTGCGTTGATACGTAAATTGGGTGATAGAAAAATAGATATTTTATTAAAAGACCCTAAGACTCCGAATGCTGCAGTTTTGGAGATTGCTAGGCAAACGGGGATCGAGTTATGAGTTTGAGGTATCTTCCTGAATACGCACAAATTGTTATATTTTCTCTTGAATTAGCGCGTAAAGAAGCAGAGCATTTGCGTTATAGTGAAAGTACGTTATTTAATTTAACCATCGATTTGGAATGGGTTAAATCGTTAAATACAAAACCAGAACTTGCAGAAAAAGTTGAAGCTTTTGTAAGTCGTTTTGGTAGACTTCAAGATCATTTGGG
>CAJADF010000073.1 GCA_903938485.1 uncultured Methylococcaceae bacterium
CGAAGTTGCAATTGTAATACCACGCGCCCTTTCTTCAGGTGCATTATCAATTTGGTCGAATGCCTTAACCGCACCACCATGTAATTTTGCCATTACAGTCGTTAAAGCTGCAGTTAGCGTTGTTTTACCGTGGTCAACGTGCCCAATTGTACCTACGTTTACGTGGGGCTTACTACGTGAAAATTTTTCTTTAGCCATGAGTCAATACCTTTATATATTTTAATATTATGAAGATTTATTAATAATTGCCTGCGCAACTTGCATAGGCGTTTCATTGTATTTCTTAAACTGCATACTGTACGTAGCCCGCCCCTGAGTAGCAGAACGTAAGTCCGTTGAATACCCGAACATTTCAGATAAAGGCACTTCGCAGCTAAGTGTCTTTCCTGACGGCAAATCATCCATGTTTATTACTAAACCACGACGCCTATTTATATCACCAACAACATCCCCTAAATATTCATCAGGCGAGGCTATTTCTACATCCATTATCGGTTCTAATATTACTGGTTGAGCTTTTTTTACACCTTCTCTAAAACACATAGAAGCAGCGACTTTAAAAGCAATATCGCTAGAGTCTACTTCATGGTACGAACCATCTATCAAACTTACTTTTATGTCTTGGATTGGATATCCACCTAATACACCACATTTTAATTGATCCTGAACTCCCTTATCAACTGAATCAACAAAGCTCATTGGTATCAATCCACTATCCAATTCATTTGAGAAAATATAGCCTTTGCCTAGCTCTAAAGACTCAATTTTTAAAACAACATGAGCATATTGACTTTTACCAATACCCTGTCTTTCAAATTTACATTCTTCGATAACGCTGGATTTTATAGATTCTCTATAAGCAACCTGAGGCACACCTACATTCACTCCTACACTAAACTCCCTTTTTAGTCTATCAACAATAATTTCTAGATGTAACTCGCCCATACCAGAAATAATTATTTGACCTGATTCCTCATCAATATTTACTTTAAATGATGGATCTTCAAGTGATAATTTAGCTAGCGCAACATTCATTTTATCTTCATCGGTTTTAGACCTAGGCTCAAGAGCTATCGATATAACCGTGTCAGGAAATTGCATTTTTTCGAGAATTATTATGTTATTTATGCAACATAATGTATCGCCCGTTGCTACTTCTTTCATCCCAATAAGAGCAGCAATATCACCTGCATACAACTCTTTTATCTCTTCACGTGCATTTGCATGCACTTGAACTATTCTTCCTATACGTTCTTTCTTTCTTTTTATCGAGTTATAAATCACATCACCCGACCGAAGAATCCCTGAATACACTCTTATAAACGAAAGAGTTCCAACAAAAGGGTCTGTAGCAATTTTAAATATCAATCCTGAAAAAAACTCTTCATCTGATAATTGCCTAGTTAATATATTAACTTCATTTTGATCTAAACCATTGATTATATTTTTATCATATGGTGATGGTAAATAGTCTACAACTCCATCCAATAGAGTTTGAACACCTTTATTCTTAAACGCTGACCCACAATAAACTGGTGCTATTCTATTTTCGATAGTTAATTTTCTTACTGCTGACTTTATTTCATCGTTATTTATAGTGCCATCTATTAAATATTTCTCCATTAAATCATCAGAAACATCTGCAACGACACTTATTAGGTGCTCACGCCATTTCTCAGCATCTAGCTTGTATTCACCTGGTATTTCTCTTTCATAAAGGCACTTACCGAGATCTTTATCACCCCAATATATCGCCTTCATTTTAATTAAATCTATTACACCTTCAAAACTATCTTCATTACCAATAGGCAGTTGAACTGGAACAGGATTCGCTCCTAATTTTGTTTTGATTTGCTCAAGCACACGATAAAAATCTGCACCTGTCCTATCCATTTTATTAACAAAAACTAACCTTGGAACACCATATTTATCAGCTTGCCGCCAAACAGTTTCAGATTGAGGCTCAACACCCCCAACTGCGCAAAATAAAGCACATACACCATCCAACACTCTAAGAGATCTCTCTACTTCTATAGTAAAATCCACATGACCTGGCGTATCAATTATATTTAATCGATGTAAACTATATTGGTTTTCACCCCCCCCCCAAAAACAAGTAGTTGCAGCAGAGGTTATAGTAATACCTCTTTCTTGCTCTTGGACCATCCAATCCATTGTAGCCGTTCCTTCATGCACCTCACCAATCTTATGAGATACACCCGTGTAAAATAATATTCTCTCTGTAGTTGTAGTTTTACCAGCATCAATGTGAGCCATGATGCCAATATTTCTATAATTACATATCTCAGTTTTACGCACTATCTCATGTAATATCTAATTTACAGTCAATTACCAACGGTAATGCGAGAATGCTTTATTTGCTTCAGCCATTCTATGAGTATCTTCACGTTTTTTAGCAGCCGACCCTCTATTCTCGAATGCATCCATCAACTCACCCGCCAACTTAGACGACATATTCCTTTCATTTCTTTTACGTGACGCATCAATTAACCATCTCATTGCCAAAGCCATTCTGCGCGAAGGACGCACCTCTACAGGAACTTGGTAAGTTGCCCCACCCACCCTTCTTGACTTAACCTCAACTCGCGGCTGAACGTTTTCCAGTGCTTTTGAAAGTATATCTAATGGCTCTGAATGCCCTTTACTTTCAATTACATCTAATGCACCATAAACAATTCCTTCAGCTACTGATTTTTTGCCGCTTTCCATGATCATATTCATGAATTTAGTTAGCATAATATTTCCAAATCGTGGATCGGGAATTATTTCTCTTTTTGTAGCAACTCTTCTTCTAGACATTTATTTTCAACCTATTAGCTTTTTGGACGCTTTGTTCCGTATTTAGATCTACCGCATTTTCTGTTGTTAACACCAGAAGCATCTAAACTACCACGAACAACGTGATATCGAACACCAGGCAAATCCTTTACACGACCACCCCTTATTAAAACCACGGAGTGCTCTTGAAGATTATGACCCTCACCTCCAATATAACTACTAACCTCTGCACCATTTGTTAATCTAACCCTTGCAACTTTTCGTAACGCTGAATTAGGTTTTTTGGGCGTCGTAGTATAAACACGAGTACATACACCACGCCTTTGAGGACAAGCTTCTAATGCAGGAACATTACTCTTTTCAACTTTTTTAACTCTAGGCTTTCTAACCAACTGGTTAATCGTTGCCATAACTCATTACTCCAATATCTTTAAACTGTCAGTTCACATCAATTTATCAAGAAACATGACCTGACTAAAGCACCTTGCTTATGTGAGCAGATCATAATACTTGTTAATAATATTTTGGTCAAGCCAAATTTACGTTAATACAAACTATCTATACATTCAAAGCTTGTTTCAAAGCTTCTTCTACGTCATCTGCATAAATTGTTTGTACAACTTCATTTTCTAATTCTTGTTGCTGGGCAAACCTATTTTTTCTGCCCTCATGATAAGCTAGCCCTGTACCAGCAGGAATTAACCTGCCTACAATTACATTCTCTTTCAAACCTTGCAGCCCATCATTAAGCCCACGAACCGCAGCATCTGTTAAGACCCTTGTAGTTTCTTGAAATGATGCTGCTGAAATAAATGATTCGGTTGCCAATGAAGCTTTTGTTATACCTAATAAAATAGACTCATATGTAGCTGGAATTTTTCCTAAGCTTTCCATTTTATCGTTCTCAACTCGCATTGCAGCTCGCTCCACTTGCTCACCCTTAATGAATGAAGTATCGCCCGGAGCTGTAATTTCAACTTTTCTGAGCATTTGTCTAATAATTGCTTCGATATGCTTATCATTAATTTTTACACCTTGTAAGCGATATACATCTTGTATCTCTTTAACAAGATAATTAGCTAATTCTTCAATACCTCTCAATCTTAGAATGTCATGAGGAGTTAACTCACCCTCTGCAATTGTCTCTCCTTTTTCAACATATTCACCTTCAAATACGGTTATATGTCGCCATTTCGGAATCAATGTTTCAACTTGTTCACCAGTAAAATCGGTAATTATTACCCTTTGCTTTCCTTTTGTTTCCTTTCCGAATGAAATTGTGCCACTTGTTTCCGCTAGGATTGCAGGGTCTTTAGTTTTTCTAGCCTCAAATAAATCTGCTACACGCGGCAAACCACCTGTTATATCTCTTGTTTTACTTGATTCTTGAGGTATTCTTGCCAGAACGTCACCAACTCTTACTTCCCCACCATCCTTTATCCCTGCAATTGCTCCAGCAGGTAAAAAATATTGAGCAGGGATTTCTGTACCCGGTAAATGTATAGTATTTCCCTCTGTATCTAACAATTTAACCATTGGACGCAATTCTTTACCAGCAGAACCTCGCTGCTTAGGATCTGTCACAACTAAGGAACTTAACCCAGTAACTTCATCCGATTGTTTTTGTACTGTTATTCCATCTAAGAAATCTTTCAACTCTACTATACCATCTACTTCTGTTATTACAGGATGAGTAAATGGATCCCATGTCACAATAATATCACCAGCATTTATTTTTGATCCTTCTTGTACGGATAAAACAGCTCCATATGGAATCTTATATCGTTCTCTTTCCCTACCGTAATCATCTACAACACCAACTTCACCTGATCTTGAAACAGCCACTAATTTTCCTTCTCTGTTCATAACAGATTTCAAATTACTAAGCTTAACTGTACCAGGTGATTTAACTTGAACATTACTGATCGCTGCTGATCTTGATGCTGCACCACCAATATGGAATGTACGCATTGTTAATTGCGTACCAGGCTCCCCAATTGATTGAGCTGCAATTACACCAACGGCCTCACCAATATTAACCAAATGACCACGACCTAGATCACGTCCATAACATGCAGCACAAACACCATGTCTATTTTCACATGTGATAATCGACCTAACAATAACTTGATCAATACTTTCTTCATCTAAAATAGCAACCCAGTGCTCATCTAGTAAGGTCTTTGCGGGGACTATGACAGTTTGCCCAGAAGCATCCATAACATCGCTCACTGCGACTCGGCCTAACACCCTTTCAGATAGAGGCTCTACAACATCACCACCCTCGATGATTGGAGTCATCACTAATCCATTAGTTGTCCCACAATCATTACCAGTTATAACCAAGTCTTGTGCAACATCTACCAATCTTCTGGTTAAATAACCTGAGTTTGCTGTCTTTAATGCCGTATCTGCTAAACCTTTACGTGCCCCGTGAGTTGAAATAAAATATTGCAATACATCTAAACCTTCTCGGAAATTAGCTGTTATTGGCGTTTCAATAATCGATCCATCAGGTTTAGCCATCAATCCACGCATACCTGCTAACTGACGAATCTGTGCAGCAGAACCTCTAGCACCTGATTCGGCCATCATAAATATTGAATTAAATGACTTTTGTTTAACACTATTCCCTTCCGCATCAATTACGGTTTCTTCACCTAAACCATCCATCATAACTTTTGCAACTTGATCATTTGCATGCGACCAAATATCAACTACTTTATTGTATCGCTCACCATCCGTTACCAAACCTGAGGCATATTGACTTTGAATCTCATTAACTTCTCTATCTGCAGCACTAATAATATCAACTTTTTTCGCAGGGATAGCCATATCTTCAATACCAAAAGATACCCCTGAAATAGTTGCATACCTAAAGCCTAAATACATTATTTGATCAGCAAGAACAACAGTATCCTTATTACCTAAATGTCTATAACTATAGTTAATCAATCTAGAAATATTTTTCTTGGTCATGTCACAATTAACTAATTCATATGGCATTAATTCTGGAACAACCTCCCAAATAAGAGCTCTACCAACTGTAGTCTGAACTCGATGAGTCTTTGCAACTAATATTCCCTCATCTGTTTTTGT
Source organism: uncultured Methylococcaceae bacterium (assembly GCA_903938485.1). GTDB lineage: Bacteria > Pseudomonadota > Gammaproteobacteria > Methylococcales > Methylomonadaceae > Methylobacter_C. Next base: position 5,899 of record CAJADF010000073.1, read on the forward strand.
TTTTTCAGTTATTCTTAATTGAATTTTAGACTGTAATTCAACTGACTTTACCAATAGAGCTTTATGTATTTCACCTAAACTACCAAATATCGATCCATCACCTTTTGCATTTATTTTTTCACGACTGATGTAATAAAGACCCAATACCACATCTTGTGATGGATTAATAACAGGCTCACCATTTGCAGGAGACAATATATTATTAGTAGCCATCATCAATGTTCTAGCTTCTAATTGAGCTTCAATCGACAATGGGATATGTACTGCCATCTGATCTCCATCGAAATCGGCGTTAAATGCACTACATACTAATGGATGCAAATTAATTGCTTTACCTTCAATTAAAGTTGGCTCGAATGCCTGAATACCCAGCCTATGCAGTGTTGGAGCTCTATTTAATAAAATAGGATGCTCACGAATAACTTCTTCTAGAATATCCCATACTTCAGGACCTTCTCTTTCAACCATTTTTTTCGCAGCTTTAATTGTTGTTGCTAAGCCACGTAACTGTAATTTACTAAAAATGAATGGTTTAAATAATTCTAATGCCATCTTTTTAGGTAAACCACACTGATGCAATCTAAGAGTGGGCCCAACCACAATTACTGATCGGCCAGAATAATCAACCCGTTTTCCTAAAAGATTCTGACGGAAACGACCTTGTTTACCTTTAATCATATCTGCCAAAGATTTTAAGGGCCTTCTATTAGTACCTGTTATCGCTCTCCCACGCCGACCATTATCTAATAATGCGTCAACAGATTCTTGTAACATTCTTTTTTCGTTTCTTACAATGATATCAGGCGCATTTAAATCTAATAATCGATTTAAACGATTATTTCTATTAATTACTCTGCGATACAAATCATTTAAGTCTGATGTAGCAAATCTGCCACCATCTAAAGGCACTAAAGGTCTTAATTCAGGAGGTAAAACAGGTAATACTTTCAATATCATCCATTCTGGACGATTATTTGAGCTTAACAAAGCTTCCATTACTTTGAGACGCTTTGAGTATTTCTTTATTTTTGTTTCAGAAGTTGTAGAGTTAATTTCTTCGCGTAAAACATTAACCTGATCCTTTAAATCAATCGCTTTCAAAAGATCATATATAGCTTCGGCCCCCATTTTTGCAACAAAATCATCCCCATGAATATCAACTGCTTCTAAATATTCATCATCTGTTAACAAATGACCTTTCTCGAGTGGAGTCAAACCGGGATCGAGTATAACAAATGATTCAAAATAAAGAACCCTTTCAATTTCACGTAATGTCATATCTAACAATAACGCTATTCTTGATGGTAATGATTTTAAAAACCAAATGTGTGCTACAGGACTCGCTAAATCGATATGCCCCATTCTTTCACGACGCACTTTGGATAGAGTAACTTCTACGCCACATTTCTCACAAATTACACCACGATGTTTTAACCTTTTATATTTCCCACATAAACATTCGTAATCACTTACTGGACCAAAAATCTTAGCGCAAAACAAACCATCACGCTCCGGCTTGAAGGTTCTATAGTTTATAGTTTCTGGTTTTTTTACTTCTCCGTATGACCAAGAGCGGATCATATCTGGCGAAGCCAAACCAATGCTTATACCATCAAAATCGTCTGCACGACCTTGTCTTTTAAGGAAATTCATTAAATCTTTCAAGAGCTTATCCTCTTTAATTAGGTTCTATTGATATACAATCGCATTCTAAACTTACTAATACAAAAACTAATCAAAGTCTTGATTAAAAAGTTTACTAATATTTATATGCGCTTGATTATGTAGAGTATATTTTTTGATATCAATCAATTTAAATTTTCTTTAGCTCTATTCACGTTGTAATTCAATATTAACTGCTAATGAGCGTATTTCTTTAATCAGTACATTAAATGATTCTGGCATTCCAGCCTCCATTTTATGATCACCATCAACTATATTTTTGTACATTCTAGTTCTACCAGTAACGTCATCAGACTTAACAGTTAACATTTCTTGCAATGTATATGCTGCTCCATATGCTTCTAAAGCCCAGACTTCCATTTCTCCAAAACGTTGCCCGCCAAATTGAGCCTTTCCGCCCAAAGGTTGTTGAGTTACAAGACTATAAGGCCCAGTAGATCTAGCATGCATCTTATCATCGACTAAATGATTAAGTTTCAGCATATACATATAACCGACAGTCACTTCACGCTCAAATGGCTCTCCAGTCAATCCATCATACAACTTAACTTGACCATGCTCAGGCAGGTCAGCAAGTCGCAACATATTTCTAATATCTTCTTCACTTGCACCATCAAATACTGGCGTTGCCATTGGCACACCACTAACTAAATTATTTGCCATTTCAAGTATTTCTTGATCAGAAAATCCATCTAAATCTTCTTTACGACCACTACTATTATAGATTTTGTCTAAATAATCCCTAATTACTCGAACTTTTGCAGTTTCAGCATCATATTTTTCTTGGAGTATTTTACCAATCTTTATACCGAGACCTTTAGCAGCCCAACCCAAATGAGTTTCTAAAACTTGTCCAACATTCATACGAGATGGAACGCCTAAAGGATTTAGCACAATATCAACTGGATTACCATCAGCTGTGTATGGCATATCCTCAATAGGTCTGATCATTGAAATAACACCCTTATTTCCATGTCTACCAGCCATTTTATCCCCAGGCTGAATGCGTCTTTTAACAGCCAGGTACACTTTAACCATTTTCAATACACCCGGAGCAAGATCATCACCCATGGTTATTTTTTTTCTCTTTACTTCAAAACGCTCGTCTATATCCTTTCTTTGTTGTTCTACCTGAGCTGCAACAGTTTCAAGTTGCAGATTCAAATCTTCTTCCTTCATTTTGATTTTTAACCATTCTGAATGGCGCAAACTATCTAAATAATCAGTATTAACAACAGTGCCTGCTTTCAAACTATTAGGTCCTGACTGAGCCTCTTTACCCAATAGCATTTTAGCAACACGTGCAAAAATATCTTCTTCCAATATTTTTAACTGGTCATCAAGATCTTTTCTGTACCTCTTAATTTCTTCTTGTTCGATATCAAGGGCTCTTTGATCCTTTTTAACCCCATCTCTAGTAAATACTTGGACATCAATAACTGTTCCCTCAATACTACCAGGAACACGTAAAGATGTATCTTTAACATCAGCAGCTTTTTCTCCAAATATTGCCCTTAATAGTTTTTCTTCAGGAGTTAATTGCGTTTCACCTTTTGGAGTTACTTTACCAACAAGAATGTCTCCACCCTTGACTTCAGCTCCTACGTAGACTATTCCGGACGAGTCTAACTTGGACAAGGCTTCTTCACTTACATTTGGTATATCAGCAGTTATTTCTTCTGGACTGTGCTTAGTATCCCTTGCGACACAAGTTTTCTCTTCAATATGGATTGTCGTAAAACGATCTTCTTTAACTACTCGCTCTGACACTAATATAGAATCTTCAAAGTTATAACCATTCCATGGCATGAATGCTACTAACATATTTTGACCTAATGCAAGCTCACCCATATCAGTTGAAGGCCCATCAGCTAAAATATCACCTGAGCTTACAATATCACCAAGTTTTACTAATGGCTTTTGATTTATACAAGTGTTTTGATTGGATCTTGTATATTTAGTAAGATTGTAAATATCAACGCCAGGTACGCCACTCGCTGTCTCTGTATCATTAACTCTTACAACTATTCTTGCCGCATCAACAGCTTCAATTCGGCCTCCACGGGTTGCTACAACAGTAACCCCAGAATCTTTGGCGACAATTCGCTCCATACCAGTACCAACCAATGGCTTTTCAGCCCTTAATGTTGGAACAGCTTGACGTTGCATGTTAGAGCCCATTAAAGCGCGATTAGCATCATCATGTTCTAAGAAAGGAATAATCGATGCAGCTACTGAAACAATCTGCTTTGATGATACATCCATATATTGAACAGTATCAGACATTGCCAAAGCAAATTCATCTTTATGTCTACACGAGACTAAACCTTCAACCAACTTACCTTGCTCATTTACTGCAACACTAGCTTGAGCAATTACAAATTCACCTTCTTCAATGGCAGATAAATAATCTACTTCATCAGTTACCACGCCATTAATAACTTTTCTATAAGGTGTTTCTAAAAAACCATAGCTATTAGTACGAGCATAAACCGAGAGTGAATTTATTAAACCGATATTGGGGCCCTCAGGGGTTTCAATCGGACAAACACGACCGTAGTGTGTTGCATGTACGTCACGAACTTCAAATCCCGCTCTTTCTCGGGCTAAACCACCGGGTCCTAATGCTGAAACACGACGTTTATGTGTTACTTGAGATAATGGATTGTTTTGATCCATGAATTGTGAAAGCTGACTAGACCCAAAAAACTCTTTAACAGCAGCTGATACAGGCTTAGCATTGATTATTTCTTGTGGCATCAATCCTTCTGAATCAGCTAATGTTAATCGCTCTTTAACTGCACGCTCAACTCGTACCAACCCAACCCTGAATTGATTTTCAATCATTTCACCAACAGACCTAACTCTTCGGTTTCCTAAATGATCTATGTCATCGACAGTACCATTTCCATTACGGATTGATATTAATTCTTTTAAAACATCAATAATATCATCTTGTGTTAACGTACCTGACCCTACACTTTCATCCCTACCCAATCTTCTATTAAACTTCATTCTACCGACTGTTGATAAATCATAGCGGTCATCGGTAAAGAATAGATTATGAAATAAATTTTCTGCAGACTCTTTAGTTGGTGGTTCACCAGGTCTCATCATACGATAAATTTCAACTAACGCTTCTAATGGATTAGATGTTGTATCCAATCTCATTGCATTACTGATGTATGCTCCATTATCAAGATCATTTACAAATAATGTATTGAATTCAAGCACATTATTTTCTAACAACTTGTCTATAAGCACCGTAGTTAATTCATCATTTACACTAGCAATTAACTCACCAGTAGTTTCATCAATAATGTTATGACTTAATATTTTGCCTATTAAATATTCAATTGGGACTACTACTTCAGTCAAACCGACTTTATTCATTTCACGAATATGCTTTGCAGTAATTCTCCTTCCTTCTTCAACTAAAACTTGATCTTTAAAATTTATGTCGAAAGCGGCTATTTCACCACGCATTCTTTCAGGAATAATGTGAAATAAACAAAATTCTTTATTCAATGTAAACTTATTCGTTTCGAAGAAAATTTTTATCATTTCTTCATTATCATACCCTAAGGCTCTTAATAAAATCGTTGCGGGTATTTTTCTACGACGATCTATCCTTACATAAACGCAGTCTTTGTGATCAAATTCAAAATCTAACCAAGACCCTCTATAAGGAATTACTCTCGCATTAAACAGTAGCTTACCAGATGAATGTGTTTTACCTTTATCATGATCGAAAAATACGCCTGGTGAGCGATGTAATTGTGAAACAATAACTCTTTCAGTTCCATTAATTACAAATGTTCCATTGTCTGTCATCAATGGCAACTCACCCATATAAACTTCTTGTTCGCGAATATCTTTTACTACCTTAGCATTTGCAGACGCTTCTTTGTCATATATAACTAAACGAACTAAGACTCGCAATGGAGCAGCATAAGTTGCGCCTCTCTGTTGACATTCTCTAACATCAAACGTAGGCTCACCCAGTCTATAATTTACATATTCTAAAACAGCATATCCTGAGTGACTTTCTATAGGAAATACACTTGAAAATGCAGCATGTAATCCATTAGATTCACGCTTATCAGGTGATAATCCAGACTGCAAAAATCCAGCATATGAATTAATTTGCGTTGCTAGGAGATAGGGAACTTCTAATACTTCTGTACTTTTCCCAAAATTATTTCTAATACGTTTTTTTTCTGTAAAAGAATAAGACATATCGCTTCCAAACTTTTTCGTCATGATTTATTTCTACTGTGTTTATGCACAAACAGCAAAAGGCCGGTGACAATTGCCACCAGCCATACTTTAATCAGAGATGCAATAAAAGCTTCTCTTCAATTCTATCGAAATTAAATTATTTAATTTCGACAGTAGCACCAGCTTCAGTAAGCTGTTTCTTGATATCTTCAGCTTCTGCTTTAGGCACACCTTCTTTAAGCACTGTTGGAGCCCCTTCCACTGCATCTTTAGCTTCTTTTAAGCCCAAGCCAGTAATTCCACGAACTGTTTTAATTACTGCAACTTTATTATCACCAAAAGAAGCCAATATTACATCAAATTCAGTTTGTTCTTCTGCAGCAGTAGCACCACCACCAGCCGCAGGTGCAGCAGCCATAGCAACCGCAGCAGTTACTCCAAATTTTTCTTCCATAGCTGATATTAAATCAACGATTTCAGTAATGGTCATGTTTGATACCGCATCCAGGATATCTTCTTGAGATATTGCCATTGTAAATTCCTCTAAAAATATTTATTTTAAATTTTTGTTTTAAGCAACTTCTTGCATTTGATCTTTAACTGCAGCAATCGTTCTAACAAGTTTTCCTACAGGCGCCTTCATCACAGACATCAACATACTAATAGCTTGATCACGTGTTGGTAAACTTGCTAACTTGGCTAAAGCAGAACCATCAAATGCTTCCCCGCCGAACGCAACAATTTTTGTAATTAATTTATCATTTGTTTTGGCAAAATCATTTATTAATCGACCTGCAGAACCAGGATCCTCCATAGAAAACGCAATCAATAATGGACCAACTAATCCACTTTGCATACATTCAAATTCTGTTCCTGCAACAGCTCGTTTTGCTAATGTATTTTTAACCACACGTAGATATACACCAGTCTCTCTTGCTGTCTTTCGCAAAACAGTTAACTCAGTAACTGTAAGGCCACGATATTCAGCAGCTACTGCTGAATGTGCTTTAGCTGCGAATTGAGCGACTTCTTCTACGACAGCTTTTTTGCCATCTAAATTTAGTGCCACAACATAGCTCCTTTTTTCTGAAAATTCCAGAGTTAAAAAATCATTCTTTCGAATGCCCATTTTACGGCTTTTATAACTAGTAAAAGTCAATACCGCCTACGCAGGATAATTAAGTCTTTCAACACCTACGGTCTTTGACGGTTACCGCCGTTAAACGGCAACCCAAAGTTTCTAAATTTATTTAACTAGACAAACTACTAGCATCTAACCATAAGCCCGGACCCATAGTTGAAGAAAGAGTAATCTTTTTTATGTATACACCCTTTGCAGAGGAAGGCTTCGCTTTCCGCAGATCCGAAAGTAATGCTTCTAAGTTACCTTTAATTGCATCTGCATCAAATGTTGCCTTGCCTAAGGTACAATGAATAATACCGCCTTTATCAGTACGATAACGTACCTGTCCAGACTTAGCATTTTTTACTGCTGTTGCAACATCAGCAGTAACAGTACCAACCTTAGGATTTGGCATTAAACCTCTTGGACCTAAAACCTGACCTAATTGACCAACAACTCTCATTGCGTCTGGTGATGCAATAACTACATCAAAATTCATCTCGCCTTTTTTAACAAGATCGGCTAAATCTTCCATGCCTACGATATCCGCACCAGCTGCTGTTGCAGCATCTGCGCTTGGACCTTGTGTAAATACGGCAACTCGAACTGTTTTACCTGTACCATTTGGCAGAACTGTAGCTCCACGCACATTTTGATCAGATTTTCTTGGATCAACACCTAAATTAACACTGACATCAATTGCTTCATTGAATTTAGATGTACCTAATTGTTTTAAAATTTCAACTGCTTCAGCTATAGAGTATTGCTTAGATCTATCAACTTTACTCTTAATTAACTGAGCTTTTTTTGACAACTTTGCCATTACATCCCCTCCACATTTAAGCCCATGCTACGCGCACTACCAGCAATTGTTTTAATCGCAGCCTCTAAGTTTGCAGCATTTAAATCTTCCATTTTTGTTTTTGCAATCTCTTCTAACTGAGCTAATGTAACAGTTCCAACTTTTTTTGTATTAGGATTACTACTTCCACTTTTAAGGCCAGTAATTTTTTTTAGCAGAATTGAAGCAGGAGGGGTTTTAGTTATGAATGTAAAACTTCTATCACTATAAACTGTTATTACTACCGGGAGTGGAAGCCCTTTTTCAACATCTTGAGTTTTTGCATTAAATGCTTTACAAAACTCCATGATATTAACACCACGCTGACCTAATGCTGGACCAACTGGTGGACTTGGATTTGCTTCACCTGCTTTTACTTGCAGTTTAATATAAGCCGCTATTTTTTTAGCCATTTTTTACTCCAATTTGGGTGCAAACGCTTTTCAGCTCCCCCTAGACACAAAAATCCCTGCCTGAATTAGACAGAGATTCATTTATATTCTAATAAAAGAATTACTTAAAAATTTCTAACTTTTTTCTACTTGACCAAAAGCCAATTCTACAGATGTTGAACGACCAAAAATAAGAACTGATATTTTTAACTTATTTTTCTCATAATTTACTTCTTCAACGACACCATTAAAATCTTTAAATGGACCATCAATTACTCTTATTACTTCACCCGCTTCAAATAAAACTTTAGGGCGAGGCTTATTAACACCGTCTTCCACTCGATTTAAGATGCTCAATGCTTCTTTTTCAGAAATGGGCGCTGGTTTATCAGAAGTTCCGCCAATAAAACCTAACACTCTAGGAACATCTTTTACTAAATGCCAAGTCTCATCCGTCAAATCCATTTGAACTAGAACATAACCAGGAAAGAATTTTCTTTCACTTTTACGTTGCTGGCCCATTCTCATTTCTATAACTTCCTCAGTAGGAACAAGTATTTTCCCAAAATACTCTTCTAAACCTTCTCTTTTAATTCTTTCCTCAAGAGCTTGCTTTACTTTATTCTCAAAATTTGAATACGCATGAACCACATACCAACGAAGTGCCATTTGCCTAACCACCTTGACCAGTTAAAAATCTAACACCCCAAAAAAGAAACATATCAAGCACCCATAAAATCAACCCAACTATAAACACCATTGCAAAAACCAACAAAGTTGTCCTTATTGTCTCTTCTCTTGTAGGCCAAACGACTTTCCTTACTTCATGACGGGACTCAAGAGCAAATCCCCATACTGATCGCCCCAAATGGGTAGTTAACATCATTACGCTAACTAACGAGAATATAAAGACTAAGGCTAATATTCTATACAACAACGCTACTTCTTCTAAATCCCCATGACCCACAGAAAAATAATAAAATCCTGCTATACCAGAAATGACGAGTATTACTGAAAATACATGCTTTACTATATCCGCTATTGAAACTGATGACTGTGACTGTGTATTCATTTTTTATTATTATTCACAATATTAATATGCATTATCTGAGTGGCAGGCCAGGAGGGGCTCGAACCCCCAACCAGCGGTTTTGGAGACCGCCATTCTACCAATTGAACTACTGACCTATTCAGACAACTATAAAGAACTTGCTATATTATACTATAAATTTGAATTATTCAAGTATTGATGCAACGACACCCGCACCTACAGTACGACCACCTTCACGAATTGCAAATCGTAAACCATCTTCCATAGCAATCGGTGATATTAATTTTACTTTTACTGAAATATTATCACCAGGCATTACCATTTCAACACCTTC
>CAJADF010000074.1 GCA_903938485.1 uncultured Methylococcaceae bacterium
ATGGCCTTTAACTAATATGCCATTGCTGTCTTTTTCAAAGCGTTTAGCACCTAACGTCACGGCTTGATAGACCCGTACTCTTTTGCCAATAATCGCGGTTTCACCGATAACAACGCCGGTGCCATGATCGATAAAGAAACTTGCGTCAATTTGAGCGCCTGGATGAATATCAATACCGGTGGCTGAATGGGCAATTTCAGAAATAATACGCGCCACTAAAGGTGCACCTAATTCATAAAGTACATGCGCTAAGCGGTGGTGAATAATGGCGGTGATGCCTGGATAGCACACTAAGACTTCATCAGAACTCCGTGCTGCGGGATCGCCTTCAAACGCCGCTTGGATATCGGTATCCAGTAGTTTTCTTATCAGCGGTAGCTGCGCCGCAAATTGTCTTGCGATATGAATGGCTTGTTCATGGTCTTGATCATCAACGCCTTGCAGCCCTGATACAAACTGCAGTTCTCGGTTGATTTGCTTGTAAAGTTTACGCAGTAAATTTTCTAAGGTGTGTCCTACGAAATAATCAATACCTTCGTCATTCAAGTCAGGCAAACCCAGTCTATTGGGAAATAAAACACCGCCTAAGCCTTCTAATATGAGTTGGAGTTCTTTTCTTGACGGTAATTTGGGGGGTCTATTGAGTAAGCTTCGTGCTTCAAGCGAATGCAAACGTAAGTCACGTAGTTCCGCTACGATACCATCAATACCCCAGTTATAGCTGCCATTTTGTGGGTGATATTCGCTCATGCTGCAAAACCACTCGCGTCAAAAATACCTTCGAAAAGGGCAGAGCTTAAATAACGCTCTCCAGAGTCTGGCAATATAACGACAATGGTTTTACCGGCGTTTTCTGGACGTTTAGCGATGCGACTAGCTACAGCAACGGCTGCACCGCATGATATTCCGGCCAAAATACCTTCTTCTTGGGCGAGTCTACGTGCATATTCAATGGCGTCTTCATTAGTGACTTGTTGCACTTCATCGATCACAGACAGATCAAGATTCTCTGGAATAAAGCCCGCACCAATACCTTGAATTTTATGTGGGCCTGGCTGTAAAGGCTGTCCCGCACGATACTGGCTAATAACTGGACTAGCTGATGGCTCAACAGCAACAGAAGTAATGGCCTTACCCCTTGTTTCTTTAATATATCTTGATACACCCGTAATGGTGCCCCCTGTACCTACACCAGAGACTAAGATATCAATTTCACCATCCGTATCATCCCAGATCTCAGGTCCTGTCGTTGCTTCATGAATGGCCGGATTCGCAGGATTTTTAAACTGCTGTAGTAACACGTAACGGTCTAGATCCGATGCAGCAATTTCTTCAGCTTTTGCGATAGCCCCACTCATGCCTTTTGCGCCTTCGGTTAAAACCAATTTTGCACCATAAGCAATCAACAATTTGCGGCGCTCAAGACTCATGGTCTCCGGCATAGTTAAGGTTAGAGGTATACCTTTTGCGGCCGCAACAAACGCTAAAGCAATCCCGGTATTTCCACTCGTTGGTTCAACTAATTCTTTACTCGGCCCAAGCAAACCGCGTTTTTCAGCATCCCAAATCAAGGCTGCACCAATACGGCATTTAACCGAATACGCTGGATTACGACCTTCGATTTTAGCTAATACAGTAGCAACTGCACCGTCCGTAATGCGATTAAGACGAACTAAAGGTGTGTTACCTAGAGAGAGTGAATTATCTGTGTACCAATTTGCCATAATAAATTACCTGTGGGTTGTGCTAAGTTGATCGGTGGCGAAATTTTGGCCAAAAAAAAGCCAGCGGCCCTGATGGACTCGCTAGCTTCCGGTTGTCCAGTCAGCTTGCATGGTTAAGTTTAAAATACTCTACACGTTATTTTTTGTCAAACGTGGGGCAAGAAAAATAGTAAGTTAATAAATTTATCTTGTCAGCGCAGATTAAATTAATTAAATTTTTTTAAAAAATTATATTTTTAGAGTTGTATATCTCTTTTATGAATTTAAAATTCAAAGTGAACTCGGCCACCATAAATATTGACCGGACCACGGTCGGAGTTATAAGCTGGATTAGCTAAATGTTGGTAATCTAAGGACAACCATGTGGATTGAAACACATGGCATTGATAATAAATATCCACCACTTGCTCAGGATGGTAGTTGATCTTACCATCGCCAATAAAACCATCTACGCCGCCCATATCTAAATAAGCGGCATGTTCTTTAGAAATCCAACTCGCAGCATACCCAACCCCAAAAGAGTCTTTAGATCTACCCCACCGTAACCCTTTTAGCGCCGCACCTAAAGAAATAGACTGATCAGATGAGGTATAAGAATACACTTCTGTTTTACCATCTGAAACCATGCCCCTAAAGAACAATCCTAAATCTTCTGTGACTTTTTGTTCTATATTAATACCGATACCCATCTTAATATTTGGTTTTCTTGCCCAACATAAATCCGGAGCAGTGGCATTAGGGGATTCATAAGAGAACCCAGAACAAGTGGTAGCATTTTTAGCCGGATCTGCATTAAACGCCGCCATAGCATCTGACCAACTACCCATATTCTCACGATTTCTATAAGCTAATATTCGTACAGCGCCAGGTTGGCCAAATAGTTCGTGTTGATGTTCTAACTCTACTTGATCACCATAAAAATTTAACAGATCAAAATTAACCGGCAAGTCATTAGGATTCATTGGACCTGCAATACGCGCAAACCTAAACGCCCAATTATCATAATATAACTCAGTAGCAAAACCTGTAGTGTAACCTCTGGCATCGGCAGCAAAATCATAGGCCGCGTTTGTCATAAAAGCCATATTAAAAAACTGTTGGCGAAGATTCGCCGCATAAGTATTTTTATCAAAAATGTCCAAAATACTAAAATTACCACCGGTGAATACAAAGCGACGACTTGAAGTAGCTCCACCTAACTGCATAGCCCCTGATTGAAGCTGAACAGAATCACCTACAAAAGTAATAGTCTGACGATATAAAGCTCTTGGTAAATACCAAGTTGCGCTTTCAGTACCGTTTTTTTGTAACTCAAAATTATATATCGCCCCACCAACACCTTTTAAACCCGACAGCGGTAACTCAGATATCATTTCGGGCGCCACATAAAACTCACCACCCTGCCAAGCTTTAAGACCTAGATAAAATGTAGCAGTTGCTGTAAAACTACGTTCGGTATTGGGTATCAAAGAATTAGGCGTGCCATTCAGATTAGTATAAGCAGCTGGAAAAGCATCTTTAACACTACTGATGTAGGTAGCTTGAGAATAAATATTCCAACGCTCATCTGTAATATTATGCAAATCACGGGAGGCTAAAGCATTCATCAATGTAAAATCGTCATCACTAACCTCAAGTGTTTGAGAGTCATTTGTTTGCGCAGTGATCAAACTTGAAATACTTAATAACGCGAATAGAATGATGAATTTGTAAAATGGCATGTGAAAATGGTTAAGCTATTAGGGATTAATTAAATACTTATAACCCTCTACGCCAAGATGTGTGATTGATTTAAAAAAGGCATTTGTATTTGCATATTATCTCAGTTAATAATGACATAACGATTAAATATTGACTAATAAAACCCACCCTTAAACTCGATATTCATCAAAAAAAACCCGCCAATTAAAGTTTATCTTGTTGATGAATAAGATTAAAACCTATAAACCCAGCGAACATAGCAATTACAAATACCAATATCCCAGTTAAACCGGATGTTACACCCACTAAGGCGGGCCCAGGGCATAGACCTGAAAGCCCCCACCCTATTCCAAATATAGAAGAACCTATGATTAATTTATAGTCAATTTTAGAATGTATCGACCTATGCTGCACCACTTTACCTGAATTATGTTTGCAACTACCTTTAATAAAAAACTGTAATACAGCTAAAGTAATCAAAGCTCCCATCATGACAAATGCAAGTGATGGATCCCATGCACCTGCCACATCTAAAAATCCTAATACTTTTGCTGGATTAGTCATTTGAGCCACAATTAAACCCAAGCCAAAGACTAAACCGCTTAAAAAAGCACTAAAAATTAAAAATGCTACGGATTGCTTATAAGACATGTTGCACACCATAAACAGTTAACCCAGCTGTAAGCATAAAACAAGCCGTAGCCACCAGTGAGCGTGGAGACAATCTGGCTAAACCACAAATACCATGCCCACTGGTACAGCCATTACCTAAACGCGTACCATAACCAACTAATAAACCCGATAATGCTAATACGCCATAAGTATTATTAAGCTCTATCGGAATGTTGCCTCCCATTAAAACCCACAATAACGCACTTATCATTAAACCGATTAAAAAAGCTAAGCGCCAAGCACTGTCAACTTGCCAAGGTTTAAGAAGCCCTGCCACAACACCAGAAATACCAGCAATTTGATAATTAAAATACTGCAATATAGCCGCAGCTAGCCCAATTAGAGCGCCGCCAGATAAAGAAGATAAAAGAGTTGAATAGGTCATTTAATTGCTCGAAACAGCTAGATGAAAAGCTTAAAATTGAAGCGTATCCCCGCGCACGCCGACATGTGCTTTCGTCCTTGAACCAACGGTTCAAGTGGGAGCGTAACCGATAAATAAGGCTTCCCGTATTAAACAGGCATGCACACCAATAACGGAGTTCACCCCCTGGGTAAAAGCAGGTTCAGGAAACACCCAGCACACTATCAAACGTCGCAGGAGATACAACCAAGTATTCTAGCCGTGTTTATTAATTTTCTAAAACGTTTTCTATTTTTTGATTCAATTTAACTAAACATTCGCTTAATTGATTGTTCAGTAAATCATTTTGAGTTTTTACCATTTGCAGTTCATGGGCTAAATTTAATGCCGCCATCACTGCGATTCTATCGGGTGCAGCTATTTTTCCTGAATCACGCATTTTACGCATCTGAATATCTAATTGTTGAGCTGAATGTATCAACTCATCTTGTTCATCTTCATCACAAGCAATTTTATATTCTTTACCCATTATAATTAGGGTAACGGGCTGTACTTTTTTAGTCATTAACCATTCTCCATTGCTTTTAATCTGCTAATCATCGTCTCTAAACGCTGTTTTGCTTCTTCAACTTTTTCGATTAAATGCTGATTATCTCGCACCAGCATTTCTTGTTTGAGTTTTAAAGCCGTATTTTCATTTTTTAAATCCAGATAGCGCTCTATGAACTTATCTAGATTATATTCAAAGTCTTCAATTTCTATAGGCAAATAAATTTCAGTCATAGTAGCCACTACAATTGTTGCAAGTAATCAGGTATTTTTTATAAGTGATGATAAACTGTTAATAAATTAAATCATTTGTTTGTGTCATAAAAAACGAACAAACATTAACCAATTTTATGATCAATGGTAGCATAAGCGTCATTTTTATTTTAGTGATAGTACATTTATTATGGCTTATAACGCGTGTAACGCAATAATTTTAGAAATTGATCCAGAACTATCTGCAGCAGAAGTCCATGGCATGGCAACAGCGATGTTGTGTATTAACGAACATACAGACAGCTCATCATGGCTTAATGAAGTTAAAGCAAACAGCACTAAATCATCAAATAACAGCAACGATACCACATTAGTACGCTTATTTGAGGAAACCCAAAAGCTATTAAACAGCGACGACTATGAGTATGATCTATTTTTACCCGATGATGATTATCACCTAAGTGACCAAACAGAAGCCTTAAAAAATTGGTGCCGAGGATTTCTATATAGCATGGGTGCCGCGTCATCAAGTACGCCTTATTCAGAAGATATTTTAGAAATTCTAAAAGATATCAGCGAGTTTACTAAATTGGATTCCAATGTTGAAGGTGAAGAAGATGAGGCTGCTTTTGTAGAACTAACTGAATATTTAAGATCCGCTGTGTTTTTATTAAAAGCAGAAATGATGCAAAACAACAACGAATTTATTGCCTAAAGATAATTATATGAAGCAAAGTGAATTTAAAAAACGCCGCAAACAACTTATAAATCATGTAGGGGTCGGCAATATTGCTTTAATCAGCAGCGCCTCTATAAGAACTCGGAATAGAGATGTAGATTATCCCTTTAGACAAGACAGTGATTTTTTTTATTTAACCGGCTTTAATGAACCCGATGCCTTAGCTGTCTTTATTCCTGGCCGCGAACAAGGCGAATATATTTTATTTTGCCGCGAGTTTGATGAGACCAAAGCACTATGGGAAGGAGCTCATTCTGGCTTAGAAGGAGCAACTAAACACTATGATGCAGACGATGCTTTTCCTATTGATGATCTAGACGACATTTTACCGGGCCTTTTAGAAAATAAAACCAAAGTTTATTACCCTATGGGTCGCAATTTAGAGCTTGATACTAATTTGCTTGAATGGATAAACCATATTCGTAGCCAATCAAGATCGGGTATCGTAGCTCCCAGTGAACTAGTATCTTTAGAACTTATCGTGCATGAAATGCGGTTATTCAAAAGCCCTAATGAACTCAAATTAATGCGTTCAGCGGCGGAAATCTCTGCAGCCGGTCATATTAAAGCCATGCAAGCCTGCAAACCCGGAATTTATGAGTATCAAATTGAAGCCGAGCTCATTTATCATTTTAATCAGAATGGTTTACGACACGTTGCCTACCCCTCTATTGTTGCTGGCGGTAAAAATGCTTGCACGCTTCATTACACTGAAAACACCGATAAGTTAAAAAGCGGAGAATTATTACTCATTGATGCTGGGGCGGAGTGTGATCATTATGCTGCGGATATTACCCGCACATTCCCCGTGTCTGGGAGATTTTCTGAACCACAAAAACTATTGTATCAATTAGTTTTAGATGCACAATTTGCCGCATTAGAGCAGATTAAACCTGGTCTTTTTTGGAATCAAGCTCATGATGCTTCTGTAGAAGTATTAACCAAAGGCTTGGTGGAATTAGGTTTATTAAAAGGCAAAATTAATAAACTCATTAAAGATGAAAAATATAAACAATTTTATATGCATCGAATTGGACATTGGCTGGGTATGGATGTTCATGATGTTGGAGACTATAAAATTAACCAAGCATGGCGAGTATTGGAACCTGGAATGGTATTAACCGTAGAACCAGGTTTATATATTCCTGCTAATTGTAAAACCGTTGATGCACAATGGCGTGGCATAGGCATTCGCATTGAAGATGATGTTTTAGTTACCGTCACTGGTCATGAAGTTTTAACTGCTGATGTGCCTAAATCCATTCAAGACATTGAAGCATTAATGCAAGGACTATAATGCAACAAGATTATGACTTACTAATTGTGGGTGGTGGTTTAGCTGGCAATTGCCTGGCCTTAAAATTAGCTAAAAGCGGCTTAAAAATAGCCATAATTGAAGCAAATACCCGCCAACAATTACAATCAGCACCTTCTGGTGATAGAGCATTAGCGCTAGCAGCAGGAACTATCCTAATGCTTGAGACATTAGATGCTTGGCAGGGTATTCGTGATGCAGCCACTGCTATTAAGCATATTCATATTTCTGATCGAGGGCATTTCGGAAAAACCCGTTTAGCCGCAGAAAAAGAAAACGTAGAAGCGTTAGGTTATGTCATTACTGCTCGTGAACTCGAAAGCCATATCAGTCATCTAGTTGATGCCACCTGCATAGAGGTTATTTCACCAGCGCGCGTTGTTGGTTTAATGTCTGGAGATAAACAAATCCATGTCAGCCTAAAACGAAGTAATGAGAACTTAAACCTGTCCGCTAAATTATTAGTAGGAGCTGATGGCGGCTACTCATCGGTTAGACAACTGCTGGATATTACTCAACAATCCGTAAACTATGGTCAAACAGCAATAGTCACTACAGTTAATTTATCTTTACCACATAATAATACTGCATTTGAACGCTTTACCTCTTCTGGCCCTCTCGCCCTATTACCTCTCACTAAGAACCAAAGTGCCGTGATTTGGACCAGAACGACAGAGGATGCCGAAAACTTAATGCTAGAAAATGAAGCAGACTTTTTAACTGAATTACAAAACTGTTTTGGCTACAAGCTTGGTCAATTGAGTTTAGCTGCGCCTAGAAGGGCTTTTCCTCTCTCATTAATCCGTGCAGAAAAAATGTTAGCCGATAGAGCCGTTATTATTGGCAATGCCGTACATCAATTACACCCCGTGGCAGGTCAGGGCTTTAATTTAGGTTTAAGAGACGTGGTAAATTTAGCTGACAAATTAATTGCACAAGCAGTAAACAATACTGATATTGGCGCTAAAGATTTTCTGAATGCTTATGCTAACTCAAGAAATAAAGATCATGACAGAACCATAGGCTTTACTGATGCGGTAGTAAAAATATTTTCTAATGAATGGCTGGCAATGGCACTTATCAGAAATATTGGCCTAACATTGCTAGACCATATACCTAGCATAAAACATATACTGACTCGTCACGCGATGGGACTTGATGAAATAGACTTAGACTCGCCGAGAATTGCAGAAGAATAATCAGGGCATTTATAAAGAATACCTGTAGAGAAGATTATTGTCTTAATATTCCCCCCTACAAATAAACTCATTCTATTTAATAGAGCTTATTTCTCAATCAGGATTGTGCTTGACTAAGAATACAAGCACTCTATTTTGACTTATTGACCTTAGCCGGTTCAACAACTGGATTAGGTTCTACTACTGAAGCAGGTTGCGCAGAGGGTGTATCCGACAACAAAATATCTTTCTTATTCTTTTCTAAAGTTTTTTGGCCGATACCTTTAACTTTGGTCAAATCCTCTACCGCAACAAATGCTCCATTTTCTGTACGATATTTAACAATAGCCTCCGCCTTTTTAATACCAATACCATTTAACGCATCAGCAATCGCCTTTGCATCAGCAGAATTAATATTAACAGGGGTAGCAAGCAGGTTTGTGGAAAATAAAAACAATAACAATAGTATTAAATTTTTCATGATTTTTCCTAGAAAGATAAGAAGCTAACAAAAGAATTTTTATTAACTTTGAGCAGACGCTCAATATAGAGTCTAGTAAAATATCCTGAAATTTCAATTTTATTTTCACTATTAATAAGCAAATATTAGCAAAAAAACACTAATACATTGAATAATATACCTTAAATATTTTAATAATGTGGCAACATAAGCCATAATCGACACAAATCAAAACTAAGGGGAATTGGCAATAATAATAGCTCGTTTAGGCGCTGGTAAACCCTCACAAGTTAAGTTATGATTGTTTGGATTGAGAAAATCTTTGAGCGACTGAAATTGCATCCAATCGGTTCTACGTTGCTCTTCTAGAGTTGTTATGGTGACATCGACCACGCGAATATTTTTAAATCCGCACCGAGCCAACCAACACACTAGTGTATCACAAGTCGGTAAAAACCAAACATTACGCATCATAGCGTAGCGATCCTCAGGCAACAACACTTCACCCAACCCTCCATCAATGACTAAAGTTTCCAAAACCAACTCGCCACCGGAGCGTAAACTATCTCTTAACTCATACAAATGATCTATCGGTGATCGACGATGATAAAGAACACCCATCGAAAAAACAGTATCAAATGCTTTTAAGCCATACGGCATTGCCTCAACACCTAAAGGCAACACATAAATAGGCGCCTCACCATGCAATTTTCTAATCAGATTAAACTGCATGAAATTAAGCAGCATAGGGTCAATCCCCACGACCATCTTTGCTCCAGCGCCCAACATACGCCAACAATGATAACCATTACCACAACCAACATCTAACACTAAACGATGTTCTAAAGGTGATATATGTGCTTTTAACCTATCCCACTTCCAATCTGAACGCCATTCAGTATCAATAACTATTCCAAATAAATCATAAGGTCCTTTACGCCAAGGGTGAAGAGCTTTAAGTTTATTTTCTAATTGATTAAATTCAATTTCAGACAACTCATCTGCTAAACCTATCTTTACAGCAGAGCTCTCTAATAATCGCTGAGATGTAATATAAAAAGGAATGCTATCGATTATTCCTTGCCATTCTGACAAAGTTCCGTGTTTGGTATGATCCAATGCTACTGCTAATTGCTTGGGTAAAACTTCTACCCAAGCATCCGCCTTAGCATCAAGTAAGGCATTGTATAGCGGGGTATATTCAATCATCTAAAACAAACGATTGATAAATGAACCAATAATTAAGAATTTTTTGCAGCTAACGCTTCGGTGTTCTTTTTAGCTAAGCTGTCAATTACAGCATTTAAAGAACCTTTTGCTTCTACTTCACTCGTAAAAGTTGTACGATAATTAGTAACCAAACTCACACCTTCTATCATGATGTCATAAGCTTTCCAGGCACCATCTGTCAATAACATACGATAATCTACGGCAACTGGTTTAACGCCTGGCTGTAATACTTCTGTTTTAACGATAACTTTTGTTGCATCAACTTCCATTTCTATTGGCAAATAACGAATAGACCAATCTTTAAATTCTACAAAAGCTCTAGAATAAGTTCTAACTAATAATGTTTGAAACTCTTGTTTAAAGCGCTCACGCTCTTGAGGTGTTGCAGATTTCCAAAGTTTACCTAAGACTAAAGAAGATATCTTCTCAAAATCTGTACTCGGCAAAATTGCCTCATTAACAAACTGATTAACTTTAGAAAAGTTTTTAATAAAAGTTTTATCCTGCATTTTGTGTTGCAGTTTTGTAGAAGCATTTTCTATGGCTTGTTGAGGAGGTAACAAATCTGCCGCCTTAACCTGACTTACCGAAATTAAAACCATTAGTAAAGGGAAAAAAAACCATAATGTGTTGCGTCTAACGTTCATGAAATCCTCTAAAATTAAACTAATAGTTGCCGACCAAATATTACAAATATCCCTTTCAGCAATACTTGATACAATAAATCAATAATCAAAGCCTAGACACTGATTCTCTAAACTAATGAGTATAGATAAGATGCCATATGATAACATCAATTTTCCTCTCACACGCATGAGAAGAATGCGATATAACGATTTTTCAAGACGCTTGATGCGTGAAAATAGCCTTTCTGTAAATGACTTAATTTATCCTATGTTTGTCACTGAGGGCACTCAACAAAAAGAAGATATTAGCTCAATGCCTGAGGTTTATCGATTTTCTTTAGATCTATTACTTGAACAAGCCACTGAGGCTTATCGACTAGGAATTCCCGCTATCGCACTTTTCCCCGTCATAGCTAATGATAAAAAATCACTCAATGCTGCCGAAGCTTATAACTCAGATGGCTTAATTCAACGCAGTGTTCGGGCTTTAAAACAAGCATTACCAAATTTAGGTATTATTACCGATGTTGCCTTAGACCCTTTTACCTCACATGGTCAAGACGGTTTAATTAATCAAGATGGCTATGTATTAAATGACGAAACGATTGAAGTTTTGGTTAAACAAGCTGTATCGCATGCAGAAGCAGGTGCAGATGTCGTTGCCCCATCCGATATGATGGATGGTCGCATTGGGGCCATAAGAACAGCTCTAGAATCTGCTAATTATACCAACACCTTAATACTTGCCTACTCTGCCAAATATGCCTCAAGTTTTTATGGCCCCTTTAGAGATGCAGTTGGATCCGCTGGCAATCTGGGCAAAAGTAATAAATACAGTTACCAAATGGACCCAGCAAACTCTGATGAAGCCTTAAGAGAAATTCAGTTAGACCTTCAAGAAGGTGCTGATATGGTTATGGTAAAACCTGGCATGCCTTATTTAGATATTATTCGTCGAGTTAAAGACCAATTTGGGGTGCCAACATTTGCCTATCAAGTGAGCGGTGAATATGCCATGCTTAAAGCGGCTACTCTTAATGGCTGGTTAGATGAAAAACAAGTTGTCCTAGAATCATTACTGGCCTTTAAAAGGGCTGGCAGTAATGGCATCTTAACTTATTACGCCAAATCAGTTGCTGAGTGGTTACAGAAATGAGCTTAATAGATCATTACGCGGTATTTGGCAGCCCCATCAAACATAGCAAATCACCTCGCATTCATAAATTATTTGCTAAACAAACTCAACAAGCTATTATTTATGATGCTCAAGAAGTGAGTGCTGAGCAATTCAATTATTCAACATCAAACTTCTTTAAGCAAGGAGGTAAGGGTTTAAATTGCACACTACCTCTTAAAGAACTCGCTTGGGGCTATGCAGACATAAAAACCGAACGTGCTGAACTGAGTAAAGCCGTTAATACCCTAACTCTTCAAAGTGATGGCTCAATATTAGGTGATAATACCGATGGTGTTGGGCTCTTAACCGACCTAATGAAAAATCATGAGGTTAATTTAGCCAATGCCAATGTGCTTATTTTAGGTGCAGGTGGCGCCAGTCGAGGCATTATATTACCAATTCTTGAACAAAACGTAGCATCGCTAGTGATTGCAAATCGCACAGTTGATAAGGCCATTCATCTAGCTAATGAATTTACTCTTAAAGGGACTATTAAAGGCTGTGGCTTTAATGACCTAACTAATCAACAATTTAATCTTATTATTAATGCCACATCATCCAGCTTAAGCAATGACACCCCCCCCCTACCAGAACATCTTCTGTATAAGAACGGTGTTTGTTATGACCTAGCCTATGGTAACGAACCCACCACATTTGTAAGATGGGGACAAAAAAACCGAGCATTAAAAAATTTAGATGGCTTAGGAATGTTGGTAGAACAAGCGGCCGAAGCTTTTTTTATTTGGCGTGGTGTTCGTCCAAATACCCAAGAAGTTATTGCACTATTAAATACTGAACGGGGTTAAGCTGACTTATCAAGTTCAACTAATATAATTGATTACTATACATTGAAACATCTTTACACAATTGTAAAAAGTAATCCTCATCTTTAATACATAAAACTCTTCTAATCGTAACTACTAGATTTTAAATATTCATTTTTTAAATGAACATAGTGCTCAGCTGAATATATTAAAAACTCTTTTTCTGTAGCATTAAGCTCCCGAACTTGTTTAGCGGGGGCGCCAACATATAAATAACCACTTTCTAAACGCTTACCCGGAGACACTAAAGCCCCAGCTCCCAACATCACATAATCTTCTAATATTGCTCCATCCATAATAATGGCTCCTATGCCAACTAAACAATAATCGCCCACTGTACAACCATGCACGACCGCTTTATGCCCAATGGTGACGCCTTTACCAATAGTAAGCGGATAACCCTTTTCTGAGAATCTGCCTGCATGTGATACATGCAAAACCGCGCCATCTTGTATATTTGTATCATCACCTATTTTTACCGCCTCAACATCACCTCTAATCACTACAGTAGGCCATACAGAAACATTATCACCCAAGATAATATTACCTATCAGCACAGCACTTTGATCGATATAATCTAATTGCCCAAAAATTGGGTTCTTATTTTTAAACGCTCTAATTGCCACTATTAATTTCCTTTTTTAACGATTTTATAGTAAAAAACTGCGTTGATAATAAACGCATTATACAATGAGTAATGAACACCTTTAAAAATCCAATAACTTTTAAAAAAACATGACGTTTATTCAAGCGGACAATTTTACAGCTGAAATAGTGCGATCTTCAAAAAGAAAGACCGTATCTATAAAAATCAGTAAAGGCAAAGTCTTTATTAATGTCCCTAATTATTTAACTCATAGCACGATTGAATCCATTATTGCTAAAAAACAGCAATGGATAAAATCCAAACTTGCCACACAAGAAAAACTAGCCTCTATTCAACCCAAGCAATTTATTATTAATGAGAGTTTTTTATATTTTGGTCATCACTACCCTTTAAATATTGCCTTAGGATTTCGATCATCCGTTAGACTTGAGAATAATCTTTTGCTTGTTACCGTCAAAGACCAACATTTAAATACCCCTAATACAATTAAAAAACTAATTATTCAATGGTACCGAAAACAAGCCGAAATAATACTAAAAGAAAAAACAGCTTATTACGCTCAATTAATAGGCGTTAACCCAACGTCTATGACTATTAAAACGTTTAAATCAAGATGGGGGAGTTGTAGCATTAATGCCGGCATTCAATACAATTGGAAAATTATAATGGCACCAGAGGCCATTATTGATTACTTAGTTATCCATGAACTATGCCACATCCATCATCATAATCACTCAGCCGTTTATTGGCAAACTGTTGCAAAATTTTGCAATCAATACAAAGATTACGGCAAATGGTTGAAATTAAATGGCGCTTATTTGGAACTTTAACTTCTTATAAAACAAATAATCATTTTATAAGAAGTTAAAGGTTAAGACGGTAATTATGAATAACGCTCGATCATCTTCTCGGCTTGTTCAGCAAACTGTTCTAAATTACCTTGCTTTACTTTATCTACCGGAATAACTAAAGCTGTACTCAAATTAATGTAGATATAAACATAGCGTTTGCCATACTCAACTCTAACTAAATCAGCCCAAGCCATTTTATTTTTACCGCTCGGTGATTTCTCTAACAAGTAACTAGGATTTACTGGATCAATACTTAAAGTATATAAACCAAACATATTACTTTTTTCTTTAGGCGTATAACTTTTAAGAATCTGTCGACGTAAGTCCAATAACATTATTTTAGGTGATAGTACCGCCCACAATGCCGCAATAATTAAAATATATCCAGAGGAGTTCATATCACCATAGTAAAAATAATAAAACCCTCCAATTATGGCCATAACTCCCGGCACAATCCAACGATTCTTTTTAATATTATGCTGTATATCATCATTTCTCATGAACTGTAGCTCATTGAAATGAACTAAATCTTCTTCACCAAACTCATACTCTACTTCAAACATAATCTCATTCTTCTTTTAATTATAAATTCTAGTGCATTTTTATTTTTCTATAAACACTACGTCTAAAGGCATTGGATACAGTTAACATCGCTGTTCTAAAATAGCCATGGATAGCCACCTGATGCATCTTATAAAGTGACATATAAACTACTTTAGCAATAAAACCACCTATGCTAACAGTACCCATTAAATTTCCCATCAAATTCCCCACGGTAGTATATTTACCCAAGGAAACAAGAGAGCCATAATCATAATAAACAAACTCGACTAAAGCACGATCTTTTAGCCGATTAATAATGGATTTACCTACAGCAGTGGCTTGCTGATGAGCTGCTTGCGCTCTGGGAGGCACATTATTGCTTCGACCACCAGCCCATAAACATGCAGCGCAATCACCCATAGCAAAAATATTATCATCGTTGGTTTTTAATGTACTATCAACCACCAATTGATTAATATGATTGGTTTCTAAACCATCTAAATCTTTGAGCCAATCTGGCGCTTTAATTCCAGCAGCCCAGACCTTTAAGTCAGCTTCAATAAACTCACCATCATGGGTACTAATGCCTTCTTTAGTGACTTCAACAACCCGACGCCCCATCTTTAAAACGACCCCTAAACTAGCCAATTGTTGTTGCGTAGCTATCGCCAATTTGATCGGCAACGCCGGCAATAACTGAGTCGCCGCCTCAATGATAGTCAATTTAACAGTACTCTTTTCATTCAACCCATAAACAGCCAACACATTAGTTACCTCATGCAATTGAGCGGCTAACTCTACACCCGTAGCTCCTGCACCCACAATTGCAATAGACAATGGCTTTACTGTCTCAGGGTTTTTACCAATATAACTTTTTAAATACGATTCAAATAACTGCTTTTGAAACTTAAAAGCTTGTGAGGTAGTATCTAAAAACAAACAATGCTCAGCAACACCTTTAATACCAAAGGTATTACTCACACTTCCCACAGACATAACTAAAGTGTCATAACTAAAAGTTCGTCTGGGTATTAATTCATCACCAGTATCACTCAAGGTCGGACTGACTACGATTTCTTTTTTACTTCTATCGAGCCCCTCCATTTTGCCTAATCTAAAAAAGAAATGATTCCGATGGCCTTGGGGTAAATATTCAACTTGCTCTGATTCATCTAATGTTCCTGCAGCCACCTCATGCAGTAAAGGCTTCCATATATGTGTCGAGGTAGCATCTATCAAAGTAACCTCAGCGAGCCTGGGCTTCCCTAATTTTTTCCCTAAACGAGTAGCTAACTCTAGCCCTGCGGCACCACCACCGACAATTACTATTTTATGTTTTAAATTGGTATCGCTAGACATTGCACTCGCCTCTATCCAAACAAATCAGGGCATACTATAACACTATATTTCTAGTATTTATAAGGCCACGAAACTTTCAAATTAAGCTAAATATAAAAAAAATACTAAAAAAAAACCCGTTATTAAACGGGTTTTTAACTACAACAAAAGTCGCTCAACTTATCAGCAAAATTATTTTACTAATGGTTTTTGTGACTGACCATTAACTTCTAATTGTACTCTACGATTGTTAGCACGACCCGCATCGGTATCGTTAGTGTCAATAGGATGAGTCCAGCCATAACCTTTTGTAGTTAAATTAGGTGATTTTGAACCATCAACTAAATATTTTTTAACTGCAGCCGCACGACGCTCAGATAACTCTAAATTATGTTTTAAACCACCTGTTTTACTAGTATGTCCTTGAACTTCAATCACTAATTCTGGATGCTCTTTAATACGTGTAGCAACATTATCAAGATTTTTAAAGTATTGTGGCTTGATAACATCTTTATCATTATCAAATTTCACGTCAACAATCCAACATCCAGCAATACTTACTTTTACACCTGATAAGGTATCAGGGCATTGATCATTACAATCATTTACACCATCATGATCAGAATCTAGTGTTGAACAATCTGTTTTAGCGACAACAACAGGTGCAGGTACTACTGGCGCGGGCGCGACAACAACTGTAGCCTTTGGTTTATCTCCGAAAGGAACCACAAAACCCAGGTTAACAACCATATCATTAAACTCTGTAGGTCCAGATTGAAGATTGTTATTAAAGTTATTGTTATAACGGTAACGTACATCACTACGAACCAAAAAGTTATCACAAATCTCATAAGTTAAACCTGCACCGGCCTCACCAATAAAGCCAGCCGCACTTCTTGCATTATGAGTAGTGTTTATACCACCTAATCCAATAACAGTGTATGGTGATAAGGTACCACGAGAAATAAAATATTGAACATCTGCAGTTGCGCCGGTCATATCCCAACGACCTGTGCCATTACTATTGTTTAAACCTTGAGTAAAACCTTTTAATTCTAAATTAAAGTGTTCATTCAACATTTTACCAAAACCCATACCACCACCCCAACCAGTATCAGTTCCACGATCACCGGCAGGTTGTACAAATGTACCGAAAGGTGCCACATACCATCTTTTATCAACTAATTCATCAGCCTGAGCCACAGAAATAGCATTAACTCCTGATAAGGCAACCATCGTTAATAATAATTTCTTAATCATGTTAATCTCCTAAATTTAACTTCACAAAACGCATTAAATCGTCGTAAAAAATTGATTTTCGTAGCTTAATTACAACAACTTTTACTATTATGACACACATTTATTACAAATCTATCAAACAGCATGATAATTTTAAGCTACCCCACTAAGAACATTTAGCTTTCAACAAACTCAACGCTATAATGCTACTTGAATATTTCAGTCATCTTTGGAAAACATCATGCTAAAAACCTTACATTTAAGCTTCATTTTAATTTCCCTAGGCAGTTTTATCGGTCGAGTTATCATCTCAGAAATAAAGCCCGTTTTACTTGAAATTAAAGTTGTTAAAATTGCTCCACACATAATTAATTTAATTCTAATAATCAGTGGAATTGCGCTAATTTTTCAAGGTAACTGGTTTGCATCAGACTATGGATGGATCATTGCAAAAATAGTTGCTCTTTTTATTTATATTGGCCTAGGCATTATGGCTCTAACCTTAAAAGATCATAATAAATGGTTAGCTTTTGCTGGAGCGATACTCTGTATCATTTATATTGGCGTTGTTGCAGTAACCAAGAACGGCTTATTCTTTTTGTAAAAAGCCCAAATTTATAAATAATACTCAACTTCACTGATCTTGCCGTCCAACCATTGTAATATTGATTTTGCAGTGGTTGACGTTATTTGATCGTATTCTAAGTACCGATAACTTGTTAATACATCCCACTTATCAATAAGGCTTTTTAATTGATCTCTTTCATTTAAAGTAAACTGATAATGGTTTAAAAGCTGTTCAAATAAAATTAAATTACAACTTTCCTTAGAAAATGCTTTCTGCTTAAGCGCTAAATTTAATAAATATTCTATGACCTCTAGATGCTTAGCTACCCAATCAACCACCTGTTTAGGCTTAATATTTTCAATAGTCAATGCTTGATTATCTGAAATGACTTTGAGACAAAAAATCAATTCACGTGATGTAAAGCGAATTGCTGTTTCATAAAAAGCGGACGCTTCCATATCAAACAAAGTACTAGCGTAATAATCTGTTACTGGCTTAGAAACGCTTAGAACACTGGCCGTTAAATAAGGCATAGGAAATACTAAAGACGGATAATAACTACGCTGACTGTCTGCATCTGTAATTTTAGTCATTAAAAACAAAGCACCCACGTCGAAATCCCGATGCCCCGCAACACCTAAATTAATTATAAACTCCGGCTTAATAGATCCAAACAATGCTTGTGTATAGGCCACACCAGCTGCCATTGCACTCTTGCCCAAACCTGTTACAGTTAAGCAAATATATTTATTAAAATAGACAGCGAATGGATTAACCGCAACCTGTTTCTTTAATTTAAAGTGGTCCACTAAAGGCTTAGCCTCACACGGCAATGCCACATAGATATAAAGTATGTGTTTATATTGATTGAGCATTATCTTGATGTGTAGCGAGTTTTATTAAAATTATGTAGACTATTCTCAGGCGATAAATCATTAAATTTAAGAGTTGCTAACATGTTTATTACCACATTCCCCATAATTTTTATCTATACTCACTTATTTTCAATTATTGAAGCCAGTATATTTTTAGTCGCTTTATTCTTTTTAGTATACTTTTATACGCCAGGAGTTACCAAGAATTGGAGCAAACCAACTGACCCGAGCATATATGAGACATTACGTTCTGCCTGGTTAGGTAAAGCCTTATTATGGCAAGCATTCTGGCCTTTTTTCTTACTCGTTAACATCATCTTATTTTACATTGATTATCGAGTATTAAACGTTACCTACACTATCGCTAGTTGGAAAACGGTGCACGGCATGTTGTTACTGCCTATGGTTTGGTGGACAAACTCAGTATGGCGATGCTCACAACACACTCGACACAAGTTGTTTAGCGTAAGTGCTCGAACATTGACGATTTATGTATTTCTGGATTATATCTTACGCTTTATCATAAGCACGCAATATCCAAATACTCTTTTCGATTGCCGTCTCTTAGTTATGGAGTATGGTGATTGTTTATAAGATGTATTTATTCAGCTTTTAATCGAACTGCTAAAACGTCACACTTGGCATGATGCAACACACCATTTGCTGTTGAGCCTAATAAAAGAGCTAAACCATGTCGTCCATGAGAACCCATTACAATTAAATCAACTTTATTTTCTTCCGCCACTCTAACTATCTCAGATTTTGTACTACCCATCTCTAACCAGACTTGATCGCTAGGTATTTGTAATTTCTTTGCAAGAACAGCTATCCTTTTTTTAGCGTTATCCATCAACTCAGTAATTAAATCCATATTAAAAGGTGATTCAACACCATATCCCGAATCCAACATAGGAAGATTATCCACGACATGAATAATATTTAATTTGGCTTTATACATTTTTGATAAAGCCAATGCTTTATTAGTTATTTCATCAGATTGTTCATAAAAATCAACTGCAACTAAAATATTTTGGTACGTTTCCATGCTATCTCCTAAAAAACACTGACACTAGGGAACAATATTGCCATTACCCGAACACTAAAAAATAGATATAAAAAAGCTAAACCCAACCCAAAACCAATATTTTTTTCTATACTCTTGCTAATAATATTTCCCATAACTAACCAATGCCAAATTATGAGTGATATAGTGACCAGTAAAACCAATAAACCACCCTGATGAACTTCCATCGTAGCCACTCCTGGTAGCGCAAAAAAACTAATGATTGCATCAATACCAATAACTGAAGAAGAAACTTGACAAAATCTTGCTCTTTTTTGAAACAAAACTAACATTAGCCAAATAAACCCAAAGACTAATAAAGCGTCTACGCATAATTGTAATAAAACAGAGAATATTGAAAAATGCATACTTAACATTAAAGCACGCACAGCGATATACCCTAAAAATAATAGTTTAAGCAGCCCTTTCGAGTAAGGCATATCTTCTGGGCCTTTTCGAAATAAACATATATCAAACAATAAAATAATAATATCGTACATAGCTATTTTTTGAATTATTTAGCATTTTCTATAGCCTCTTCTGCTTCCATCCATGCAACCTCTGCATCTTCTAGCGCCTTATCAATTTTTACTTTTTTATCTAAAGCCTGTTTTAAACGCATTTTAGCTTCATCTGTGTAAATATCTGGATCAGCGAGCATTTGTTCTAATTGACGTTGTTCATTATGATATTTCTCTACAGCTAACTCGGCTCTTTTTAGAGCATCATATAAGGGTTTATTTTTTTGTCTACGTTCTGCATCTAACTTACGTTGATCTTTACGGGATAGGGCTGGTTCTGCATCAGCAACCATTTTTTCTTCACACTTTTTCTGTTCTGTTAACCATTGACGATAGTCATCTAAATCTCCGTCAAACGGCTCTACTTTTCCTCCTGAAACCAATAATAAGTGATCAGTCACAGAGCGCAATAAATGTCTATCATGTGAAACGACAACGATAGCACCTTGATAATCTTGCAAGGCGACACTTAAAGCATGCCGCATCTCCAAATCTAAATGGTTAGTTGGCTCATCTAATAAAAGTAAATTAGGATTTTGATAGACCAATAGTGCCAAAACTAGACGGGCTTTTTCCCCACCTGAAAAGGGCCTAACGGGCTCTAATACTTTATCCCCCTGAAAATCAAACCCCCCTAAAAAGTTTCGTAGATCTTTCTCTGTGGCTTGTTTATCCAGTTTTTGTAAATGCCATAAAGGTGTTTCATCAAGCTGTAATTGCTCTAATTGATGCTGAGCAAAATAGCCTATTTTTAAAGCTTCCGCCTCATAACGATTCCCTGATAAAGGCAGCATATCACCCGCTAACACTTTAATTAAACTCGACTTTCCCGCCCCATTAGGACCCAATAACCCAATACGATCCCCCGGAGAGATAGATAAACCAGCATTTTTAAGCACACACGTTGAACCATATCCGATGTCAGTTTTATCTAATGACAATAAGGGATTAGGCATTTTATCTGGCTTGGCAAAACTAAAGTCAAAGGGGGAATCAACATGCGCCATGGCAATGAGTTCCATCCGCTCTAATGCCTTAATTCGGCTCTGTGCCTGTCTCGCTTTAGTGGCTTGTGCTTTAAAGCGATCGACAAAACTTTGAATATGCGCCATTTCACGTTGTTGCTTTAAAAAAGCAGATTGCTGTTGGGCTAACTTTTCTGCACGCATACGCTCAAAAGCTGAATAATTACCCGTATAAATCTCTGCTTTTCCCTGCTCTATATGCACAATATGATCAGTAATAGTATCTAGAAAATCCCTATCATGTGATATCAACATTAATGTACCGGGGTACTTACATAACCAGTCCTGCAACCAAATTACTGCATCTAAATCCAAATGGTTAGTTGGCTCATCCAATAAAAGCAGATCAGATCGACACATTAAAGCTTGTGCTAAATTGAGCCGCATACGCCAACCACCTGAAAAAGAACCAACCGTATTCTGTGCTTGCACAGCACTAAATCCCAGGCCACTCATCAAACGTGAAGCACGAGATTGCGTAGTATATCCGCCAATAATATCTAAAGCAGCATGATATTCAGCTTGTTTTAAACCATCGTCAACCAACTCGGCCTGTCTTAATTGATCTTGTAAATTTCGAAATTCTTTATCACCATCAATAACATAATCGATTGCAGAACAAGCAACGGCTGGAGTTTCTTGTGCCACATGAGCAATCTCAAGATTAGGCGGCATAGAAAAATCACCTTCATCTAAATGCATTTCATTTTTAACAAGCGCAAATAAACTAGATTTTCCAGCGCCATTGGCGCCCGTAAATCCAACTTTTTGACCTTTGTGAATAGTAAAAGATGAGTTAGAAAACAGCACCCTAACGCCACGACGCAAGGCAATATTTTTAAAATTTAACATTAAGACTCAAAGTAAAAATGGATTACACTTAATTATCAGAAGCGCTGATATTACAAATTCAGATTCAGATTCAGATTCAGATTCAGAATATAAAGTGTAAGTTTAATTGATAATTAGAAAAGCCGGTATGCCTACAGATTGAAACGCCCGATTATGAAATCGGGCGCCACTACACAAATATTTTAATTAGCTGTCGCTGGAGCTACTACAGGCTCAGATGCTGGCGCAGGAACAGCTTCAGTTGCAGGTACAGTTGACTCTGGAGCTACATTTACTGCTGGTACCTCATTAACAGGTGCCGCCGTTGTTGAAACTGCTGTTTCTGGCGTTTTATCACAAGCAGTTAATAAACATAGAGTAAATAAACTAGATACGGCTATTGATTTTATTTTCATTATTGTTCTCCTCATAACTATTTTTATTATTAGTTCTTGTTACCTTAACCAACAAGGTAACTGTAATCCTACCACAATCAAAGCCCAACTCTGCAATAAAACCGCATGAATTTGAACATAACTAGTGAACTGTAAAATTCAACTATAAGAACCTAATAATAGATATTTAT
Organism: uncultured Methylococcaceae bacterium; assembly: GCA_903938485.1. GTDB lineage: Bacteria > Pseudomonadota > Gammaproteobacteria > Methylococcales > Methylomonadaceae > Methylobacter_C. The sequence goes on from CAJADF010000074.1 coordinate 22,820, forward strand.
TTTCCATCAACACTTGCCAATCGGTTATTTCCCCTATTTATTTCTTCAAAATACGCCAATAAACCTTTAAATATAGCTTTTGCTATTTTTGTTTGAAATCCCTGACTTAATAAGTTCTGCTCCTCTATTGGGTTTGAAATAAATGCAGTTTCTACCAAAATTGAAGGTATATCAGGTGATTTCAACACCATAAACCCTGCCTTTTGTACGGTATATTTATGTAAAGGGGAAATATTAATAAAACTTTTTAAAACATGATTTGCAACCAATATACTTTCTTCACGTGTATCTTTTTGCTTCAGATCAAACAAAGTAGAGACTAAATCATCTTCTTTATCCTGGAGACTAACACCTACCATGTCAGAGGCATTTTCCGAATCAGCTAACCAACGCGCCGCCTCACTTGAAGCGCCATTGGTCGATAATGTATAAACCGAAGCACCCTTAATAAGAGTATCTTGAACAGCATCAGCATGAATTGAAACAAATAAATCTGCATTTGCCGCCCGAGCAATTTTCATTCGCTCTCTCAGCCCTACATAATAATCGCCGGTACGCACCATGACAGCTCGCATTCCCTTTTGAGCATTAACTAAAGTTTCAAGTTTTTTGGAAATTTGAAAAGTAACACTCTTCTCTTCTGTACCTCCGACGCCACGTGCACCTGGGTCATTACCTCCATGCCCGGAATCTATTGCAATGACAAATGGATTCAGTTGGTTTATTTTAATGGGTAAATGGGGATCTTCAATTACTTTAACAGAGCTAGTATTCTGTCCATTACCAACAATAAGCTCCGATGTAATTTTTGACTTAGTAGCGCTTTTAGAATTTAACTCAACTACCAAATGATTGGTGACATTGTGAGATTTTAAAGTAAACTCATTCGAATTAACTGCGACCTTCAAATCAATCAACACTCTTAAATCAATATCATTCACTTTCAAAGTAGTCACATGGAAAAACAATGGATTTATTGCAGAAGGCTGATTAATAGGTTTAGTTAATTTTGCATTTTTAATATCTATTACTAATCGATGTGGCTTATTTATAACATAAACACGATGCTTTATTGGCTCTGTCACATCAAAAACTAATCGATTTTTCTTTTCAATCGTTGAAAATGCTAAGCCACCCAATTCTAACTGCCTAGCGCAAATTGATACAGCTACTGTTTGCAATACAAAAAGCAATAATATTTTTACGTAAATACTCATGATTAGAATCGATTAAACGACCGGTTAACTAAAATATTCGAACCATATAATGCTTAAACCTATAAATAATGATCCGGATAAGTATATTATTAAAATGTTAATTTTCGTCCATTACCATCAACAACTAAACTGATGACTTTATCAGCTTTAGGCAAAAAACCTTGACCTTTATCAGGCCACTCAATAAAACAAATCGCCTCTTGATCAAAATAATCCCTGATTCCCATCCATTCCAACTCGTCAGGGTCTGTCAATCGATACAAATCGAAATGAAAAACACTCACTTCTCCAAGGAGATATTCCTCAACTAAATTATAAGTCGGACTTTTAACGACTCCATCATAACCCGCGGCTCGCAAAAAACCACGGACTAAAGTTGTTTTACCAACACCTAAATCGCCTTCCAAAAATATAAGTACTTTGCCAGATAATTTCTTAAATAAATCTGCGCCAAATTGTTCAGTTTGCTCTGTATTATTTAAATATATCTGCATTTAAAAATTATTAATCCACTGCCTAAGATACATCATCAAATCTCCCGCTAACAAACCTCGTTCTCCATTAGCAACTGCAGCTAAATCTGCAGCATAACCATGCCCATAAACCCCATGTTGAGATGCATCAATTAAGGATTCACCTTGAGCAATCAATCCTGCTATCACTCCAGCTAATACGTCTCCCATTCCTCCAGAAGCCATTCCAGGATTTCCTGTTGAAGAAACGATACACTCCTGCTCTGAAGCTATTAAAGTCCCAGCGCCTTTTAGCACTACAACACCTTCATATTTAGATTGAAGCGCTAACACTGCAGAAAATCTATCATCTTGAATTTCTGCCGACGTGCAATTTAATAATCGAGCAGCCTCACCTGGATGTGGTGTTAATATCCAATTTGAATTACTTGAAGGTGATTTAGCTAAAAGATTTAAACCATCTGCATCAATAACAAGAGGTTTATCCGTCATTAAAACAGTATTGAATAATTCTTGCGCCCATGTATTTTGCCCCAAACCGGGCCCGATAACCACAACCGTTGCTTTATTAAGCAACAAAGATAAGTCTTGAGAATTTGCAACCCCATGACACATCAACTCTGGCCTATTGATATTCAAAAAAGCAGCGTGCGATTGATGAGTTGCTATAGAAATCAAACCAGCACCAATCCGCAATGCAGCTTCAGCTGCCAACTTAACAGAGCCAGAATAACCAACATCTCCGCCTACAATTAAGACATGGCCATACGTGCCTTTATGAGCACAGCGACTTCTAGACGGCCATAATTTTTTATAACCACGAATACTAGAAGGCAATGCATCCTTAAAAACCGAATCAGGCAACTTTAGTGAACTATAAACTAACTCTCCACAATACTCAGGCGCCTGCCCCGTAAAAAGCCCTTGCTTTAAGGCAATAAAAGTAACAGTTATATCCGCTTTTACTGAGCACCCCATGACAGTGCCCGTATCAGCATTTAAACCGGAAGGGAGATCAATTGAAACCACTGGAGATACTGAGTTATTAATCTTAATTATCGCAAGTGCATATGAGCCACTGACCTGGCGATTTAAACCGGTACCCAACAAAGCATCAACAACAATATCAGAGTTGTCAACGATTTGATCATCAAAAGGAACGATAAGACCGTGTAGATTTTGATAATGTTGGCATGCAATTAAGACATCACCTGTTAAGAAATCAGGATCAATTAAACTATAAACTTTTACAGTTAAATTCTCCTCCTTAGCAAGTCTAGCAACTACATAGCCATCGCCTGCATTATTTCCAGATCCACAAAATATACTGATAGATTTAACATTAGGCCATTTCAACCTAATAGCTTGAAATACTTCTTCACCCGCTAAGCTCATTAATTCATAACTAGAAATACCAAAATCTTCTATAGCTCGTTTCTCAAACTCCAATACTTGAGTGACTTTATAAAGCTTATTTGGAAGATTTTCCATACAGATTAACTATGAAATAGAGATATTAGCCAACTCACTTATCGAATAGACTATAAATAATGAACTTCAGGCTTACCCTCAGAAGCGATTAATTCACCAATAACGAAAGCCATTTCACCTGAAGAGTGTAAGCTATCAAGAGTTACTTGTTCATCTTCTGGTGCGACGCAAACGACCATTCCTATACCACAATTAAACGTGATCAACATATCCGCCAATGATACGTTACCTTGCTCTTTTAACCACACAAAAATATCAGGCAACTCCCAAGAAGAAAGCTCAATATTCGCTTGAATACCAGTGGGCAATACACGTGGTAAATTTTCTGTTAATCCACCACCAGTAATATGCGCAAAAGCATGCACAGGTACTTTACTTAATAAAGTTAACAACGATTTAACATAAATACGAGTTGGCTCTAATAAAGCCTCCCCTAAAGTTTTACTACCAAATGGATCAGATAGCGTTGAACCACTGTGAGAAATAATTTTTCTAATTAACGAATAACCATTTGAATGTGGACCTGATGAAGCAATGCCAATTAGCTTATCTCCTACGCTAACCTGAGAGCCATCCAAAACCTCACTTTTCTCTACGATACCGACGCAAAAACCGGCTAAATCATATTCACCATCAGGATACATACCTGGCATTTCTGCAGTTTCACCACCTACTAAAGCTGCTCCTGCTAATTCACAGCCTTGACCAATACCTTTTATTACCGACGCAGCCGTTTCAACATCAAGCTTACCGGTCGCAAAATAATCTAAGAAAAATAAAGGCTCAGCTCCCTGAACAATTATATCGTTAACACACATGGCAACCAAATCAATACCTACTGTATCGTGAATATCTAAATCAATCGCTAACTTCAATTTAGTACCCACGCCATCCGTTCCAGATACTAAAATTGGATTTTGGTAACGATCTAGCGGTAGTTCGAACATCGAGCCAAAACCACCTAATCCAGCCATTACACCTGCCGTTCGAGTTCTAGCGGCAATCGGTTTAATTCGCTCAACTAATTCATTTCCGGCTGCAATATCAACGCCAGCACTTTTATAATTTAAGCTTTCTTGGTTTTTTTCGCTCAAAGTCATGTTCTCTTCAAAATTTAAACTGCAGATATTGTACAAGACATCATGCTTTTTTGTGAAAGATATACAGAAAGCTTGCTTATGATGCTTTCTGTGTTATCTATTTGATTAGAATTAGTTGAATTTAAATCAAAAAAAAACTAAAGTGACCCAGCTTGACTGTTGGTTATTCTAATAGGATACATCTACTTATTAACTGAGGAATTAATATGAAAATAATAAAAATAATAAAATCTACTTTATGCACGGCAATCCTTTTAAATATTGGAACGGCTTCGGCTTATAGCCCAGAAGAAGCAGAAAAAATGTGTAAAAAACCCCGCTTTACTGATTTCAATCTTAGTGAGTTTAAATCACCTAGTAATATTGAAACTCCAGCCGAAGCAGAGTTCATTATTAAAATATCAGCTTGGGCCGATCCCACTACTATTAAACTTACCGCAAAAAAAGAACCTTTAGCGTTCACGGTGCAAAGTACAAGTACATTCCATAAAATCACCTCAAGACTTCCCGCTACTTTAAACGGAGAATTTGTAAGAATTGATATTGGAGCGAAAGCTGTTTTAGGTTGTGAAGATAAAACTGGCTGGTTAATAAAAGTCTCAAAGCCCTAAAATATAAGAATTAAAGTCTATTATATTTACTCCAGCAAAACCCTACATCGCTGATACTGGGTTTTGCATCTATTGATATTTTACCCAAAATATCTGTATGCAATTATTTAATAATTGTTATTTAGGTATTTCTAAGTCCATACAAATAAACTAATTTTTAATCTAAATTATTAGCTATATAGATTTAAAAATAAATTTTTAAATCTTATTTTTTGGGGTGGTATCTAGATTTATAAAAGATATATCAAAATTTGATAATTTGAGAGGGTATAAATCCTCCCTCACCATGAACGACGAGGGAGGCCTAATAACTTATTTGCCTGAGATTTGTTCCGCAGAGCTGTTATTAGATGTTTTTCTTTTTTCAATTTTACCGAATGTTTCAGTTTGAAGCTGTGCAACTGCACCACTTTCTAAATGTTTAGTTTCGTCTTTTTTCAACAAAACAACTAAAAGTACGATAGCAGCAATAGATACACCAACGATTGCCCAAGTGTAGTCTTTTTCTTGTTCTTCAGCCATTTTAAAATCCTCTATAGTTATTAATAATTATTATTCTCTCTTCCTCAAGAGTGCAATTCAAAAATTATATTTTATGAATTGATTGCCAAATTATTCTCCAGCAATGATGTAATTTTTATCATGACTTAGTAGGCAATGTCAAAGTTATAAAGAAAAAAACTTATAATTGTTTGAGAGAATTCAAAGTTAATTCCCTAATCTATTGAATTTAAATAAATTAAAAACCCTTGCAACTTCTCTATGAAAATCAAAAAAACATTAGCCGAATAGAAATAAAAACCAAAAAATTTATAAAATTTATAAAATTTGCACAAAAAGTCCTTAAAAATTTTTCTGGGCTGAATTTAAATAACTATCAATCCAAAACAGAAAACAGCAGACAAAGATATCTAAAGCAAAACTCGATGTAATGACTAAGGATGATAAATTGCTTTAGATAAATTAAAGCTAAAAATAACGAAGAATTAACCAACGACAGGTAAATCAGGATATCAAAAACTTACTAAAAGTAACAACATGCAGATTTATTAAATTTTAAGTTAGCGCCATAAATTCTAACTAAAAAATAATCGTTAACCGCGCTTATTTAATTTATTTCGGTTAGCTTGTGTCGATATTTGATTACTAGCTACAGGATTAATTGCAATAGGTGTAGGCCCATTCATTCCTAATTCTTTAGCAGCTGCTAAAGATAAATCCATAGACCTTGATGAGTGAAAAGGACCCCGATCATTAATACGAACCACAATACTACGGTGATTCTTTAAATTTGTAACTTCTACATAAGATGATAAAGGCAAGGATTTATGAGCCGCTGTCATCCCATACATATTGAATTTTTCGCCATTTGCCGTTCTTTTACCATGAAACTCTGCGCCGTACCAAGAAGCTGTCATGGGCTTATTAACAGATGTTTTATGAGCATGATGCTTCTTTGCGTGCGAAGTTGATGCCTGAACTAATTCAACCGGAGTAATTAAATAACTGCACGCAATAAAAAAGATTGTCGACGTCAGTTTATTCATAAAAATAGCCTTTCTTTGGAATTCACTTATGTTGCATTAATTCTAACTTAACAAACCTTAAGCAACCCTTAAGTGACTCAAAGAAAACTGTTTAAAGCCAAGCTAAACTATTATTTGTTTTACCAATGGGCTTGTACTCAGCACCAACCCAGCCACAGTAATTTGAATTATTTATAGTAGAAAATACCGTTGCAAAATCGACACTTCCAGTACCAGGCTGCCCCCTGCCCGGACAATCTGCAAATTGAATATGCCCTATCTGATGCGCATGACGACTTATAAAATAATTAACATTTTCACCCATCATAGTCAGATGATAAATATCATACTGCATCAACAAATTGGGCAATTTAAGCTCATCTAAAATAGCCAGCATACCCGACCCATTATTAATGATAAAACCTGGCATATCCTTAGTATTTATCGCTTCAAACACCGTTTTTAACCCTAAAGATGCAAATGCTGCTTCGGCAAATGCTAAGTTTTCTTTAAAAGTCTCCAGATACTCATGCACTCGACTTAAATCATAACAACGACCAGGCAATACATTAATCACCTCTGGTTTTAAAATTTCCGCATATTCTAAAGCCTGATTAACCGCTGCTCGAAACTGCTGTTTCTTTTCTGGCGCAGACGCTAATCCTTCACCCCCTTGAAGCAAGTCATCAGCATCAACATTAAAGAGTGGCAATACTAGTTGCTGATCATCCAAAATCTCTTTAATTTTTATTGCTGATAAACTGTAAGGAAACTGAATTTCCACACCTTTAAAACCAGCCAACTTAGCCAACTCAAAGCGCCGCACTAATTCAACCTCAGTAAATAACATACTGATATTTGCTGAGAACTTAAGCATTATCTTTATCAAATAATTTAATCAATGTAGCAGGATCTTGCATGGCATAACCCTTAGAAGCATGACACTGCATTAACTGAGCAGCTAAACCAGACATAGGAATAGAACTCGCTTGTTTAGAGGCCAAATTAACAGCCATATTAAGATCTTTTAGCAATGTCTGCACCCGCCATTTAACAGGCTCAAAAGTCTCTGAAGCCATTTCTGGAGCCAGGATTTGCAAAGGCTTTGAATCTGCAAATCCGCCCGCAAGTGCCTCTGAAATCTTTTCCGCATTCACACCGGTCGCCTTTGCCAGTGCAATCATTTCAGCAATCACCATCACATTGCAACTAACAATCATTTGATTACATATCTTAGTAATCTGGCCACTACCAACCGCACCCATATGCGTTAATTGCTTATAAAGGGGCGCCAACACAACCCTAGCAATAGCAATATCTTTGTCTGCACCCCCAGCCATAATAGCCAAATCACCTTGCTCTGCGCCACAAACACCACCAGACACAGGTGCATCAACCCAAGACACCCCACACTTATCAAAAAGAGTTGCCGCTAAATCTCGTGTCTTTTGTGGATCAATACTCGATAAATCAATCAATAATTGCCCAGCCCTAGCACGACCCAAAATATGATTAAGCACCACGTCTTCAACCACACCCGTGTCTTTTAAACATAAAAGAATGACATCAGAAGCCGTAACCAATTGCTCAATCGAATTAAAAGCCTTTGCGCCCGCATTTTCAAGTTCTATAAGCTTTTCAGGAGTACGATTCCAGATATTAGCCTTATATCCCGCGTCTAATAACCGATAAACCATTGGCTTTCCCATTAAGCCAATACCAATAAAACCCAACGTTTGATTTTTGTCTGTCATATCTACATTTTTTATATTTGATAAAAGCCTAATTCAGCGCATTTAATATGCATTAAATAAAATAGTAACCTTATATGCGACGTTCTAATAAAATATTCTGTGGATTTAATTTATAATTTGACGCTTTAAGCATTTCTCTATATTATTTGTTAGTTATGTTAAACAGACTACCAGAAACTATAGACCCTACCCACCTAGCTGACACCCGTGGTGAACTAAAGGGACAAATACCGATAAGCAGCTTAGATCGTTTAACTAAGATGCTTATAGACGACTCGGGATCAATTACTGTTGATCTGTATTTTAGTCGCGAAGGCAAGGTGCCTATAATTGAAGGACGCATTAAAGCAATACTGCAGCTAGAGTGTCAAAAATGCTTAGAAGCGATTGAGCGGCCTATCGAGGAAACCATCAAACTAGGCATTGTAAAATCTATTGAACAAGCTAATAGACTGCCAGAAGAATTAGAACCGCTAATGATCGAAGAAGACAAAATTCTTCTTAAGAACGTTATCGAAGATGAAATAATCCTTATTTTGCCTGCGTATCCTAAGCATGAACACAACTGTTTTTCATTGGAAATTAACAAAACTGAACAAATAGTGAATGAAGAAACACCTTCACGTGAAAACCCTTTTGCAATTTTAGCCAAACTTAAAAAACCGGAGAGTCATCATGGCAGTACAAAAAAGTAAAGTAACGCGCTCAAGACGCGGTCAACGTCGCTCACACGACGCATTAACAGCTAAAACATTATCTCAAGACCCAATCACAGGTGAAATGCACTTACGTCACCACGTTACTCCAGGCGGTTTTTTCAAAGGTCGTCAAATAGTAACAACAGCAGAAGAAATTTAAATTTTCTAACTGGAATGATCCTATGCCGAATCCTCTCGGGTTCGGCTCCCCCTAAATAACTTCGGAGTTGTTCATCAGCGTGAGTTTAACAATTTCAATTGACGCAATGGGTGGGGATAACGGTCCTGAGGTCACCATTCCAGCTTCTCTAGACTGCTTAAAGCAAAATTCAGAATTAAAACTAATTTTAGTTGGCGATGAAGCGACTATAAAAAGTTTATTGCCCAATGATTTGTCTGATGTACAAAACAGACTGACAATTCAACATGCTTCGCAACGCGTTGAAATGGATGAATCGCCCTCAAAAGCCTTAAAAAACAAAAAAGACTCTTCAATGCGAGTGGCCATTAATCTAGTTAAAGACGGCCAAGCAGATGCATGCGTTAGCGCAGGCAACACAGGGGCATTAATGGCTACTGCAAGGTTCGTTTTAAAAATGATCCCTGGCATTGATCGCCCCGCTATTATCTCTACCTTACCTTCTGTACACGGCCATACTCACGTACTTGATTTAGGTGCAAATGTTGATTGTGACGCAGAACATCTATTTCAATTTGCCATCATGGGTAATGAACTAGTCAAAGCAGTTGAAGGGATTGAGAATCCCAAAGTTGGACTTTTAAATATTGGCGAAGAAGACACTAAAGGCAACGAACAAGTAAAGGCCGCCGCCAGATTATTGGAAGCATCTAACTTAAATTATGTTGGCTATGTTGAAGGTAACTCCTTAAATGCTGGCCCCATTAAAGTCGATTTGATTGTAACGGACGGATTTGTTGGAAATGTTGCGCTTAAATCGATTGAAGGCGCCGCCAAAATGATAGGCACATCACTTAAAGAAGCATTTAGTAAAAACATCTTTACCAAATTAGCGGCCATTGTCGCTTATCCTGTACTTAAATCATTTAAGCAACGAATCGACCCTCGATTACATAATGGCGCCAGTTTCTTAGGCCTTAAAGGGTTGGTTATAAAAAGTCACGGCGGAGCAGATAGGCTTGCATTTAAAACTGCAATCCAATTAGCCATTGTTGAAGCACAACAAGATGTTATAAAAAAAATAAGTGAGCAAGTTGAAAAAACCTTAGCTCTTAGAGACATCGCATGATTCGTTATTCAAAAGTTCTAGGCACGGGCGGATATCTGCCTGATGAAATTCGCACTAATGATCAAATATCAGAAACGGTAGATACCTCAGATAGTTGGATCTTTGAGCGCACTGGCATTAAAAGCCGACGCATTGCCGCCCCTCACGAATCCGCCGCAAGTATGGCTGAAATTGCAGCTAGACAGGCATTAGAGGCAGCCAATTGCGATCCTAATGACATTGACTTAATTATTGTTGCCACAGGTACTCCAGAATATGTTTACCCAAGTACGGCGTGCTTATTACAACAACGTTTAGGCAACAAAAATGCGGCCGCTTTCGATATTCAAGCCGCTTGTTCTGGATCTATTTATGCACTGAGCATTGTTGATCAATTTATTAAATCAGGTGCCGCCAAAAAAGCCTTAATTGTAGGCAGTGAGATTTGCTCACGCATCGTGGACTGGTCTGATCGAGGCACTTGTATTTTATTTGGTGATGGCGCCGGCGCTTTACTGATAGGCGCTTCTGATGAAGCAGGGGTTTTATCAACACATATTCATGCCGATGGTGAATTTGAAGATCTACTGTATTGCCGCAATCCCCAAATAACAACGATTGACGATCAAGATGAGGAAATTGGCTTTATCAATATGCGTGGCAATGAAGTCTTTAAAGTAGCTGTTAATACCCTAGGCCGCATCGTTGATGAAACGCTCGAAGCTAATAACATGGCTAAAGAAGAAATTGATTGGCTAGTACCCCACCAAGCCAATATTAGAATCATTATGGCAACCGCCAAGAAATTAAAAATGTCTATGGATCAAGTTGTGGTTACTCTTGAGAATCAAGGTAACACTTCTTCTGCATCAGTATTATTGGCTTTCAACGAAGCAGTACGAGATGGCAGAATTAAGCGTGGACAAGTCGTTCTCCTTGAAGCCTTTGGCGCAGGCTTTACTTGGGGCTCGGCTCTTATTAAATATTAATATAAAAATAATACAGTCTAAACATGAGCACACACCTCGATAATTTAACATTTGTCTTTCCTGGACAAGGCTCCCAGTCAATTGGCATGCTTGCAGATTTAACCGCTAGTTTCCCAGAAGTAAAACACACATTTGAAAGAGCATCTGATGTTTTAAGTTTGGACTTGTGGTCTTTAGTAACGCAAGGACCTGATGAAGAATTAAACCAAACACAAAACACTCAACCAGCTATGTTAGCTGCTGGCTATGCTGTATGGGAGATTTGGCGCAAACAAAGCACCATTCAACCCGCATGGATGGCTGGTCACAGCTTAGGTGAATATACTGCACTAGTTTGCTCAGGCACTCTATCTTTTGAAGATGGCATAAAACTAGTCGCTGCGCGTGGCCGCTTAATGCAAGAAGCGGTTCCACCCGGCGTAGGCGCCATGGCTGCTATCTTAGGACTAGAAGATCAACAAATCATAGATATTTGCGCGCAAGCAGCTGAAAATGAAATTGTTTCAGCCGTTAATTTTAACTCACCAGGCCAAGTCGTTATTGCGGGCAATAAAGCAGCTGTTGAAAGAGCCATGTCTGGCGCAAAAGAAGCAGGTGCTAAACGAGCGCTTTTATTACCTGTGAGCGTGCCCTCTCATTGCGCCTTGATGCAATCCGCCGCTGATAAACTAGATATATACTTAAACGATATTAAAATTGTAACGCCTACTATCAAACTGGTTCACAATGTAGATGTTGCTTCGCACGACACCCCTGATGCTATTCGTAACATTTTAAAAGAGCAACTTTTCAAACCTGTACGCTGGGTTGATAGTGTTAATTATTTGCATGAACAAGGTGTTACGCGTTTTGTTGAATGTGGCCCTGGAAAAGTTCTTATTGGCCTTAACAAACGTATCGTTAAAGACGCAGAGCATTTCTCTATCTATAATTCAGAAACAATAAATACGCTATTGGAGCAACTCAATGACTAAACAAATAGCTTTAGTAACCGGCGCAAGTCGAGGCATTGGTAAAGCAATTGCTGAAAAACTAGCCGAAGATGGTTTTTTTGTCCTTGGCACAGCAACATCTGATGCAGGTGCAGAGGCTATTTCACTTTATTTAGGCGAAAGCGGTAAAGGTTTTAAATTAGATGTATCTAATGCCGAATCGATTGAAGAAGTACTCAAAACAATTAATGATGAATTTGGCGCACCCGCGGTATTGGTTAATAATGCAGGCATAACCAGAGATAACTTGTTAATGCGCATGAAAGATGAAGAGTGGGATGATATTATCAACACTAACTTAACATCTGTTTTTAGAATGAGTAAGGCAGTGCTGCGCGGCATGATGAAAGCCAAAACCGGTCGTATTATTAACATATCTTCAGTCGTTGGATCTACAGGAAATGCTGGTCAAGCTAATTATGCAGCTGCTAAAGCGGGCATGGTTGGATTTGCAAAATCAATGGCTAAAGAAGTCGGCTCACGCAATATCACTATTAACACGGTTGCACCTGGTTTTATCGACACCGATATGACTAAGGAACTTAATGATGATATTAAAAACAATCTATTAGCGTCTATCCCACTCAATAGATTGGGCGATGCTAAAGAAATTGCTCATGCTGTTGCATTTCTTGCGTCACCAGGTGCAAGTTATATTACAGGCGAGACTTTACATGTCAATGGAGGCATGTTTATGCCTTAATATGGTGACTTTGTCGTAATATTAAGTATAATTGCCACGCTGTCTAGATTTACTAGACACGAGGTTTCAGTAAAAACTAATAACAACACCAATTTAAGTTTGAAAAATTATAAGCTTACATTGTTTGAGGAAAAAAATTATGAGTAACATTGAAGAACGAGTTAAAAAAATTGTTGCAGAGCAATTAGGTGTAAAAGAAGACATCGCTAATGATGCTTCATTCGTAGATGATCTTGGTGCTGATTCTCTGGATACAGTTGAACTCGTTATGGCTCTCGAAGAAGAATTCGAATGCGAAATTCCTGATGACGAAGCTGAAAAAATCACTACTGTTCAGCAAGCTATCGATTACGTGGGAAAAAACGCGTAAGACTGACTTTAAGTGGATGGGAATAATCTCATCCACTAATTAAAATATCCTGACACAATACGATAACACAGCCTTTTGGGGCTTTTTTCGTATTTAGTTGCCTCTTTCTACACCTTTCTAACGGTACTTTACATTGAGCAAACGTCGAGTTGTAATAACTGGATTGG
>CAJADF010000075.1 GCA_903938485.1 uncultured Methylococcaceae bacterium
GTTACTGTTAGACATAAAAAACCCCAAGTACCTGTTATACAAGTACTTAGGGTGTTTTTTAATACTGTTACTACTAAATTTGGTGGAGGCGGGGGGAATTGAACCCCCGTCCGCAAGCACTCTGCCATAAGGTCTACATGTTTATCTCGTTCTTTAATTTAGTTAACAACCACCCGACGAGCCAAGAGTGTTATTAACGATTCCGTAAGGTTTTAGCACATCCATACCGGACAGACTTCAGTGCGATCTTATGTAAATGACCTCTGAGCGTTCAGCAAGCTGAACTCCACCCGCATAAGCACAGATGGTCAAAGGAATGGTGCTGTGTTTAAGCAGCTAGAGCCATTGAGTAGTTTTCGTCATTTGCGAATACTTTTTTTCTGTAGGTTTTACGAGGTGTACAGTCCTCGACATGCACTTAAGGTTTTGCTACCCACGTCGAAGCCATGTCGCCCCCTTATGGTTTGCCAGCTATAAGATATAGCTTTTACAAATAAGTTCAAGCCTTATTATAAAATTTTATAACAAGGCTTGAAACATTTTTTGTTTAGATAACAGTTACGTTTTCAGCTTGTGGGCCTTTTTGGCCTTGAGTTACGCTGAAAGAAACTTTTTGTCCTTCATCAAGTGATTTGTAACCACCTGAATTGTTGATTTGTTGAAAATGTACGAATACATCTGGACCTGATGCTTGTTCGATAAAGCCGAAGCCTTTATCAGAGTTAAACCATTTAACGGTACCAGTAGTAATTGTTGACATGTTGTAGTCCTGTATATATTTAAGATTAAGGCTTTTAACGGCCGGTAGAGCAAAGAAATGTTGAAATTACTTAAAGAAACAAGGACGAGCTACTACTAGGAGAAACTTCGAAACGGTAAGCAGAGGGTAAATCATATTTTCAAGCTGTGTGTATTATAGACTTATGGTGCCGCTTGTCAAAATATATTTAGTTTTTATTTAAAGGCCTTAGGTTCTAGTATTAATTATGAGCGCCGTGGGTGGTCCATTTCTTTAATTTTTGTATCACCCATTGTGCGTCGTCTAGCGTTAAATCATGGCCTGCCCATGGGTGTTGCTGTATTGGTAATTGGTAGTGTTGATGTATAGCGGTAGAGCATTTTGAGGATACTAGTCTATCCTCAGTACTGCTAAGTAATAAAATGGCTTGATTTGGCCGAGTTGTCGAGGGTTTATAGCTTGCTGCCGCTCTTATTTGTCTTAGATTGTTATTTATACTGATGGGTCTTTCAGTTTGGATTTGGGCCCATTCGGCACTGATGGGTGCATCATTTTCACGATTATTGCTGACTAGTTGTAAGATGGCTGTTTCTCTAGCCAGTAAATCTTTTTTGCTAATTAAGGCTATAAATTGAGGGTAACATGACCAGTTTAAGCGATGATAAAAAGGGCTTAAATTAGCAAAACTGGTGTTAATAAGGGTGGTGCCACAGATATCGTTTGGATAGGTACACATCCATTCCCATGCCACCATCCCGCCCAGTGAAACGGCCAATATTGTAATGGGTTTATTGATTAGGCCCCGATCTACTGCATGTTGTCGGGTTATTTCTGTAATGGATTTTATGTCACTGGGGCTATTTTCTTTATGAAATTGTCCGGTGCCGGGCAGGTCAAGCACTGAAATTTTTGCTTGCGGGTAGGCGATTTGGAGTTGTTTAACAAAGTGCCCCCAATGTCCGGACTCTCTTGCTAAGCCTCTTAATAACAGCCAATTTTTGCCAATGTTATTATTTGTACCAGACATTTGTCGCTTTTTGTGTGTATTCGATTTTTTGATCGGGTGTTAAATTTGCCCAAGGGGTTGGATTTATTAAGCTGCGGTGTAAAAAGTCGAATAATAAGAAATGTCTTCTAAATACGCGTTGTTGACGGTGTGGCAGTAAAGGATGAAACAAGCCGTGTCTTGAGAATAGATGTGACGGGTTTTTTCGTAACCACAGCCATGATCCCATTTCTAAAGTTAAGGGCAAAAAGAGTTTGTTATTTGCGGTTTTTTGTTCTACAAAACTGTCTAGTAAGTAGTCCCATAAATCACCACTGATTAGATATTCTAAACACATAGGCTCAATCTTATATATGTGGTGTTTATAGCAACGATCAAAAAGTTTTTTTAAGGCAAACGTTTCTGCTATATAAGGAAAGGCATCACGGCGTGAGGCGTATGGAAACCATAAACGGTCTTTTAGGCCAAATCCAGAATGTAAATCTAGAGCTATTGATAAGGGGGATTTAAATAATTCCTCGTTAACCAGTTTGCAAACCGCTAAGGATTCTTTTTCCATGTTAAGTACGTCACCTCTATACCAAGGTAGGCGATTACTGTATTGTTGGCCGCTGTATAACTGAGTTTGCCCAACGGCTTCTACCGGTGAGTTACGCATTAAATCAACCCCATTACCGTTGCATCGTGTGCCTAAGAATACGCCGACAGGGTTAACGATTGGTACAAATATTAAACGTGATTTTGTGAGTCTTGTGTGTAGTTCTTCATCCCAATCTAGTAACTGGCTGATGCTTTCCATGTAAGATAGAATGACTTCTGAGCCAATTTTCTCAAGTCCATGTACGCCACCAAAAAACGCTAATACAGGTGCGTCGGGGTCTGTTGAGCCTATGCTTATACAATGGATGGGGAACTCGTGATTCTTATGTTTTACCGTGTCTAAAATATTTATTTCGGCTTTATCACTTAAGCTGTCAATAATACGATTGAGTTGTTTAAGTTCAGGGAATTTTAATCCAATCATTGATGTATAGGGTATTTAAGTAGATTACTGTTCCAATTTTTGGCAAGTAAACACAGTATTATTTGAAATTAATCTTATTACAATCTTATGACAAGACGATGAAATTTGTCGACTAATTTTGTTGTCATTCTTTTTGTAGTCTACAAACATAATAAATTCAATCGATTTATGCTTAATGAGCGCTTTCTTTTGGTAGAATGCTTATAAGTTAAAAATTTTGTTGTTTAAGTATCACATCAATTTAGTGTTGAGTAGGGAATATATGAAACCATTGGCTATTTTTGGTACAGGGTCAGATGCGGGAAAAAGTAGCTTGGTTATGGCGTTATGTCGGATTTTTTCTGATCAAGATATCAAGGTTGCGCCATTCAAAGCCCAAAATGTATCCAATAATTCTGCCGTCACTCATGAGGGTAGAGAAATCTCAAGAGCGCAATATTTTCAAGCTGAAGCTGCTCGTATTGAACCCAGTTATTTTAACAATCCAATTTTAATTAAGTCGCATGGCCATGATTCTTTGCAGGTTATTGTTAATGGCTTAGTTTACAAAAGACAATCTATCAATGAGTATTACGAAAACATTGATGATTTAAAAGTGCATGTGCAGACTGCATTTGCGCGTTTAGAACAAGATTATGAATTGGTTATTGCTGAAGGGGCTGGATCACCTGTTGAGTTAAATTTATTGGATAAGGATTTATCTAATACATATATTGCAAATACATTTAATACTAAAATTATTCTTGTAGCCGATATTGAAAGAGGTGGGGTGTTTGCCTCAATTTATGGAACCATGGCTTTGATGGATCCTGTTATGCGGAGTAATTTGATAGGGGTTGTTATTAATAAGTTTCGTGGTGATATAAACTTGTTTGATGAAAGCAAAAAAATCATTAAAGATCGATTTGGTCTACCAATATTAGGTGTTTTACCTTATCAAGCTTTGAATATTGATATGGAAGACGCGCAATCTTTAAATAATTATCAACAACGCTTAGATAATGTAAATATTCGTATTGCTGTGATTGCTTATCCAGGATTAAGTAATTATAACGATTTAGATGTGTTGATGGCAGATCCGCAAATTAGCGTTGAATTAATCACTAATTACAGGTCTTTAAATGACTTTGATATGGTGTTATTACCAGGCAGTAAAACCGTTATTTGTGATTTGCAGTGGTTAAAGCAACAGGGTTTATTTCAGGAATTACAGCACTTTAAAAATCCTATCTTTGGAGTGTGTGGTGGTTATCAGATGTTTGCTAAAACGCTGCATGATCCTGATGGTTTAGAGCATGATGAGCCTTGTGTTGAAGAGGGTTTGAATTTTCTGGATGATATTGTCATCTATCAAAGCCCTAAAATATTAAGTAGTGGTAATTATCAGTTATTTTCGTATACGGGTATTAAAGGTTATGAAGTGCATAGCGGTCGAATGAATAATCATCCTTTGTTCTATGAAAATGGTAAATACACGGGGACTCATGTGCATGGGGTATTTGATGATAATACGTTTAGAAATGATTATTTCAAAGCTATCAATGCCTTATACACTGGATATGATTACGCCACTTATCGTGAAGAGCAAATAAAGAAATTTACCGATATGGTTGTTGATCATTTAGATATCGATTTTATTTTACAAAAACTCCAAGCAGATTAATTTCTCGCCATATTTAGTTCTCTCTGGTTACTATTTTTACTTTATTATTATCTATGACAAAAATCCCTACCGTTGGTTTTATTAGTTTAGGCTGTCCTAAAGCTTTAGTGGACAGTGAGAGAATATTGACACAATTACGTACCGAAGGTTATGAGGTTTCGTCAAAATATAAAAATGCTGATTTAGTTATTGTTAATACTTGTGGGTTTATTGATGCAGCAGTTGAAGAATCGCTCGATAGTATCGGTGAAGCGATAGCAGAAAACGGTAAGGTAATTGTTACAGGTTGTTTGGGCGCAAGAGAAGAAGAAATTAGAGCTCGTCATCCACAAGTATTAAAAGTAACCGGTGCGCATGCCTTAGAGCAAGTCATCGCTTCAGTTCACGAGCATTTGCCGCCTCGTCATGATCCATTTGCCAGTTTGTTACCACCACAAGGTGTAAAGTTAACGCCTAATCATTATGCTTATCTTAAAATATCAGAGGGCTGTAATCACCGTTGTACCTTCTGTATTATTCCTTCTATGCGGGGCGATTTAGTAAGTAGGCCGGTTGATGAGGTCTTACTAGAAGCTGAAAAATTAGTGAATGCAAGTGTAAAAGAGTTGTTAGTGGTTTCTCAAGACACCAGTGCGTATGGCTTAGATTTAAAGTATTTGTCGAGAGATTGGCGTGGTCGTGAAGTGAGAACCCGCTTTTATGATTTAGCTGAGGCTTTAGGTGATTTAGGCGTTTGGGTGCGTATGCATTATGTTTATCCGTATCCTCACGTTGACGAGGTTATTCCGTTAATGGTTGCTGGTAAAATATTGCCATACTTAGATATCCCTTTTCAGCATGCTAACAGTCGAATTTTAAAATTGATGAAAAGACCTGCGGCTACACAAAACAATTTAGAACGTATTAAAGCTTGGCGGGATATTTGCCCGGATATAACACTACGCAGTACTTTTATCGTAGGTTTTCCGGGTGAAACAGAAGCAGAGTTTGAAGAGCTTTTAGATTTTATGACTGAAGCTCAGTTGGATAGGGCTGGCTGTTTTGCTTATTCACCCGTTAAAGGTGCTGCGGCAAATGATTTAGCTGATTCTATCACCGAAGACGTCAAGCAAGAACGTCTTGCGCGTTTTATGGCGCATCAAGCTGAGATTAGCGCAAATCGCTTACAAAGCTTTATTGGTAAAACTGAAACTGTTCTTATCGATGAGGTGGTTGAAGAAGGTGCTGTCGGAAGGCGAAAAGCGGACGCGCCAGAAATTGATGGCCAAGTCTATATTGATGGGGCTACTCACTTAAAAGTCGGTGATTTAGTGAATGTTGAGTTTGAAGAGGCTGATGAATATGATTTGTGGGGGCATATAGTTTAGGATTGTTTATGCCTAGACTCTTGGTGTAATGTCATGAGTCAAAAACAAAAAAAACCCAGCCTAGGCTGGGTTTTTTATTTTACAGAATTTGTAGCTTACAGAGAGATAGAGCTAGAAACTTTTTGTTTTGAACCATCTGGATCATCCATACAACCAGATAAACCAACAATCATTAACGCCATAGCTAAAAGTGCTAATATTTTTTTCATAAATATATCCTCCAAAGGGGTTTTAAATTATTTTTATTGTGCGCTAATATAAAAAAGCACGAGTAATTTATATCATGACTAGAATGATGATGCAATACTAAAATGGTTTCGTGAGTCTGTACTGTAATATAGAGACA
>CAJADF010000076.1 GCA_903938485.1 uncultured Methylococcaceae bacterium
CAAGATAGCGTCGCTGTTGATTTAATTGCAGTTTGTAGATTGTAGTTTGTAGGTCGGGTTAGCGCTAGCGTAACCCGACATTAGACTTGAATATTGACAGTCACTTGCGCGTTTTACAAGCCCATGTTTTACCGGATTGTAATGGATATAATCAATATGCTTCTGAAAATCCTGCTTATCTCGCAAACAATGCTCCCATCCACGATGCTGCCATATTTCTTGTTGTTTTTTATTTTTACGGTTTATGTTTTGAACGATAAATGGATCAGGATATTTCTTGGTGAATGCAGTTTTAATAAGCCAAAATTGTCGGGTTACGCTATCGCTAACCCGACCTACTGAACTTTTTATCCATAAAGGGTAGTGGTCTGTTTATAAAGTAAGTTAAATTAAAAATCAATAAGCTGCATTGTAATTTGTGTGCTTAGTAGTTCCTGCTGTTGTTTCATACATTCTTGCTGGTATTAGTGTAACAACAGCAAGAATGTATGAAACTCCTATAGAAATGTTATGAACTCCAACAGGAATTTGTACAATTACTGTTGTTGTATGGGTAATAACTACTGGAATGTATGGAACAACAGTAAGAATGTTATTAACTCCAGCAGAAATTTGTACAATTCCTGTTGTTGTATGGGTAATAACAGCGGGAATGTATGGAACAACAGCAAGAATGTTATAAACTCCAGCAGGAATTTGTACAATTTCTGTTGTTGTATGGCTAATAACAGCAGGAATGTAGGGAATAACAGTAAGAATGTTATAAATTCCAGCAGGAATTACCCAAACTCCCGTTGGAATGGCTTTTGAGTTGTTTCAATAAATTTTCAGACAAATCTTGCTTAAATCGTTATCATGTTGCATTTTTCATACTCTCATAAGGGCACATTATGCAAATTGCTGAAAATACGGCGGTATCAATTCATTACACATTAACCAATGACCAAGGTGAGGTGTTGGATAGTTCAAACGGTGGTGACGCTTTAGTATATTTGCAAGGTAGCGGTAATATCATTTCTGGTCTAGAAGCGGCTTTATTAGGTAAAAAAGTAGGCGATAAGTTTAATGTTCGTATTAATCCAGAAGACGCTTATGGTGTGGTTGCAGAAGACATGGTGCAAATTATTTCTAAAGACATGTTTGAAGGAATTGACCAGATTGAAGTGGGTATGCAATTCCATGCTGACGTCAGTTACGGTAGTGGCATTGTTACAGTGGTTAACATCGACGGCGATAATGTAACAATTGATGGCAATCATCCATTAGCCGGTGAAGCGTTAACATTTGATGTTGAAATTATAGAGGTTAGACCGGCAACAAAAGAAGAATTAGATCATGGGCATATCCATGGTGCAGGTTGTCATCATTAAATAATATAAATCAATAGTTTAATAAATGGGGTGGTTAATTATAATCGCCTCTTATCGATACACTTAATACTGTAATATCGATACACTTAATACTGTAGTTTGGTTAACCATGGATCTTTGGCAAACGGATCTACATAAAATGCTAATGCTTCAGGTTTATGCAATAAACCAACTTCACCTGAAGCATTTGGGTTCAACTGTCTTTTCTCCATAAAATCCACCATTCTTTTAGCACAATAAATTAATAACACGCGGTTGTAGTTTTTACGTTGATATATTTGGTAACCAACATTTGTTTCATTAAAGTGGGGGATTTGCGCTATTAATACGTCTAAATCGGTATGTCTATCTATAGCGATGCTTTTCAAATGTGAATCTACATGTTCCCTAATATAAGCTTTTAGGTGATCAGTTAAACTGCCTAGTAGTTGGTGCTTTTGTAGTTCCTTTACTTCTGTATCGGTAAGTGCGTAACTTTCTGCAACTAAATAATGGCGTTTTTTCTCACCATCATTTGCAAATAAGGAGATTTTATCTAATCCCTCGTCTTCTAAGGCATTTAGAAACGATCTAGGAGCTCGTATGTGCTTATCAACAGTGACTACCCATGGTAAGGCGCGACCCGTTTTTTCAAAGCGAGACTTTACACTTGAAATCACATTAGAACGTATTAATTCATCGTCTCTACCATCAGGTTTGATGATAAACGCATCAACTGCTGTGACTTGTGTGTAAAAGCCACTGGCTTTAAATTTACTGATTATATTTGAGTATCTGGGCTGATATGGAATTCCAGTGCCATCGTACAAAATATTGAATTGATGTGTTCTGGCATATTCCGCTACGGAATCTCTAAGTTTATTGGCAAAAGGTTCTACATATACATAGTCATCACTGTGATGGTTTGCGGCAGTGAGTACTTTATATAGATCACTTTCTTTTCTAAATTCATCTAAGGAAGCAATCACAAAATTATCATCACAATGTGCATGTACTGTTTCTTCAACGCTTGATTTTCCAACACCTGCACCTCCCATAGACATAAAGAGCTTTGGATGATGCACGGGTGTTTTCCCTTCAAAAACTTTGTCTTTAGCAGCATTAAGTTTTGTAATGATTTTATTGAGTCGATCATAGGCTATTTCAACTGCGCGCATCAGTCTAATATCATCTTCGGCGACTGATAACATTCGGCTCTTTAAACGTTCGTTGTTTACTAAATCAAAGATGACGGCTTGTTCACCTTCGCATTGTTTGATTAATTGCATGACTTCTGTATGTGCAGGAGAGCGCAAGCCAGTTAATATATTGATATCCAAACAAAAGAGTGGTGCAGCACCATCTTCATCTATACGTATACCGTCAATTTCATAAGATGCATCACATCTAATTGATTCTGTACCGGGTAAATAACCTATCATGTTTTCTGCTTCGCACAATGGATAATCGGCTAAATGTTTACCCGCTAACGATAAATATTCATTAATTCGATTCATGGGTACTAGACCACCATTAACAGCAACTAAACAAAGTGTACCGTCTTCTGTAGTGTGGGATAAAAAGGGGATTCCATGAACAAATTGCTTATGTTCAGGCCATACACCATAGCCATTAGCCTGATTAATTAAACTTTTACAAAGGTTTGGGTTGAGCGCATTTTCAAATGCCGTGGTTATTTCTCTTAATTGACTGTATTGGTTATGAAGAGCAGCAGAATCTGTATTTTCTAAACGTCGGAAATCAATACCCTGTTCGTATACACTTTTCATAGCGGGTAACTTGCCTAACATGGTCATAAAGAAATCAAGTGTTAAGCGATTGCCGTAAGAGAACGGTCTAATGCTACGCATTTTCATATAAAAAATAGCCAGTCTTTCGGCAATATTAGTGTTGCTAATAACAAAGCCATTGTTGTCAAATAGTGCAGTTTCATTATTATGATGAGTTTCTAACACTAAGCTTTCTATCGCTTCCCTAAATTCTTTTCTTTTATCATGATCTAACATCGTGCCAGGGCGATGGTTTACAGTGATTTGGTCTTTCCAATCTTGGAAAATTTCTCTATGGATACGTGAGAATAATTCAGTAAGGTATGTGACTCTTTTAGTTTGATCGTGTGATACCGTTCCTTCAGTTTCTTGTTGAAGGGTAGACAAGAGTTTAATACCTTGGGAAATCGCTAAGGCTTTTCTGAGTTTTTTTAATTGTTGTTTACCAGCAATTGTAGGGCTGTATTTTGTATTCATTTACTCGAGCTTCGTCTAAGTAGTTTAATCGAGCGTATTGTAAAGGTTGAAATGTTTTTTATTGAGATAAATTTGTATATAGTAGGGTTACTGTGTTCTATGCCTACTAAAAAAAGTATTTTAAGCTTATAATTAGTGACTTTTTACTGCCTAGCGTGAAGATACTGTGTCGAATATAAGCAATGATTCCTCAACTTTCCAGGGACTTATTTTAAGTTTACAAAACTATTGGTCTAGTCACGGTTGTATTCTGTTACAACCTTTGGATCAGGAAGTAGGGGCCGGTACTTTTCATCCCGCAACTTTCTTAAGAGCTATTGGCCCAGAGCCTTGGAATACGGCTTATGTACAGCCATCACGCAGACCTACTGATGGTCGATATGGTGAAAACCCTAATCGCTTACAACATTACTATCAGTTTCAGGTGTTGTTAAAACCTTCACCAGATAACATCCAAGAGCTCTATTTAGGTTCTTTACGCCATCTTGGCTTAGATTTATTGGAACATGATATCCGTTTTGTTGAAGATAACTGGGAGTCTCCGACTCTAGGTGCTTGGGGCTTAGGTTGGGAAGTTTGGCTTAACGGCATGGAAGTAACACAGTTTACATATTTCCAACAAGTAGGTGGCTTAGAGTGCCGGCCAGTGAGTGGTGAAATCACTTACGGTCTAGAGCGTATTGCTATGTATTTACAAGGCGTTAACAGCGTTTATGATTTGGTTTGGACAATTGGTCCGCAGGGCGTTGTGACTTATGGTGATGTATTTCACCAAAATGAAGTAGAGATGTCAGCGTTTAACTTTGAGCACGCTAATGTTGATTTCTTGTTCCAATGTTTTAATACCTATGAGCAAGAATGCCAAAAGTTAATTGAATCTAATTTACCTTTGCCAGCTTACGAAATGGTTTTAAAAGCCTCGCATACCTTTAATTTACTAGATGCTCGCCATGCTATTTCTGTAACAGAGCGTCAGCGTTATATTCTTAGAGTGCGTACATTATCAAGAGCGGTAGCAGAAGCTTATTATGCGCGTAGAGAGTCTTTAGGCTTCCCCATGTTGACTGAGCAAGGAGCATAATCATGACGACTAGTAATCATTTATTATTTGAATTAGGTTCAGAAGAATTACCACCAAAAACCCTAGTAAAATTAAGCACAGATTTATTAGAGGGCATTGTAAAAGGCTTGCAAGACGCAGATGTACCTTTTACAGCCAGTAAGGCTTTTGCTACACCCAGACGCTTAGCGGTTTATATTGAGAATTTAGCCAGTGCGCAACCCGATAAAACGGTAGAAAAACGCGGTCCTGCAATTCAAGCGGCTTTTGCACCAGACGGTACACCAAGTAAAGCGGCTTCAAGCTTTGCTGCTAGTTGTGGCACTACTTTTGAGCAATTAGAACGGCTAAAAACCGATAAAGGCGAGTGGTTAGCGTTTACGCAAGTGGTTAAAGGCCAAGCAACTGAAAACTTAATCCCTGACATTATTCGTCAAAGTATCGCGGCTCTACCCATTGCTAAACGCATGCGCTGGGGAAGTTTTACGACAGAGTTTGTTAGACCCGTGCATTGGGCTGTTTTGCTGTATGGTGAAAAAGTTATTTCTACTGAAATTTTAGGCTTAACTACCAGTAATACAACCTTAGGACATCGTTTTCATGCACCTAATATATTAACAATTACTAAACCTGAAGATTACCAAGACGTTTTATTTTCCCAAGGTAAGGTCATTGCTGATATTGAACAACGCAAAACTATTATTAGTGATTCTGCGCAAAAAGCGGCCGCTGCTGTGGGTGGTATTGCGCATATTGAAGCGGATTTATTAGAAGAAATTGCCGCTTTAAATGAATGGCCGGTGCCGATTACGGGTGGTTTTGATCCGCGTTATTTAGAACTCCCCCCCGAAGTTTTAATTACTACCATGCAGACTAACCAGAAATATTTTCCGGTTGAAAATGCGTCAGGTGGTTTGTTAGCGCATTTTATTACTTTTAGTAATATTGAAAGTACGCGTCCCTTATCAATTCAACAAGGTAATGAGCGCGTAGTGACTCCTAGATTATCGGATGCTGAGTTTTTTTGGAAGCAGGATAGAAAGAAAACTTTAGCGGATAGAGTAGATTCTTTATCAAATATTGTATTCCAACAAAAACTAGGTACCGTCGCAGAAAAAACCCAACGTGTTATTCAATTATCAGAGTTTATTGCTAACCAGCTTAAATTAGATGTGGCCAAAGCAAAACGCGCGGCTTTATTAGCTAAAACTGACTTAATGACTGAAATGGTCGGTGAGTTTGGTAATTTGCAAGGTTTAATGGGGCGTTATTATGCCTTAGTTGAGGGTGAGCCTACTGAAGTGGCTTATGCTCTAGAAGAACAATATTTCCCTAAACAATCAGGTAGCCCAACAGCAACAACGGCTATAGGGCAAGTGTTAGCCATCGCTGAAAAGATTGATACCTTAACAGGCATTTTTAGTGCAGGTTTGATACCTACCGGTGATAAAGATCCTTATGCTTTAAGAAGAGCGGCGTTAGGGGCCTTAAGAACATTAATCGAGAATAATCTTACTCTAGATATTTGTGAGTTAATCGCCTATTCAGCATCATTGTTTACGCATGAATTTGATAAAGAAAAGACCCAAAGTTTAGTGATTGATTTTATTTTCGAGCGCTTAAAAGGCTATTGTTTAGATAAAGGCTATAGTGCAGATGAGTTTGATGCCGTAATCAGTGTTAAACCGACAGATCCTTTAGATTTTATGCAACGTTTGGCTGCAGTTAAAACCTTTAGACAATTACCAGAAGCAGAAAGTTTAGCCGCTGCAAATAAACGTATTAGTAATATTCTTAAAAAATCTGAAACTAAACCTGCTGTTGCAATCGGGCAGTTGGTTGAAGTTGCAGAACTTGAGTTATTACAAGCAGCAACAACGTCTGGTGCTGATATTCAGCCTTTATTAGCAACACGTGATTATCAAGCAACCTTAGCGCGCTTGGCTCAGTTAAGATCTACCGTTGATGCGTTTTTTGATAATGTGATGGTGATGAGTGATGACCTAGAGTTACGCGCTAATCGTTTGGCATTATTAAATTTATTATCGGAACAGTTTTTAACCTGCGCCGATATTTCAAGGTTACAAGCCTAATTGATTGTTTTTGAGTATCCCTGAGTTTCTGCTTAGGTTAGTCTCAGGAGCTTTATTCTTAAATTGTAATACACAGTAAGCCAGTTGTTTTATTTATATGCTACAGCCACGTTATGTTTTATTAGATCGAGATGGGGTTATTAACGAAGATTCTGATGCCTTTATCAAAAGCCCTGAAGAATGGTTACCTATTCCCGGCAGTATTGAAGCAATAGCGTTATTGAATTCGCATGGTTATAAAGTGGTTGTTGTAACTAATCAGTCAGGCATTGCTAGAGGCTTTTTTGACGAGAATACCTTAGTTTCTATTCATACTAAAATGAATGAATTAATTAAACAACAAGGTGCTGAAATAACAGCAGTTTATTTTTGTCCTCATGGCCCAGATGATCAATGTGATTGTCGTAAACCTAAGGCCGGTTTATTGTTGCAATTTGCACAAGACTTCAATGTAGACCTTACAACTACTTCCGTCATTGGTGATTCTTTAAGAGATTTACAAGCAGGAGAACTTGTGGGAGCTGAACCTATCTTAGTCAAAACGGGTAAAGGTCATCAAACTTTAATTAATAATCCAAATCTTAATGCTCTTGTTTTTGAGAACTTATATGACGCAGCAAAATCCCTCATCGCTAGACACCAGACCTAAAAACTATTTAGGGTCTACTTTTTTATTCATGGGTATTTTTTCAACAGCAACTATTGTTGGTATATTACTGATTTTAGGTATGCTTACTACATTCAAAATACGTTGGAAAATAGGTTATATCTGGTGTTCAATTATTAGTTGGTTGACTAAAGTTTTTTGTGGGTTAACTTATGATGTAGAGGGATTAGACAATGTTGCTTCTAATAAAGCAGTCGTTTATCTAAGTAATCATCAATCAGCTTGGGAAACGCTAGCGCTAAGAAAGATACTGCCACCCCATTCAGTTGTAGTTAAACGTGAATTACTTTATTTACCTATTTGGGGCTGGGCGTTATTAACGTTGAAAACTATTGTTATTAATCGAAAGAATCAGCGTGGTGCTTTAAAAGCTTTGTTACAACAAGGATCAAGATATTTAAACGGGGGGTTGTCTGTCTTAATTTTTCCAGAAGGAACCCGCGTAGCTGTAGATGATGTGGTAAAGTTTAATGTGGGTGGGGCAATGTTGGCACAAAAAGCAGGCTATCCAATTATACCTGTTGCTCATAATGCCGGACATTATTGGCCACGATATAGTTTTATAAAATATCCTGGGGTTATTAAAATTAAAATTGGCCCTGTGATTGAGACTGTTGGACGTAAACCCGCAGATATCAATGCAGAGGCAGAAATTTGGATTAGACAAGCACTGAAAGAAATGAAGTAGTACACATATATCGCTAATTTATAGTCGAAATGACTATAACAAGAATATTTTAATAATTACTAAATAATGGTAACCGCAATGAAAAGAATAATAATACTGTCTGTTTCTGCAATTTTGCTAACAGGGTGTGCTGATAAACAGCAATATGAAGCTGCAATATTAGAAGAAATGAATAAAGAAGCGGATATAAAGGATTATAAAATTGCACCAGAATATATGGCAAAGTGTGTATTCGAGAAAACTTCTGAAAAAATGCCGGGATTAGTACCATTTGATCCTGAGCGTCTACAAGCTTTTCGTAATTACACTAAGATGTTAACTTTAGCTAAATCTGCGGATCCTAAAAAGACGCTTGACGAATTAAGAGTAGACTTTGGTTCTCCAAAAGCTTTTGCCGAAGCTCATGCTAATTACACGGAAAGTTTGGTTGAATGTTATACCGCGGTAATTTCTGAATCCGAAAAAGAATTAAAGGAAAAAGCCGATGAAGAAAAATCGGCGACTGCAGAAGCTAAGGAATCTGCTGAGAAAAGTTCGGAATCTAAATAAACTGGATATAACCAATAAGGTTTTAAGGTCGAGTAGTTGTATTCCCGACCTTTTTTCGTTTTATTTAACTCTCATACCTGCTACAGCACCTGCATCTGGGCTTAAGATAAAGATATCTTTATCACCAGGGCCAGCGGCTAATACCATACCCTCTGAAGTACCAAAGCGCATTTTTCTGGGCGCTAAATTTGCAATCACTAAGGTAAGTTTGCCTTCTAAATCTTCAGGTGCATAAGCTGATTTAATGCCGGCAAAGATCGTGCGAGTTTCATCGCCAATATCAACTGTAAGATTTAATAATTTATCCGAACCTTCGATATGATCGGCTTTGAGTATTTTTGCAATGCGTAAGTCTAGTTTTGCAAAGTCATTAAAATCAATCGTATCAGCGATGGGTTCAAATTGTTTCTCTTTAATGAGTGCGGCTTTAACTGTACTGGCTGTTTTTTCTAAATTGTCTTTAGATGCTTCAACAATAGCCGTAATTTTATCGGCTTCAACACGGGTCATTAGCGGTTTAAAGTCATTAACTTGATGGTTTGTTAAAGCTTGTGTATCTAATGTCGGCCAGGGTTGTGACTCAATGTTTAAGAATCTTTCTGCCTCTGAAGTTAATGCGGGAAGCACAGGCTTAAGATAGGTCGCTAATAATCTAAATAAATTAAGACTGGTTGAACAGACTTCATGAAGTTCTGAATCTTGGCCTTCTTGTTTAGCGATTAACCAAGGCTTCTTTTCATCGATATATTGATTTGCTTTATCTGCAAGAGCCATGATTTCACGCATCGCTTTACCAAATTCACGTGCTTCGTAAAAGTTGGCAATGCTTTCATTAGCAGATACAAACTCTTTAAAGAGTTCAGTTTCAGAACAGTTAGCAGATAAGGTATTGGCAAAGCGTTTATTGATAAAACCACTGCAACGACTCGCAATATTAACCACTTTACCGACTAGATCAGAGTTAACGCGTTGGGTAAAATCATCAAAGTTTAAATCAATATCATCAACACCTGCACTTAATTTAGCCGCAAAGTAATAACGCAAGTACTCTGGGTTTAAATGCTCTAAATACGTACGGGCTGTAATAAATGTGCCGCGCGATTTAGACATTTTTTCGCCATTAACCGTTAAAAAACCATGGGCAAAAATTGCACTCGGTGTTCTAAAGTTAGAGCCATTTAGCATGGCTGGCCAGAATAAAGCGTGGAAATAAATAATATCTTTACCAATAAAATGATAAAGCTCTGTTTTGCTGTCCTTTTGCCAGAATTCATCAAAATCAAGGGCTTGTTTATCACATAGGTTTTTAAAGCTGGCCATGTAACCTATGGGCGCGTCTAACCAGACATAAAAGTATTTACCGGGTGCATCAGGAATCTCAAAACCAAAATAAGGCGCGTCTCTAGAAATGTCCCATTGCTGTAAACCACCGTCTAACCATTCAGCTAATTTGTTTTTAACTTCGGGTTGTAAATGCCCCGCACGCGTCCAATCGGTTAGCATTTGGGTAAAATCTGCTAAATTAAAGAAGTAATGTACAGAGTCTTTTTCTATGGGTTTTTCACCTGAGATAGCAGACACGGCATTTTTAAGTTCGGTGGGTGAATAAGTTGCGCCACATACTTCACAACCATCGCCATATTGTTCAGTCGCACCACATTTAGGACAATTACCTTTAATAAAGCGATCGGGTAAAAACATGTTTTTTACGGGATCAAATGCTTGGGTAATGGTGCGTGAACTAATATGTCCCGCATCACGTAGACGTGTATAGATTAAAGATGAAAAAGTTTTATTCTCTTCAGAATGCGTGCTGTGATAGTTGTCAAAAGCCACACCAAACTCAGTAAAGTCAGCAAGATGATCTTTACCAACTTGAGCAATAAGCTCTTCGGGTGGTATTCCTAAGCTATCTGCTTTAAGCATAATAGGTGTGCCATGCGTATCGTCAGCACATACAAAATAACAAGAGTTACCGCGTTGCTTCTGAAAGCGAACCCATATATCAGTTTGAATATATTCAACAAGGTGGCCTAAATGAATAGGGCCGTTGGCATAGGGTAGGGCGCTAGTGACAAGGATTTTTCTATCTGACATGGAGTAAATTTTAAATTGTACGGATGATTTAATAGCGAGATTATCGCATAAAATGTATCAATCGATAGTCTGCAGGCATCTGAAATAAGGAATTTCTATAAAAAAACTGTAGAATGTCGCCATTAAAGTTCATTAACACGCATTATTAGTTAAATATTTAGACGGAATTAACATGGCACAGATAGAAAAACTTGATGTTGAAAATATCTTAAAGACTGTTATCGATCCTAATCATGGTGTCGATTTAGTCACGGCAAAATCAGTTAAGGCAATTAAAATTGAGGGTTCAATTATCAGTGTTATTTTGGAGTTAGGTTATCCAGCTAAAAGTACCCGTGAGCAATTAAAAGCAAGTGCTATACAAGCCCTATTAAAGTTAGAAGGTGTGACTGAGGTATCAGTTGATATTTGCGTTAAGATCTTGTCACATGCTGTGCAACAAGCCTTAAAGCCCCAGCCCAATATCAAAAACATTATTGCAGTGGCCTCAGGTAAAGGTGGCGTGGGTAAGTCTACAACCACGGTAAATTTAGCCTTAGCATTAGCAGCAGAAGGCGCAAAAGTTGGGATTTTAGATGCTGATATTTATGGCCCAAGTATTCCTACAATGATGGGTTTATCGGGTAGACCTGACTCCGTTGATAATAAGACCATCCTCCCTAAAGTTGCGTATGGTTTACAAACTATGTCTATTGGTTATTTAGTAGAACCTGATCAAGCCATGATTTGGCGCGGGCCTATAGCCACCAACACTTTACAACAGTTATTAAGAGACACTAACTGGGATAACCTAGATTATCTATTTATAGATTTACCACCAGGGACAGGTGATATTCAATTAACCTTAGCGCAACAAATTCCCGTGAGTGGCGCGATTATTGTCACTACCCCTCAAGATATTGCTTTAATTGATGCGCAACGCGGTTTAGCGATGTTTGAAAAAGTAAACGTACCTGTTTTAGGTATTGTTGAGAATATGAGCATGCATATCTGTAGTGAATGTGGTCATGCAGAAGCCATATTTGGTACGGGTGGTGGAGCAGCAATGTCAGAAAAAAATAAGGTAGAGTTTTTAGGCGCTTTACCATTAGATATTAGCATCCGACAAAATGCAGATTCGGGAAAGCCAACTGTCGTTGCAGATCCTGATGGACGCGCTGCGGAGTTGTACAAAGAGATAGCCAGAAAGACGGCGGCAAAATTAGCCTTAACCACCAAGGATTACAGTACACGTTTTCCTAATATAACGGTGCTTAATTCATAAAACTGGTTTTTATCCGGTAACAGATGATAGTCTATGTGTAAATTTATAGTGTAGTAGTGAGAGAATTAATAGTATGGGTATAAAGTCAGATAAATGGATTCGTCGTATGGCGGAAGAACACGGCATGATTGAACCATTTGAAAGTGGTCAGGTGCGTGATTCAGAACAAGGACGCGTTATTTCTTATGGCACTTCAAGTTACGGCTATGATGTGCGTTGTTCAGATGAATTTAAGATTTTTACGAATATTAACTCAGCGATCGTTGATCCAAAAAACTTTGATCCTAATAGTTTTGTGGATGTTAAATCCGATGTCTGTATTATTCCGCCTAACTCTTTTGCCTTAGCGCGTACGGTTGAATTCTTTAGAATCCCTAGAGATGTATTAACGGTATGTTTAGGTAAATCTACTTATGCGCGTTGCGGCATTATCGTTAATGTGACGCCCTTAGAACCAGAGTGGGAAGGCCACGTTACCCTTGAGTTCTCAAATACAACAACTTTACCTGCAAAAATATATGCAAATGAAGGGGTGGCGCAGATGTTGTTTTTTGGTGGTGATGAGGTTTGTGAAACCTCATACAAAGATCGCGGTGGTAAGTATCAAGGGCAACGCGGAGTTACTTTACCTAAAGCTTAATCGCTTAGTCTAGGTCTGCTAAATTTAAGATGCTTTAGTAGTAGGTGGTAGTTGTATAAAATAACCTTTTGTAATTAGACTACTTAATACTTTTGAGGCATCTTCTTTAGCTAGTTTACGGTCCTCAGTTAATTCTAGTTCCATAACGAATTCAATTTTACCCAGATTAGTTAATAACTCTTCAGGAATTGCAGAAAAATCATCTTTACTGACTGTGTATAAGTAGAGAAACTCTTTTTTTAAGCTCTTATGAATAAAGCATTGCATGATGTTTTATGTATTCTGATAAATAAATTCGTATTTTATCAATAATCTACTTTTCTCTTCTTTCTATTTACTCTTTAACTTATGAAAAAATCCCTATTTAATATCGATGATTTTTTTAAATCAGCGTGCCTATTTGAAGCTTCTTTAACACTGGTAGCGGTGGTTTTGGGGATGATTGCTAATATTAATCCCTTTGAAAACTTGAAATTTTCTGAGCTAGCTATTGTTTATGGGGTACTGGGGACAGCGCCACTTTTTATGATGTTTCTTTCTTTAGAACAAGTTAGGCATACTTCTGTTTCTAGTATTAAAGATCTTTTACTTAAAACCTTGGGGCCTGGTTTACATAAATATCATTGGACGGATTTATTGATTTTGGCGTCGATTGCCGGTTTTTCAGAAGAATTATTGTTTCGAGGAGTTATTCAGCCTTGGATAGAACATGCTTGGGGCGCGGTTACGGGGTTGGTGGTGAGTAATATAATTTTTGGGTTAGTACACGCGGTGACACCGCTTTATGCTTTATTAGCAACACTGGTAGGAATCTATTTGGGTTTGGCCTTGGATGTAACAGGGGATAAAAACTTGTTAGTGCCTGTAATTATTCATGGTTTGTATGATTTTCTGGCCTTTTTAGCATTAATGAAGACTTTCAAATCTAGCATTTAATCTGAGTTATAGTTAGTTTATAAGCTACGCCGACATATTTTGGTTATTATTTTATAAAAAGAAACAATAAATATAATATTTCTGTTATTGTCAACAATAAGAGTCTTCTGTATAGTTAAACCGTAGTTTATAGAAACTACATCTTTTAATTAACAACGAGGCTATACCGATGACTGATTTACAAAAAGATATTTTGACTGGTGCACTATTTTTAACGGGAATAGTGGGTTTTATTTCAGGTGAATTTATTATTTCATCAACCTTATTTGCTACTGCATCGATATCAAGTAGTCTTAGTTATACGCGTAAAGAACCAAAAGTTGGACAATGCTAACCATGGGTTGCTGTTCTTTAAGTCTAATGCCTTTTATTAGCCGCTAATGGTTAATGTAAAGGGCAATTTGACCCTAACCCAATCAAAGAAGCCAGAGATGATTCGTCATTTCTGGCTTTTTTTTGTCTGATTAGTTTATTTGTGCACTAAGTTTCCGCGTTATTAGATATTTATCTTAGCCATATCCTCGTTTTATAGCAATCAATTCAATAGTTGTAGAGTTCTCTAAGTTTTTGTTAGGATGTAATAGCTATTCTTCAATATTACATTATTACTCTGCTGCAAATACTAGAGTTTTAAAATGATGTTGTACTCTTATTGCCTTTAGACTATTAAATACTCTGGTTTTATGTTCAAAACAGCCCGCTTAGTTATTTTCTTTTTTGTTAGTACCTCGCTTTCTTGTGTTTTTGCAGATCAAAATAAAGTAGCCATTGCTAGTGCGCATCCTTTAGCCACGGCTGCAGGCTTTGAGGTTATCGCTAAAGGTGGAAATGTATATGATGCAGCGGTTGCTATTAGTGCGGCATTGGCAGTATTAGAACCCTATGGGTCAGGGCTGGGTGGTGGCGCCTATTGGTTATTACATCGTGAGAAAGATAATCTTGATGTGGTGGTTGATGCGCGTGAAAAAGCACCCATGGCTGCTCACAAGAACATGTATTTAGATAAGAATGGCAAAGTTATACCCAAATTATCGTTGGACGGTGCTTTAGCCGCTGCTATCCCAGGCTTGCCAGCAGGACTAGTGCATTTAAATGCAAAATATGGTTTATTACCTTTGGCTGAGAATTTAGCTCCCGCCATTACTTATGCAAAGGCTGGTTTTGCAATAGGTGAACGATACCTTCGTTATCTTAAGACCAGAGCAGAAACCATCAAACATTATCCAGAATCTGCAAAAATATTCCTTGATCACAGCCAAAATATCCCTGAGCTGTACTCAATATTGCGTCAAACGGATTTAGCCCACACTTTATCAATTCTCGCCACTGAAGGAAGAGCAGGATTTTATTCTGGTGATGTGGCTGAACGATTAGTCAAAAGTGTTAAACAGGCTGGTGGTATTTGGACATTAGCCGACTTAGAAAATTATCAAATCATTGAGAAAAAACCACTAATTGGAAATTATAAGGGAATCAAAGTCACCAGCGTCCCACCTTCATCTTCAGGCGGAATCGCACTGCTTGAAACATTAAATATATTAGCGGATTATGATTTAGAAGCCATGCCGACCGCTATTCGTAAACACTTAATAGTAGAGGCGTTACGAAGAGCTTATCACGATCGAAGTCAATATTTGGGTGATGCGGATTATGTTGATGTTCCAATCAATCGATTATTAAATACTGATTATGCGGCAGGTTTGAGGAGCTCAATACGCTATGATAAAACCTTGGCAAGTTCGCAATTATCAGGTAATAGCGAAAATAAAATACTAGGGGCTAATACCACGCATTATTCAATTATTGATCAAGAAGGCAATAGAGTTGCTGCTACTTTAAGTTTAAATTTTCAGTTTGGCTCTGCTTTTGTGGTTCCTGGTACGGGCGTTTTACTCAATGATGAAATGGATGATTTTGATAGCCAATCTGGTGTTATGAATGTCTATGGTTTACTTGGAGGAACTGCAAACTCAATTGCGCCGGGTAAACGTATGTTGTCTAGTATGACGCCGACGTTTTTAGAAACGGAGAAATCAGTAGCTGTATTAGGTACACCAGGCGGTAGTAGAATAATTTCAATGGTATTGTTAGCGGCTCTAGATTTTGCGAAAGGAAAAGAGCCTGACTCGTGGGTAAATTTACCGCGTTTTCATCATCAATTTATGCCTGATGTGCTTGAATATGAAAAATCGGCTTTAACTGATGAAGAGATCAATGCTCTTAAACAACTAGGACATCAACTTAAAGAAGTGCCCATGCCTTATGGTGATATGCAGGCGGTATTATTAAATAAATTTACAAATTCTTTGTCTGCTGCAAGTGATAAAAGAGGTGAGGGTAGGGCGCAGGTGAGTCAATAATGTCGAATAATAACGTTCAATTATGGCAAGGACGTGTTCTTACGGAAGAATCCCCTTATGATGACAATTGGCGCTTACTTGATGATGCCGAGAAAAATCGAGCAATGCGAATTCAACATGAGACTAAACATAAGGAATATGTGCATATCCATGCGCAAGTCCGATGCTTATTAGCAAAACTATTAAATCAAAATCCTGAAGCGATAATAATAAATCGATCTCCACAAGGCAAACCTTATTTAGCAGAATACACTCATATTTCGTTTAATTTAAGTCATAGTCATGAGTATTATTTGTTAGCTATTTCAGAAAATTGTAATTTAGGTGTCGATATTGAGTTTTGTAAACTAAAGCATAATATTAGCGGTTTAGTCGATAAATGTTTCGCAGCTAATGAGCGAGATTATTGGTACTTGTTATCAGAGTATGAACAACACCGGTTTTTTTACGAATGTTGGACGCGAAAAGAGGCTTTTGTAAAAGCAATAGGCCGAGGCATTGCATTGGGGTTGGATCAGGTTATTTTAGACATCGATAACATGGAAAGCTTGCTCAGTATCCCTAAGCAATGTGGTTATGCTTCAGATTGGTTTGTTCATACGGTTAAAGCACCCAATTATTATTGCGCGGCGCTTGTTTTAGATAAGCCCAGTGCAGATATTCGGTTATCATATGTTTGTAATGTTTTTTAAATATCATATACGTAAAAATTCATATCATAAAAATAAAGGAGAACGATCATGGCAATATCATTAGCTAAAGGCGGTAATGTTAATCTTAGTAAAGAGGCACCCGGCTTAAATAAAATAATTGTTGGTTTAGGTTGGGATTCTCGCGCAACAGATGGTGCTGCATTCGATTTAGATGCAAGTGCTTTTCTAGTTAAAGCAGATGGCAAAGTAAGATCAGATAATGATTTTTGTTTTTATAATAATAAAATTGTTGGCGAAGGTTCTGTTCAACACATGGGTGATAATACAACAGGTGCTGGCGATGGCGATGATGAAGTGGTTAAAGTTGAGTTATCTAAAGTAGCCGCTGATCTGGATAAGGTGGTTTTTGCTGTTACTATCCATGAAGCAGATGTGCGTAAACAAAATTTTGGCCAAGTAAATCACGCCTACATTCGTGTTATTAATGAAGTAACAGGTCAAGAAATTACGCGTTATGATCTAAGTGAAGATGCATCAATTGAAACTGCGATGATTTTCGGTGAAATTTATCGTGTTGGTGCAGATTGGAAATTTAAAGCGGTAGGTCAAGGATTTGCTGGTGGATTAGGCGCATTGGCTGCCTCTTATGGTGTTAACGTTTAAGTCTTAATTCCTACATTTCTACTTATATTTTGTAATGCGGCCTAGTTAATTCACACTAGGCCCATAACAATTTAAAGTTATGAAATAAAATAATTCAAGGATATTACTAATGGCTATTAATCTACAAAAAGGACAAAAAATTTCTTTATCTAAAGAATCAGGAACTACCTTAAGTCGGGTGGTAATGGGCTTAGGTTGGGATGCTAAAAAAAGCAGCGTAGGTTTATTGAAAGGGATGTTTGGTGGTGGAAATAACAGTAATGAAATCGATTTAGATGCATCCTGTATGTTATTTAATGATCAAAACATGGTAGTCGATACTATCTATTTTGGGCAATTAAAAAGTCGTGATGGCAGTATTATTCACACGGGTGACAATAGAACCGGCGCTGGTGATGGCGATGATGAACAAATTATCGTCGATTTAGATAAAGTACCAGAAACCGTTAAATCTCTGGTTTTTACCGTGAGTTCTTATACCGGACAAACTTTTGATACTGTAGAAAACGCTTATTGTCGAATAATAGACAATAGTAATAATAATGAAATTGCGCGTTATACCTTGAGTGCACAAGGTTCACATACAGCGCAAATTTTAGCTAAAGTCTATCGTCATAATGGTGAGTGGAAAATGCATGCAATCGGTGAAAATGGCACGGGTCGTACCATTGCAGATATATTGCCGCAAATTATAGTGCATTTATAAATCGTTTAAATTAGGAGTTTTGGTATGAGTTTTGACAACTTTTTAAGTCAATTGAAATGTAAAGCATCTGAATTAAAAACAGAAGCATTAAAGTTTAAAAATAAAGATTTTTTAAATGCGGCAATGGCTGGATCAGCCTTAATTGCCATGGCTGATGGTAGTATCACGGCTAGTGAAAAACAAAAAATGATTAAGTTCATTGAAAATAATGATGCTTTATCAGTTTTCACGACAAGTGACGTGATTAAAGCTTTCCAGGAATTTGTTGGGCAATTAGAGTTCGATAAAGATATTGGTGAAGCTAAAGCTTACCAAGCTCTAGGTAAAATGAAATCTAATACTGAAGCTGCGCGTTTATTAGTACGTATGATTATTTCAATTGCTTCTGCAGATGATATATTTGATTTTGCAGAGAAAAAGATTGCCGCTAAAATCGCCAAAGAATTAGGCGTTGATCCAGCAGAATTTGAATTATAACAGCCTGTTATTGACTTTAACTGAGTTAAATTAGTTAAAGTCAGTCACTTTGTTTTAGTCAGATATAAATAACTACAACATTTTTTTATTATTGAACTGACAAAAGATATATCTTTGAACCTTATACTATTTGATTTATTTAAATCAGATCTACAAGAATACATTATTGATGTCTAAATACTTACTTTTGTCGTTAATAAGATTTAGACGATAAATCTAGCTCTTTCAACTCTCCTGACAGTCTAAACACGGAAGTATCGATACTTCCATCTTCATAAGCGTTAATGACTCGGTAGCCGGGCATTTTGCTATCAATACTAAAGCTTTGACTTAGTGGCTTAAACTGAAAGCAAGTGGATGGTGTACCTAAAAAACGAATGCCGTTTAAACTTAAGTCCATTTCTTGATGAACATGTCCTGTAGTAATTGTTTTCAATTGTGGATAAGGTTTAACACGATTCAATAACTCTTGAGCATTTTTAATAGTCATGGTATCTAGCCAATTACTGTGGGTAGGAATGCAATTATGATGCACAGCAATAATTGTATGATGAGTAGGGTTATTAATTAAACAGTGTTCAAGAAAATCCAATTCATTTGTCTCAAGATAACCACTGGAAGCACCTTGTATTTGACTGTTTAAACATATGATTTGCCAATTCTTTAATAACCATTGTTTTTTGCAATTAACCTTAAGTGAATTAAGCACGGATTGCATCAGCTTGTAATCATCATGATTTCCCGGTAAACACAGACAAGGGATTTGCGTTTGGGATAAACGTTCAAGAATACGCTGATAACTATTCATGCAGGGCTCTTGCCCTAAATCACCGGTCACTAATATTAAATCAAACGGTTGATGATTTTTAAGGGCTAAGTCTAAGACGGCATTAAAATAATATTCAGTATTAACACCTAATAAAGCGTTATGACTCTCCGGTAAGATATGTAAATCAGATATCTGTAATATCGAAAGCGAAGTCATGAATAGTATTCTGTTAAAAGCGGCATAGTTAACAAAACTTAAGCGAGCATTTTAAAAAGAATTTTCGAATTTCTAGCAGGATTATAGTGATGTTTTAAGGGTTCAGGTAACTTATTGAGTTCAGTTGCCAGAAAACCTCGATCAATAAACCAGTGCATAGTTTGGGTTGATAAAACATAAAGCGTGGTTAAGTTTAAAGCATGTGCTTTAGTATAGACATAATCGAGTAACCTGTTGCCACGGCTACAACTCCGATAATCAGGATGCACAGCCATACAAGCAATTGTACCGTAATGTTCATCTAGATTAGAGTGCAGGGCAGTGCAGCCAATAATTAAACCATCTCGCTCAATAACAATATAATCGGTTATTTCCATCTCGATTTTTTCCCTAGAACGTTTCGCTAAAATGCCCTGTTGTTCTAAGGGTTTAATAAGTTCTAAGATCCCACCAATATCCTTAAGCGAAGCCGGGCGTAATTCTTCAAAGGGTGAGGAACTGATTAAGGTGCCTACACCATCACGACTAAAGAGTTCAAGTAATAACGCACCATCAATATGACGATTGATTAAATGTACGCGTTCAATACCAGCATGGCAACTTTGGATAGCGGCTTTTAAGGGGTGGATAATCACATCAGAAAGCTGAGTATGTTGTGCTATAAAAGCTTCCGTTTCTAATGTTGTCATCTGTCGAATAGGCTCGGCATTATCCGGCTGTAGACAACTTTCTTCGGTTAATAAGATCAGTTTTTCAGCATTTAAGCTGATTGATACGGCAGTCGCTACTTGTTCTGCTGATAAATTAAAAACTTCACCGCTGGGGGAATATCCAATAGGCGATATTAAAACGACATTATTTTGATCCAATTGTTGATGCAAAGCAGCACTATCAATTTTACGCACTTCACCCGTATGGCAATAATCCACACCTTCTATCACGCCAATGGGTTTAGCGGTAACAAAATTACCTGAGGCAACCTTTAAGTCACTGCCGGCCATAGGCGAATTAGCAATGCCCATAGACAATAAGGCTTCAATTTCTACGCGGACTAAACCAGCGGCTTCTTTAACGCATTGCAGGGCTAAATCATCCGTAACTCGAAGATGCTGATAGAACTTTGCCTCGGCATTGAGTTTATGGAGGCGTTCATCAATTTGAGGGCGAATGCCATGTACTAATACAAGCCTTATTCCTAGACTGCTTAATAAAGCAAAATCATGTACATGATGAGAAAAATCATCTGCTAATACCGCTTCGCCACCAAATGATATAACAAAGGTTTTATTGCGATGCGCGTGTATATAAGGTGAAGAATCTCTAAACCAACTTACGAATGATTTTTCTGAATTCATGTTGGGCCGACTAATAGACGCTAATTAAAAAGAATCCCAACTGTTTTTACGACGCCAGCTTAGTTTAGGTAATATAAAACCTAAAACTACACCGATTAAAGATAATAAGCCGCCGTATAAAAACCAATCTTGGCTTGCGGTGTCTTTTAATGATTGATTCTCTAGTTTAAATTGTTGTAAATCACGCTCTACATTAACGACGCGTTCTTGTAGTTCATCACGTTCGTTTTTAAGTTGGTAAGCACTTGCGGCTGTCTTTTTAAGATCGTTAAGCTCTCGGGCTAATTGATCACGCTCATTGGCTAGAGATTTTTCTAAAGAAGACCCTGGTGTTAATTTTCCTTTAAGATCATTAATCTCAGTACGTAAATTGCCGTTATCCACTTGTAATTGTGTAATGGTTTTAGTGGCAACATCTTTAGGATCGATCAGCGGGGCTTTTTTGCTTGTGAAACGTTCTTTAATATAACCTTCAGTACCGTCTAACGCTCTTACCTTAATAAAATCAAATTTACTCTGATTTTCAATGAGTGTTAAAGGATAGCCCACCGTTAAAACTTTTAAGCCCTTTGCATGGATGCTAGGCGCATTTCTTAAGGTCAAGTTCTGCTCATCTTCAATATAAATCGTATCAGCATGAGCAAAATGGCTAGTTATTAGTAATACGAATAATACAATTAATAGTTTATTCACAAATATCTTCTTAAAAAGGGTTAATGTGCTGTATGAATCATACAGAAAATTTTAAACTAAAAGAAATTCAAGTAACGCTTTTTGTGCATGTAATCTATTTTCAGCTTCGGGGAATATGACGCTTTGGTGACCATCTATGACCTCTGCTGTTACTTCTTCGCCTCTATGGGCTGGCAAACAATGCATAAAAAGCGCATCAGGATGGGCCACTTTCATGACTTCTGCATTGATTTGATAATCTTTAAAAGCCACTTCACGTAATTTTTGTTCTTCTTCCTGCCCCATACTGGCCCAAACATCCGTGACGATTAAATCACTGTCTTTAGAAGCTTCTAGCGTGTTATTAAATAACCTCACTCTGTCTTTGGCTAAATCTAAATACGCATGCAATGGATAATAACCTTTTGGGCTAGCGATATTTATATTAAAATCTAACAGCATCGCCGCATGAATATAAGAGTGGCACATATTGTTACCATCACCAATCCATGTCACGGTTTTACCTTTAATATCACCGCGGAATTCAAGATAAGTTTGCATATCCGCCAGTAACTGGCAAGGATGTTCAAGATCAGTTAAACCATTGATAACGGGTACTCTAGAATGCTGAGCAAAAGTTGTTACCGTTTCATGCTTATCGGTACGTAACATAATGCCATCCACCATGCTTGATATCACTTTAGCACTATCTTGTAAGGGTTCACCTCGACCTAATTGTGTATCTCTAGGCGATAAAAATAAAGCGCTACCGCCAAAATGTACCATACCGGTTTCAAAAGAAATGCGCGTACGTGTCGAAGATTTTTCAAATATCATCGCCAATACTTGGCCTTTTAAGGGTTGGTAATTGGCATCTCTATTATTTTTAAGCTGAATAGCTCTGTGTAATATTTGACGTAATTCTTCGCTTGATAAATCAAGCAGACTGGTGAAGTGTCTTGGCATATTAGTGAATCTTTGCAGTGTAGTCAGTAATAATAGCCACCAAAGTGTTAACTAAGTGTAGGCTTTCTTGTTCGTTGATAATTAAAGGCGGTAATAAACGGATTGTAGTCTCGTTAGTTACATTAATTAATAAATGTTGTGCTAAGGCCAGATTAACGAGTTCTGCACAAGGTTGATCCAGTTCAATACCAATCATCAACCCTTTATTACGTATATTAATCACATGTGGATTGGCTTTTAATTGTTCAGTGAATCGAGCTTGTAAACTGTCACCCTTAATTTGCGCTAAGGCGATTAAATTTTCAGCATCTAAGGAATCAAGCACGGCAATACCTGCCGCACACGCTAATGGATTGCCACCAAAGGTAGACCCATGGGCACCAGCGGTTAATATTTCAGCCGCTTTACCCGTGGCTAAACAAGCACCAATCGGCACACCATTACCCAATGCTTTAGCTAAAGTACACACATCAGGCAATATCTTGTTGTGCTGATACGCCAAAAATTGACCGGTTCTACCGATACCTGCTTGAATTTCATCCAACATCATTAATATTTTGTATTCGTCACAAATACTTCTGAGTTGATTTAAATAATCAGGGGCAGGAATATTAATGCCACCTTCGCCTTGGATAGGTTCAACTAAAATAGCGACAATATTTTTATTAAGATCTAAAGCGTTTTTAATGGCCGTAATATTGTTATAAGGCACGCGGATAAAGCCATCAACTAAAGGCGCGAAACCTTGTTGTACTTTCACATTACCCGTAGCACTTAAAGTAGCTAAAGTACGGCCATGAAAACTTTTTTCCATAACAATGATGGCAGGGTTGCTAATACCTTTCTCATGGCCATATTTGCGAGCTAATTTAATGGCCGCCTCATTAGCTTCTGCACCCGAGTTACAGAAGAACACATTGGACATACCCGATTTTTTAATTAATTTATCCGCTAATACTTCTTGATTAGCGATGTTATAAAGATTAGACGTATGCAATAGTTTTTCACTTTGTGCACAAATGGCTTTAGTAACAGCAGGGTGCACGTGGCCTAAATTGCACACAGCAATCCCAGATAAAGCATCTAAATAACGCTGATTATTAGTATCTATCAACCAAACGCCTTCGCCCCTTTCAAATGTGACCGGTAAGCGGTTATAAGTTGGCATGATGTGACTAGTCATGGAATTAGCCTAATAAAAAACATTTGATTATATGATTCAATCAGGTAACAGGCAAGAACTTGATGATAAGTATTGCTTTTTTAAATACCTTAATGTTGATAGAATTGAACAAATTTTACTTAATTGAGTGATAAACAGATATGAGCGTAATAGAAAGAATTAAAGATCAACTAGAAAGTAATTCAGTTATTTTGTATATGAAAGGCACACCAGACTTTCCACAGTGTGGTTTTTCTGGACAAACCGTACAAGTTTTAGAAGCAGCACAAGCCAAATATACAGCAGTTAATATTTTTGAAGACCCTGAATTAAGAGAAGCACTAAAAGAATATTCTAGCTGGCCAACCTACCCACAATTATATATTAGCGGTCAATTAGTCGGTGGCTGTGACATCGTTATTGATTTATATAAAAAAGGTGAGTTAGTCGGTTTATTAGCCGCTGCTGGTGGTTTAGACGACTAATTTACCATCAATTTAGTCTAAACGCTGATACTGTCCGTGTTTTACTTGATAGTGTCGGCGTTAACACTGACGTTGTCAGTTGCGTTGCTAACGTTGTTAGTGTCAACAGTGACACTGTCAGGTAGAGCACGAATAGTGTTCGTGTTAACGCGGACATCGATAGCGTTTACGTATACAACCTCTTTGTCAGCACCCAAACTGCCAGCGGTAACATCCAGACTGTTCGCGGTTACACACACATTGCACGCGACACCCTCGAAGATAGCCAGGCGTTAGCAGTTATTATGAGCGGTACCACTCAGATTAGCAGTGAAAATGCCCGCACTGCTCGTTGAAAACGTTAGCATTGCTCATTTGATATGATTTGTGTATAAGTTGGTTTAAGGTTTATAGACTACTGATGTCAATTAAAGTTGTTTAAGAGTGGAAAAATATACTTGGATCAATGCCTAATGTTAGTAGTGATCAAGATTTTAATTTACCATAAATTATGGACGTGATCTATCATGGGATTCATGATTTATACCAACGTTTTATCTGAGTTAAGTAAAGGTAAAAATGCAAATAATGCGTTCAAAACTGTTTTGAAGCAGTCTCTGGTGACAATTTATACCTATCAGTTTTGACTTTAGATGACATTCGTCAAGGCATTGAACCAATTAAACGAAGATATATCAAGGCAGTAATTGCATTAGAACTATGGCTCTGAAAGCTTTAAGCAGAATCAATTAATCATGTTTTTCCGTTTAATCAAGAAATCACTGATTGCTGGGGAATTGATTAATGTTCCAGATAAAATTCCAGTTATTGATGGATTGTTGGCAGCTACTGCATTGATTCAGGATTTAATATTAGTCAATCCATATGTTCGTGATGTTTAACGATGTGGAGTGAGATTACTTAATCCCAATAATTAATGCACTAATACGAATTAAAACGCGGTACAACATTATTTTTCATT
Source organism: uncultured Methylococcaceae bacterium (assembly GCA_903938485.1). Classification (GTDB taxonomy): domain Bacteria; phylum Pseudomonadota; class Gammaproteobacteria; order Methylococcales; family Methylomonadaceae; genus Methylobacter_C. Next base: position 25,056 of record CAJADF010000076.1, read on the forward strand.
GTCATACTTATTGTTGCATATAAAGCTCGATTTATAATCCTGCCATTAATGGCAGGATTATAGTTTGGATTTTACTTATTAAAGCGCTTCTTCAACTGTGGTCGTAATTACGAATAATTTACTGAAGCCACTAATATCAAATACATCTTTTAAAGTGCTACTTAAACCACATAGTTTTATGGAGCCACTGACTTTAGTTAACTCTTTAGCAATTAATAAAAAAACGCGTAAGGCTGCACTACTTACGTAGTTAACGTCTGTTAGATTAATGATTATTTGTTTATTACCGTCGTTAATTAACTGGATGGTTTCTTCTTCTAGGGTTTTAGCGTTGCTGGCATCAACTCTACCCGTTAGCACAATGATTAAGTAAGCGTCTTTATTTTCAGTGGTAATAGTAAGCATTATATTTCTCTATAAGTGGTTTTAATCATTAAATATTAAGTAAAGTTGGCATTGTGATCCATTGTGCCCCGTTTTTACTTTATCAGCGAGACGATATATCAAATAACCCGCCATTTGTAAGACGGCATCTTCATTATTAAGAAAATCTTCATGCGTCGGCCTATGGGTTGTTAGGGGTAGAATTTGGCCAGTATAATTTAAAATAACGGTAAATGTATATTCATTGAAAAGGGTATGAATATCAATTTTATTATCGTGATTAGCTTGCTCGTTAATCAGTCCGTTTTCAACTAATATCTCAAAGGCTTGCCAAGTCGCATATTCCGCTTTATGAACGACTTCTGCTCTGGCGCCCCAGCGTCGACCTTGTTTCTCAAGATAGATGATCACATCATCTAGCGAGCTATGTTTAGTATTAAACGAACGTTTTTCTTTGGTATGGTTTTTATACTGAAATAAAATGGATAATAACACCGCAGAAAATGTTCCTAAACTGACACTTGAGAACAATAAATGTTTTAATACATTTGGATAAATCTGTTGAAATGATGCCATCAGTGGTTCATAACTAATACCTAAGATGAGCCCAATACCTAATGCGAGGGTTTTACGATTATCGATCAGTCTAGATGCCATAACTTGTAGACCAGATAACGCGGTAAACGAGGCTAAGAAAATTAAAGCACCGCCCATAACTGATAATGGTAGGATCTGCCAAATAACAATGGCTTTAGGTATAAAAGCGATAATCGCCATTAATCCGGCTAACCAATAAGCTAAATAGCGACTGGTACAACCAGTAGATGCTGCTAAACTGACAGCGCCACCACTTGAGGTTAATGGTATGCCATTGAGTAAAGAATTGACTAAATTGGTAATTCCTTCAGAAAGAATGCCTTGTTTGACAGATTCTAAGTCGGGTCTTTTCCAATCAGCATCGTTAAATTTCTGAGCGGCCACTAAAGCACCAAAACTGTGTAAGGCCAGAAATAAGCCAGTTACTATGGCCGGTAATAGTGATTCAGGATCAAAAGACCAGCCTATATTCATCGGCGTAGGTAAGTAAAAAAGCGGGGCATTATGAAAAGTTTCCCAACTGCTTTCAGGAATAATATCCATATAGCTACTGCTGATTAATCCAACTAATAAACCTAAAAAGGCTGAAAATAACCGCAAGTGTCCATTTGACCAAACATTAAAGGCAATCATGGTACCTAAAGTTAATAGGCATAATAGGCATTGCTGTTGTATAGATACGCCAGGTTCTACTTGAAGTATCAGTTTAATACCATAATAGCCTAAGCCTAAACCGATTAATAACACGGCTAAGCCAGCAATTTGTACCGTAAACACACCTTTAAGACGCTGAAAAACAAATGCAAAAAACATCTGTGCTAAGCCTATTACACTGACCATGCCAAACATTGCCCCTAAACCACTTGATGATTTTGCTAGTAGTAAACCAGCAAATGTAGAGGAGGTGGCTTGTAACGGACAGAAATATCCTGAGCCTATTCCCCAAAACTTAGCAGTTTGTAGTACTACTCCAAATCCTGAGGCTAAGAGCGTAGCCGAAATTAATTGTAAGGACTGATCTTGATTAAGTCCAAAATGTCGAGCAAATAAAGGGGATATAACTAAATAAACACCCAAAAATGACATTTGCTGAAGGGCGAGAATGATTAGGGTCGATATTGGTGGCTTATCAGCAGTGCCATAGATAATATTTTCCGGTAAACGCATCGTTTTGTTTAGTCGATTACGGGTAAAAACACAGAATTCGCAGCATCAGTGGCCCATAGATCACCATTTTCCAAATCAAACCACCAGCCATGTAACTGTAAGTTACCAGCATCAATACGTTCTTTTATCCATGGATAAGTTAATAAGTTGTCTAAAGAACCACGTATAGAGGCACGTTCTAGTAAATGGATATGTTCATGTAAGTTTTCTAAATCTGCGTTATTTAGAGGTTTATTTAGATCACCCAATTGCTCAATCACATAGCGTTCACAACCGTCTTTAGCTATGGATACCCAGTCACCAATAAAATCTCTTGGAATGGTTTGTCCAGATAAAGATTTAAGCAAGGCTTTGATTCCACCACAATGGGCATGACCGAGTATAACAATATGTTCTACTAATAAATCTCTAACAGCATATTCAATAGCAGACCGAGCGCCATCATATTTACTATCCAATTCATAATTAGGGGCTAGATTAGCAACATTACGTAAAACGAATAAATCACCCGGTGCCGCATTAGTTAATATGGCAGGATCAACTCGTGAATCACTGCAAGAAATTAATAAAACCTTAGGGTGTTGTCCGTCTTCCACTAAGTCATACATATTGAACAGTTGCTGATCATAGGCACGTTGCTGGAAGTTTTTTATACCGTCTAATAATTTATTTAAGGTCGGATGAATAAAAGCTTGCATAGTAATTGTTTCGGAATCTAGGTTAAGAATAAAGTCTGTAGGATTAATCTAACTCAATATTAAATACTTTAAGGGCATGCGCCATTATTTCATCTGGATTGAAGGGTTTTGTAATATATAGATTAGCGCCGACTTCTTGACCCTTTTCTTTATCATATTCTTGGCCTTTTGCTGTTAGCATGATGATAAAAACATCATCTAAGCCCCAGTCCTTCTTAACAGTTTTACAAACATCAAAACCATTCATTTTAGGCATCATTACATCCAGTAATACGAGTTGCGGTTTTTCTGTTTCAATGATTTCTAATGCAATTTCGCCATTTTCTGCAAAGAAGAAATCCACATCATGATCTTCTAATTCTTCTAGGGCTTGTTCAAGTAATAACCTAATATGAGGTTCGTCGTCTGTTATTAATATTTTTCTACTCATGTCAGTTTATGTCTAAGTTAGTTTTAAAGGGTAATATAAATAATATTATTTTTAGGACTAAATATATCTTAGTCTTAGTAAGTCGGCCACACTTTCATCTAATAATTCTCTGCGTCGGACATTCTCAAATCTTGACAATAAATCATCGACCCTTAAGCGTTGTTTTTCATTTGCATTAACATCATGTAATACATTGCCTTTATGCATCATAATTATGCGATCACCCAAATTAATCGCTTGTTGCATAGAGTGGGTAACCATTAAGGTGGTTAATTTTTCTTTAGCGATGATTTGATCCGTCAAAGCAATCACTTGGTCGGCACTTTTAGGGTCAAGAGCCGCAGTATGTTCATCTAATAATAGTAATTTTGGTTTTAGCCAAGTGGCCATTAATAAAGTTAATGCTTGTCTTTGACCACCAGATAATGAGCCGATGGCAGTATCCATACGATTTTCTAAGCCCATTTTTAGTTCACTGACTCTATCTTTTAATTCATCTTGTAAATTTGAGGAATGTGCCCAGCTTAAACCTCGAAATTTACCGCGTTTTGCCGCTAAAGAAAAGTTATCTAAAATAGACATTGAGGGCGCTGTTCCAGAGAAGGGGTTTTGGAATACTCGTCCAATTAAAGTAGCGCGTTTGTGTTCTGGCCATTGCGTAACGTCTTGACCATCCAATTCAATTATCCCGGTATCAATAGGAAAACTACCGGCAATGGCGTTAAGTAAAGTTGATTTTCCTGAGCCATTTCCGCCTAGAACAATTACAAATGAGCCTTCGGTGAATGTTAAGTTTACCCCTTGCATCGGTCGAACTTCATTAACGGTACCTGCATTAAAAGTTTTAAAGACGTCAGTTAACTTAACCAGTGTAGGATTTAAATCCGTGTTTAATTTTGGGTTACTCATAACACCTCCTTGCGTTTACCAACAGACAATTTACTCAACATATTGGGTAAAATTAAAGCAGCAAATACGAATAGGGCCGTAATTAATTTTAAATCATTTGGGTTTAAGCCGAACGATAAAGCGATAGCAACTAATTGTCTAAACAATATTGATCCAATGATGGTACCGATGATTGCCGTGCCCACACTAGCGGTTCCAGCTAAGGCTTCGCCGATAATAACACTCGCTAAGCCCCAAACCACCATGCCAATACCCATTTGAACATCAGCAAAATTTTGATATTGTGCCCACAAAGCACCGGCTAATCCTACTAAGCCATTTGAAAGAGCTAAACCAAATATTTTGTAATATTCTACATTACCACCCAATGCTCTTATCATTTGCGGATTATCACCTGAGGCTCGCATAGCCGTGCCTAAATCAGTATGGAAAAATAACCACAAGACTAAGGATATACTACTGACTAATAAAAACATTAGAATAAGCGTCATCAAGTCAGTTGTAGATACTGTCCAACCTAGCAGCAAAGTTTCGTTACTACCAAAAACTAAGTTGCCCAATTTTTCACAATAGGTAGACAGGGTAACGGTACCCAAAAAAGGAATATTACTTCGCCCCATCACATGTAAATTAACAGAATACAAGCCTGTCATCACCAAGATGCCTGACAGTAGTGGATTAATCTTAAAATGGGTTTGTAAAATACCGCTGACAGTGCCAGCAATAGCACCTGCTAAAAAGCCTGCGAGTGTTGCCCATAAAGGATGCACCCCATTTTGGACTAACAGCACACTACAAACTGCTGCTCCAAAGGTAATTGAGCCATCAACGCTAATGTCTGCAATATCAAAGATACGATACGAGATATAAACACCC
>CAJADF010000077.1 GCA_903938485.1 uncultured Methylococcaceae bacterium
CGTGTGCTCTTCCGATCTCCACCAATAATAAGTAAAATTTTTAAATAAATAGCTAGTCCCCATCGTCTAGCGGCCTAGGACACTGCCCTTTCACGGCGGTAACAGGGGTTCGAACCCCCTTGGGGACGCCATTATAGGCGTGTTTTGTATTGTGCTATTTAACTATAGTTTTGGTTAATCATTAGTTGATTAATTTAGGCCAGACTAAACCAGTTTTAGTCCCCATCGTCTAGCGGCCTAGGACACTGCCCTTTCACGGCGGTAACAGGGGTTCGAACCCCCTTGGGGACGCCATAATATTAAAAAGGCTTATCGTGACGATAAGCTTTTTTTTTGTCTGTTAGTTTTGTGTTGATTTTTATGTCAATGTCTTAGTTGTAAAATTCGCTTCCACACATATAATGCTCTTGATGTTCAGCTTTTTAAAAGGAATCAAAATGAATAATATAAGAAAAATACTGTTAGGTTTATCTTTAATAGCCATGATGCAATCTGCGACAGCAGTTGAAACATTAAAAGTGTGTGCTGACCCTTTAAATCCGCCATATTCAACTAAAGATGAGCAGGGCTTTGAGAATAAGATTGCTGAGTTGTTTGCTAAAGAATTAGGCCAAAAAGTTGAATATACGTGGTTTGCTCAACGCATAGGTTTTATTCGTAATACCTTAACAGCGGATGTGGATGATTGGGATGCAACCAGTAATAAGTTTAAATGCGATGTCGTAATGGGTGTGCCAGCAGGTTATGACTTAACATTAAATACTGAACCTTATTACAAATCAACTTATGTATTATTAATAGCTAAAGGTCGAGGTTGGGATGATATTAAGGATCCAAATCAGTTAACAGCTTTACCTGATTCAAGATTAGATACATTAAAAATGGCTATGTTTGATCGGGGGCCAGGTACAACCTGGATGCAACAAAATGGCTTGCTTGAACAGGGTATTTCTTATCAATCTATGTCAGGTGATAGTGAGAATAATGTTGCTATGCAAATAGATAAAGACTTTAAAGCTAAAAAGATAGATATGGTTATCTTATGGGGACCCATGGCAGCTTATGTCGTATCTCAAAGTCCTAAAGAGAGTTACTTTATGATACCTATGAAGGCAGTTCCTGGTGTGAGGTTTGATTTTGCAATGTCTATGGGCGTCCGTAAAGGCGATAAAGATAGGAAAGCTGCTTTAGATAAATTAATCGTGAGTCAAGCGGATAAGATTCGTAATATTATCGAGAGTTATCATATTCCATTATTGCCCTTGCAAAAATAAAGCATATAACTTTTAACTTAGCCCACTTTAAAGTAATAAGGTTTTTAGAGTGGGCAATATTTTATATTATTTTCGATTGAATAAAGTAATTAAATAACTAAAACGTCCTACTTGGTCATCAGATAATTGAGACCATTGAAAACGCCATTTCCAATTACCTACTGTAGTTCCAGGTGTGTTCATTCGTGCTTCTGAACCTAGCTCAAGAATGTCTTGCATTGGGATTATTGCTAAATTTGCCACTGAACTTAATGCGGCTTGAATGAGAGCGCAATGCAATGGAATTGATGGATTTCCAAGATAATCGTACGCGTGATTTCGTTCATAATCTTGAATGGTATGTGTCCAGCCTATTGTTGTATCGTTATCATGTGTTCCGGTGTATACCACACAATTTTGTCCGTAATGACTAGGTAGATAGGGGTTCTCTGGGCCACTGCCAAAGGCAAAGTGTAATATTTTCATGCCAG
>CAJADF010000078.1 GCA_903938485.1 uncultured Methylococcaceae bacterium
ATCGCATATAAAACAATTTCTGCGGGAGGTGCGTGAATAATAAAAGCATGGATTATTAAGTAAGCCAATGGCGCAATTAGAAAAATTAATCTTGGAATTCCACCGAAAAAGTGTAGCATTGCATTTGCATAGCAAAGGCGTTGACTTAAATTTAAACCTTCTCCAAATAATGGATTGTCAATTCTGAATATTTGAGCCATACCTCTTGACCAACGAATTCTTTGACCTATATGTGCAGATAGACTTTCAGTGGCCTGACCTGAAGCTTGAATTATATTTATGTAAGCAGATGTATAACCTTTACGATGAATTTTTAATGCAGTGTGAGCATCCTCGGTAACAGTTTCATATGCGATGCCTCCAACTTCGAGTAATGGACTGCGTTTAAGTATTGCACATGAACCGCAAAAAAATGCAGCATTCCATAAGTCATTACCATCTTGAACTACACCATAAAACAAATTATTTTCATTTGGCGTTTTTTTAAAAGTATTTAAATTTCTTTCAAAAGGGTCTGGTGAATAAAAATGATGTGGTGTTTGAATAAGTGCTAATTTCTTATCTTTTTCGAACCAGCCCATCGTTGTTTGTAAAAAAGATCTTACCGGAATATGATCGCAGTCGAATATCGCAACATATTCTCCATTTGATTTTGTCAACGCATTATTGATATTTCCAGCTTTAGCATGGATGTTATCTGTCCTACTTATATAGCCAATGTTCAAATCACTGGCGAATTTATGTAGGGCATTACGATTTCCATCATCAAGTATATATACGTTCAGTTTATCTTTTGGCCAGTCAATATTTAAAGCTGCCATTGCAGTAGTTTTGACAATTTCTATTCCTTCATTATAAGTTGGAATAAAGATATCTACTGAAGGCCATAAGTTAGGTGTTTCTGATATTATATGGGCTTTTCTTTGTAATGGTCCGGCAATTTGAAAATAACCAAGTAATAAGATTATCCAAGTATAAGTTTCAGCACATATTAAAATAATACTGAAAAATGTATCTACTGTGCTATCAGTATTTATGGTTGATGTTAATCTCCAAAATAAATATCTTGACGATAATGTTAATGAAAGCACAACTAATATAAGCTTAGGCAAATATCCTCTAATTTTTCGTATTGAAATGGCTAAAAACCACATTATAAAAACAAAGATTAATTGCGCTGAGATATTAAATGGTATGGTTAGACAAATGATTGCTAACAATGAAATAATAAGTAAATAAATATTAGGCTTAAAATCAGCATTAACAGATACATCTGTATCTTCAATATTATTGAGTATTTTTTTAAATATTGTTGTTGTATAAGAAAATGGAATACTTAATAGTTTTGAAAGGAATATAAATGTATTAGTGATTAAATTTTTCTTGGCTTTATAGTTAATATGAGCAACATCAGTTTTGATTATGATTAACCATAATAATTGTATAGTAATTCGAATAAAATCAGAAAAATACAATTTTTCAAAGTTAACTTGAGGGACTAATTTTTTAAAGCCTTTTGTAATTTGTTCATTCTTAACTTCATTAAAGTAAAGATGTAGGAAGAAAAAAAATAAAAGTCCAAAAGACTCGCCACTAAAATGAGGCTTGTTAATGAAAAAATTTCTTCTAAATTCAAACCATTTATTGATAATTACAGGTTGGAAATACATCATTAGAAATAAATGATGCATATTGATGATTTGATTTTTCTTAAAAAAATCAGACCCTTTCATGGGAGACTAATTTGTCATATTGTAAGATTAACCACGATGTTAATGTTCTGATCTCTTTTGCTGCGGCTGAATTAGGTGCGTAATATTGAATTGTATTTTTTTGGGCTAAGCATTCTTTAGTGTTTTCATCGAAATGAAGTTTTACTGGTATTAACTTATTTGAAATACAAGATTTTAGAACTAAGCTTAATTCACTATCTAGTTCACTAAGGGGCATTATTTTATTTATCAAATAAAAGCTTTTATTATTTAGTTCATCATGATCGTTAAAATAATTGGATTGTATAGATTCGTATAATTGCGCTAAACAGGTCGTGTTTGGTTCTAGTACACGAATGATTTTATCTGCATAACTCATTGCTTGAATGTTAACATTACTTAAGCGACTTTCTACATTCAATAAAATCCATTTCTTATCGGAGGTGTTAAGCAGGTCTAATTTAGATGATAACCAGCCTTTATGTATTAATGTGCGCTCGATAATCTGTTGTTCATCATAAGTTACACTGCCATAAGGAATAAAATTAACGCCTTTTTCACAGATATAGCCAGCCTCATGCCATATTTGTTTTTTGAGTTCGGCTCTAGCCCATCCTGAAGGATTACGCCATTCCATATTAAAATGTAACCTAAGTAAATTATTAGGGTTCAAATCAAAAATAACAACATCTTGATTTAAAATTTGTAAGTCACGAGCAACATTAGCAAGAATCGTTGATGTACCAACACCTGATTGAATTCCCTGAAAACATATAATCGGCATCTAAGTATACCTTTAAGTATTTGTTACATTGGTGTTGTTTGTAATTATTTCTTTAACCAACGGCCATTTATTTATTATCTCAAGAATCTCTTCATTTTCTTTAACTTCAATATATTTAAATTCTTTTAAACCAATGCTTTTATATAGTTGTTCAATATCATTTTGGTCATAATCCATAATAAACTACTCAATTTTATAGGACATCCATTCTTTGTTATCGAATGAATAGTAATAGTTATTATGAAATTCCATAACAATAGAACCTTCATTCTCTGAAACAAATTGTGTAACGGGTATATCCTTAATTAACTCATTAGGTGTAAAAGAATTTTCACTGAAAATATTTTTACGTAAAATTTGATTTACTAAATGACTAATTGCCGTATAACTTGTTTGTTGTTTAATTACTTCTTGGTCTCCTAAACGTTTAATGTTATTACCGATAACTTTTAAACCTACGGGTACATTTGTAATTTTGGGACTAGGTAATTCACGCATCCCCGCAATTTGAATTTTGTCACCTTTTATGTTTGCACCATGCTCCGGCACAAAAAGAACGATTGTTGGTTTGTCAGATTTTTTTAAACCCTCTAAAACGTAGTACATATCATCTAATAAAGTGTTTAATCTTTTTTCGTAAGTTGCAGCAGCATTTAATTGTTTTTTATCATTAAAATGAACTCCATCGTGTAGACTAACAGTGTTGTAGAGAGTAAATGTTTTATTCGATTTATTATCATAATTATTTCTATTTTGTAACCAAACAGAAAACATATCAGCATCTCTATGAATGTGAGAATTATCGAAATTTAAAAGATAGGGATTAAAATTTATGTGATTGGGTGTAGCAGGAAGATGACCTTTATCAACAACTAGTGATGCAAAATTATCAAACTTACCATCATGATTTAGTAAGAATTCGAAACTATAGCCAAGTTCTGCTAAATTGTCAGTTAAATAACAACGTTTATCTGATACCCCTCCCATGATTGCTTCATGTGTTTTTTGACCGCAATTTGCTTGAAGTAATCTTATGACTGCTGGGCCACTATATGAAGTAGCAGAATTGAAGTTTTCAAATAAAATATCAAATTCTTTAAATAATTTATGGCTCTCTAGGTGAAAATATTTAATATCATCCCAGGATAATGAACAGACACTTAAAACTAAAATATCAAAGTTATTTTTATAAAAATTATTAGTTTCTAGGTTAATTTGTATATTGGTTTGTTTATCTAAAAATTCTTTTTTGTATTTATTCAATTCTGAATACAAAGCACTATTTGTTTTTATATCTTCTAATTTAACTGAGGGTAGGGGGGGGCTATTTGTATTATGAGGAGAAGAATAACTTATAAGATTTTGTGAACAATGAGATATACCCAAAATGACAATAATCGTTATTACCCATGTCGATATTTTAAGAATATTATGGAAGGTAAAATATGCCATGGATGAAATAAAAACAATCAGCAGGATATCAATAGAAACAAATCTGCCCGATAATTCCCATAAATAACTAGCATTAAATTGTGATATTTCTCTTAATTGAGAAATTAAATGATTTATTGGGGGTAAATATGATTCATCATACAAAATATAACTAGATGAAAAAGTGGCTACAATTTGCTTAATTATATGTTTATAAGTGTTTTTTGTAGGAATTGATAAAAATAAAATAAGTGCAAAATTATATAGAAAGTTAATCTGAATATTTTGATTCAGAAATAATGCTAACGTAATGATGAAATAGATATTCCACAGACCTAAATTCAATTCAATAGATTTCAATATTAATCCTCATAAGTTTCAAAATATTTAGAAAACTTAACAGATTTAATCATTTTTGAATTACCCGTGTCTACATTTATGTGCCTAGTTAAAAAAGCCCATAAATCTTTAATAACTAGACCTAGACCAATTCCAGCAATAAACGATGCACTAGCTGTAATGATAAAATAGTGATAATTCATTAATAGGAGGCTATAAAATAATACTAGGTTTAGCTACAGTTCTTATTGAATTATCAACCTCATCAATAATTTTTTTTGTATTAAGATGCTCATTATTTTTATCTTCAGATTGAGAGAGTAATTCAGCTTCTAATAGTTTAAGTTCTTGTCTGATCTCATCACTGTATGTAAAGAATTCGTGCTCTAAAAATAGCTGTTCATAAGGAAGCACAATAAGGTGAGAAAGTGCATTATTTATAGCGGTGTATTCACATTGATATAGAAATATATAGATATGGTGTCTGCTATGTGTGTACACATCGCCATTTCGTTTAATATTAATAAAATTAAATATATCATCTAAAGGAATAGATTCATTAATTTGAAATTTTATTAATGAAGAGTTAATTTCCATTTTTTGAGCATAATCAATAAGCTCTTTAGTTTGACTAATAAAATCAACTATAGGTAATGCACCTTTAGCGTAACTATTTAAATTTATCTGATCTATTTCATCAGGATTATTAGGTATGCCTCTAGTGTAATAACTACCCTGTAATGCATATACCATTGATATAAATTTTAGAAAATCAACTGATCTAGGAATAACAATGTTAGCGCCTAAATTAACTAGAAATTTTTCATCACTATTTCTTAGGCATTGTTCCATTTCCCGTAAAATAATTTTTAATTGTCTACCACCTTTTTTTCTTAACTCTAATACCTTATGAGCTACATATGTAAATTGTGTTTGAGCATCAATGTAAATAATAATTGTGGCAATTGAATCGTGCTCAATTATTTGTTCTATCTCTTCAAAATCATTCACTAATTTCCATTTTCTAGGAAAGATTTCATTAACAACATCTGGGGTTCTTAAAACTAATGTGGTTTCTTGGCCTGTTACGGGAGACATTAAAAATTCCTGAGAATAAAAAAAGTTGTACTTATCAACAGTTAATTGATCGTTTTCATCTAATAATAATTTCAATGCTATATTAGCTTGAACCGTGGTATTCAGGTGCCAAAACAAAATATCGTATCTTATACTTGCATTCTTATAATCAAGAATGCTTAAACCATTAAATAAATTATTGAATTTAGTGAATTTAGTAGTTAAAACTTCAGATGCATGATCACCGTATATCAACCATAAGCAATTTTTTTTCTGGCTTAAGAACCAACTTTGCCAACTAGATAGAAGAAATGCCAACTCCATTTCCGGCATTGATAAAAATATATCTTGATAAATATCTATAATAATAAGGTCATAATCAGTAAATTTCTTACCGGCAACATCATGTTTAATTTTATTGAAAAACTCCTTATATTCTTCAACATAAATAAAATTTAATGACAAATTACCTTTTCGGTAAATTTTCATTAGATTTATAGTTTTTTCTGTAGAAATTTTGAAAACATTGCTACGGTCTTCAAAAGATAATAAGGCTGTTTTATTATTTGAATTATTTAAAATAGTTTCAACTATTAATGTTCTTGCCATCAAATGGGTAGGAGCAGAAACTACATACAATCCATTTTTCTCGAGAGAACTATACTTGGATTCAAGATTTAAAATGCCAAGCGTAGATGTAGATGACTCTTTAATTATAGATTGATCTTGAGCATCATCTTTTTTGACTAAACGTAACTTCATTCTTTAGAGTCTCAAATGCTGTAGTTTAAATTGTGATATTAACTTAGTATTCTGCATAATCCACGATCGTGTTAGGTACTTTGGGTAGTAAATTAACGGCATCCCAATGATCGTTAAAATCATATTTTAAATATAATCCGACATTACTTGGGTTGTAAAAAAGTGCTCGTTGTATTTGAGCGCGCCCACCAATTGACCAATGATCAGTTATTCTCTTTTCAACGATTGCTGTTATACCATAGGTAAAGGCATTTGTTGTACTACCGGAAAAAATTGTTGATTCGCCGGACATAAATGCTTGCTGTTGTAGTTGAGCATCACTAGGATAGTAGTTTGAATCGTTAACTTTTGAATAAGAATATGCACCAAAAACCCTAAAAGAATATGACCAATTATCAAATTTACCGTAGGTTGTGATGGGTAAACTAATTGACGCATATGCTTGGGGACTGAAATAACCTCCATTTCCATAACTAAACTCATTCTGATTATTGTCATAATGCATGAAAATGGTATTTAAGCCCCAGTCTAAATTGGTTAAATTGCTAGGATCTTTCCATATCTCTCCATATAATCCAACTTGTCCTTGAAGTTTTTCGTTATCTTTTAGGTTTTGTCCATTGATGTATTGGTATTGCCAATTCGACCAGATACCGACAGGACTTCCGTTGTCATATCCTAAACTTAAACCTACACCGTTTTGTCTTGCACCTCCCCAAACTTGTTTTGTATATGGGTCAGATAACCCGGCATAAGATAAAACTGTGTTTTTTACAGGACGACGTGATGCATTAATTGCCCATGAAAATGAGTTAATATCGCCATCTAGACGAAGTCCACCTATAACATCTGAAACTAAGAAATTTTCTGGTGTCCTGCCTATGTCTGCAACCCAGTTTTTACCCATCCAACCTAAGTTATACCCAACACCTGTTGTTTGTAAGTTTGAATTATCATGGCCTCTTAAGTGCAGTTGTGAGGTACCGAAATCTGCTGCATTTAAATTTTGTGAAGTGGTATCCAAACTTAATGGATTGATTCTGAATATAGCATAGCCTATTTTATTGACAGGAATTTTTGCTTCTATACTGGAACCAATTGAATTTGTATTTGTGCCGAAACGATATTCAGGGAAAAACGTAATATAACCATCAGATTTATCACGTAAATCTTGAATATTAGCTTTTATATTATTTGCTAGCCAATCATTATTACTATTTTGATACAGCCATTTTTTATCAACATCAGTTAAGTTTATTAGATTATTTGATATGGCGGGAGAAGTTTCAATAGGTTTTTTTTCGGATTGAGCTAATAGAGCCGCATAACTTAATTTTTCTGCTAAATCCCATTTTTTTAAAGAAAGTGCCGATTGTGAAGCTGAATATAACTCCCTTTCTGCGGCTTTAGTATCTTCTAAAAGAACAAGCAAAGCATTTTCAGCTTGTTTATTTTGTTCTAAATCAACAAGTATCTGTATACGTTTGACTCTAGGATAATCAGAATATTTTTGAATATTAACTAATTGATCAAAGTGTTGATCTATCCATTTGATCATTAATTTTTCTATTTGATTTTTATCATTCGTTTTATTCACTTCGAAAAAATTTGATTCAATGAAAACAGATGAAAATAATGCATCATTTTGTAAAATATTTAGATATAAGTTCTTAGCTTGAGAAAATTTACCTTGTGCTACTAGTTCATTTGCTTTAAGACATTTGTATTCAAATATTAGTTGATTGTACTTTTCAATTTCTTCAAGAGATGCATGTTTTAAATCTATTGTTTTATCGACTTTTTCTAATTTATTAAAATCCACTAATTTTATGAGTAGGCGTATATATTCAAGTTGAGAATAAAAAGGCCATTTATTACTATATTTAATTTTATTGATAATTTTTCTAGCATGATCTTGAACGTCTAAATCATAAAGAGTACTTGCAATCTTAATTAACAATCCAGATTCGTTATTCGCATTATCTTCAATTATGCTTAAATAATTAATTGCTTTGACTCTATCTTGTTTTAATAAACTTTCAAAATGATCAAATTGATAATTGATTGATAATCTTTGTTGAGTTTCTATCATATTGATAGTTCTTGATTCAGGCTTTATTTTATTAATTTCTTCAAGCGCAGCAATTAAACGTCCATTCTTAGAAAGATAGATCGCATAAGCATAATTTATTTCATCTGTATTTTGATTTTTAATGAGATATTCAGAGATGTATTTATCGGCCTCAGTATTTTTGTTAATTTGATTTAATAGATTCGCAACATTAAATGTTAGCCATGGATCTTGAGATTTAATATTGACAGCAATATTAATTAATTCTGACCCTTTATTAAGGTTATGTTGAGTTATCAATGTTTGAGCATCTGCAATTAGGAATTCTAACCTCTTATCCGAAATATAATTAGCGATGATATCTTTTTGGGTTTGTGTTAGTTTGTCAGACAAAAGAAATGCTTCAGCAGGTTTATTATCTTCAAATAATAACTTTAATTTACCAACCAGTGCCTCATAACTATTTGGGTTTAAGTCTAGTGCTTTGTTATAAAACTCATCGGCTAATATAAAATTCTTAGATTTAAAGTGAATTTTTGCAATTGCTAAGTAACAATAAATTTCACTTGGGTTTTGACTTAATAATTTATTAAATAACTCAATAGAAAGACTCTGATTACTCTCACTTAATTTTTCAATACGCCCAATTTCTATCCAGAAATTAGCTTTATCAATTAGTATATTCCAATCGATTTTATTGTCATTAGATTGGAGTTTTTTACCATCAATGAAATAATTTAAAGCCTCTGTATACTTAGCCTGATTAAATTTAATATTTCCTAAGCCTAAATAGACTTTAGGATTTTTGGGATGATAGCGTTTTGCGATTAGGTATTTATCTTCAGCGGCAGAGTAATCAGACTTATCTATAAGAGCAATTGCTTCCAATAAAGCTTTGTATCCTGGTTCATTTATTTTTTTGTTATAAGAATTGAGATTTTTTCTTAATTCTTTAACTTTATCTTTAATCTTTATTTCAAAAGGATATGCAGATTCAATTTTATAGATTTCGTCTTTTGTTAGATATTCAATTGGGGTTTTTGTAATTGCAGTTTCCCAGCTGTTAAGAATTGTAAGTGAATACGGTTCACTTTTAGATAAAATATCAAATTGAACTAGAGACTCTTTAATCTCTTTTGCATCTCCGTCTGCAAGCAAGTTTGCTAATGCTAATCGATACTCTTTAATAAAAGGATAATCTTTTATCCTATCGTTTAGAATTTGTTTTGTTTTTGCATAATTAACTGAACTTGAATAACTTAATACGGTTAAATATTCAATATCAATTGCGATTGTTGGCATACCATAAGGAAATAATTCTTGATAAAGCTTAATAGCTTCATCCCCTCGTTTATTTCCTGCTAAAAATCTAGCTTGTTGTAGTTTTAATTTCTCGTGTCCAAAAGCTTCATATAAACTCTTGAGAAGATTTAATTTTGTATAAGTAGAGGCTTTTGATTCAATAAGTTCAATATTTTTTTTGGCATTTTCATTATCGCCCTTTAAAATTAATATCTCTGCTCGTAAATATAAGACTTCCATATTATTAGCATCGATAGACAACCAATGTTCTATTGCAGATTCAGCGATATCGTATCTATTGTTACTTTCTGCAAATAAAACTTGTTGTTTAAGATATTCAATTTGTTTTGCTGGATCTGCTTTAGCAGAATGCGGCATATTTGCAAGCAAAATGCTGAAGGTTAAGAGCTTTAATTTTTTTTTGTAGGCCATTAAAAAATACCTTTATGTACAAAGCTTAGATTAATTTTCATATTTAAGTGCGCTAATTAAAAGATATTTTCTTATTATAATCAGAAGATTGGTAATCTATAGATTAAGATTATGTTTGTCAAATTAATATAATAATACATAGTGAATATCAGGAAAAAGTTAATATTAAATTTAAGGATTATTAAATATAACTTTTTATTAATATTTCAGCAATTTGTACGCTGTTAAGTGCAGCTCCTTTTCTCACATTATCTCCGACGACCCACAAATCAATGCCTTTAGGATGTGAAATATCTTCTCGGATACGCCCAACAAATACATTATCATTACCTGAAGAATCAGTTACTGCAGTCGGATAACCGCCATCCACCCGTTCATCAATAACAGTTACACCTGGAGCATTACACAATAATTCTTTAACTTTTTCAGCGCTTATTTTTTCGTTAGTTTCAATATGAACTGCTTCGGAATGTCCGAAGAAAACAGGTACTCGAACAGCCGTTGCGTTAACCATAACACTATCATCACCGAGTATTTTTCGGGTTTCCCACACCATTTTCATTTCTTCTTTGGTATAGCCATTGTCCATAAATACATCAATTTGAGGTAAGACATTAAATGCAATTTGTTTTGGATAAACCTTAGGTGTAATAGCTTGTAAGTTCAATAAATTAAGAGTTTGTTTACCTAATTCCTCAATTGCTTCTTTTCCTGTACCTGAAACTGCTTGATACGTACTTACATTAATCCGGGTGATACCAACAGCATCATATATGGGTTTAAGTGCTACTAACATTTGAATAGTTGAGCAATTTGGATTAGCAATAATGCCCCTGTTAATGTAATCTGCTACTTTTTCTGGATTAACTTCTGGTACGATTAAAGGAATATCATCATCGTATCTAAATTGAGAAGTGTTATCTATAACGACACAACCTGCAGCCGCAGCAATTGGCGCATATATTTCAGATATCGACGCGCCGGGTGAAAACAAGCCTATTTGAGCTTTTGAAAAATCAAATGTGGCTAAATCTTCAACTTTCAAAAAGCCATCTTTAAATGGTATTCGTTTACCAGCTGAATTGCTACTGGCTAGTGCGTACACTTCACCAACTGGAAAATTACGCTCTTCCAATATAGATAGCATAGCCTCACCTACGGCACCCGTTGCTCCTACGACAGCAACGTTATAAACTTTACTCATTTTTTTTGTATTCCTTAATAAAATAATATAAAGGCATAATGCCTCAAAATAGTTGATTTCTTGAAAATTTACTAACCTAATTTAGCAAAAACTCTATTTGTAATTTCGTTAACTGTACCCACTCCAGATATGCATGAAAATGATACTTTTTTATTTGTTGCAGAATAATAATCCACTAAAGGTTTGGTTTGTTCATGATAAACGGCTAAGCGTTTTCTTACGGTTTCTTCTTTATCATCATCTCTTTGAATGAGTGCTTCACCTGAAATATCATCAATACCATCCACTTTAGGTGGATTAAATTTAATATGATAACTTCTACCTGACTCAGGGTGAACACGTCTACCTTCAATACGAGACACAATTTCTTCGTCAGCAACATTAATTTCGATGACATGATCAATGCTGATGCCCATAGCATCTAAGCCTTCTGCTTGGGCTATAGTTCTTGGAAAACCATCTAATAAGAAACCATTTGCACAATCAAGTAAAGCAATTCGATCTTTAATTAATCCTAAAATTATTTCATCTGAAACTAATCCACCTGCATCCATTATTTTTTTTGCTTCCGACCCTAAAGAGGTTCCCGCACGGACAGCGGCACGCAACATATCACCTGTTGAGATTTGGGGTATTGAATATTTTTCAGTAATGAATTGAGCTTGAGTTCCTTTTCCCGAACCAGGACTTCCTAATAGGATAATGCGCATTATGTAACTCCACTTTTAACGCTAATGTATTGAAAGCACTTGATAACATTTGTTATGTCAATGCAATAAAATAAAACAACTTTTATAGCTGTATTTGTGGTTATTTTATAACACAACACGCTTAATCACTTGTAAAAATGCGTATACCTGCTTATTCTATTAAAATTATTTTATTTATTTCCAAAATTAAGTCATTTTAGCGAGATTTTTGATAAACCGTATTTCAATAGTAAACTTTTTGACCTTTGCATAGGCTTGGGTATGATTCACTTTAGTGATTAATTCGCTTCAGATTAGATTGGATAACAATAATGAGTAACCTGATAAAACTTTTTCAAGAATCATCATCATTGCAAGGTAGTAATGCGGTCTATATAGAAAGTCTTTATGAACGCTATCTTGACGATCCTGAATCTGTTGAAATCAGTTGGCAGAAATATTTTAAAGAAATACAGAAAGGTATAGGCTATGAGACCCCCCATAGTCCGGTGGTTGAAAGGTTTGCAGAGTTAGCAACACAATCGCATCGCCGTTTAGCTCAATTACAGGGTTTTACTGAAGAAAGCGTAAAAAAACAAGCCGCGGTTTCAAGACTTATCAATCACTATCGTGTTCGTGGCCATCAAATTGCTAACAGTAATCCATTAGGTAATAGTGCTCAATCCGCCGCAGATATGGATCCATCTTATTACGGTTTAACCGAATTAGATATGGATACATTGTTCGATACAGGTGCCATTCAAGGTGGTGTTGATAGATTGCCTTTAAGAGATATTATCGAAAAATTAAGAGTTGTTTACTGCTCTAGTATCGGCTCTGAATTTATGCATATTGTTGATACCCAAATACGACGTTGGTTAATAAACCGCCTAGAAACATCCAAAGCAACTGTATCCTTAAATCCTTCTGAAAAACTTGAAGTCTTAAAATTATTAACAGCTGCCGAGGGTATTGAAAGTCATTTACATCATCGTTTTGTAGGACAAAAACGTTTTTCGCTTGAAGGAGGTGAATCATTAATACCCATTTTAGATGAACTTATCCAAAACTCTGGCCAAAAAGGAGTTAAAGAAATAGTGATTGGCATGGCTCATCGTGGTCGCTTAAATGTTTTAGTAAATATTTTGGGTAAAAGTCCAGCAAGTTTGTTTGACGAATTCGAAGGCACTTCATCGTTATTACCCGGTGCAAAATCAGGTGATGTTAAATATCACATGGGTTTTTCATCCAATTTACAGACATCAAGTGGCCCAGTCCATGTAACACTCGCTTTTAACCCATCACATTTAGAAATAATAAACCCTGTCGTTGAAGGATCAGTAAGAGCCCGACAAGACAGGGCTGGAGAAGAGGGGGTTAGTTCGGTTATTCCGATTTTAATTCATGGCGATGCAGCATTTTCTGGTCAAGGTATAGTTATGGAGACACTCAATATGTCTCAAACGCGAGCATTTTATACCGGAGGCACCGTTCATATTGTTATCAATAATCAAATTGGATTTACTACCAGCAATCCTCTTGATGCGAGATCGACTTTATACTGCACTGATGTCGCTAGTATGATTCAAGCCCCCGTATTTCATGTCAATGGGGACGATCCTGAAGCAGTTATTTTTGTGACTAAGTTAGCATTAGATTATAGAATGACCTTCAATAAAGATGTGGTTATTGATCTTATCTGCTATAGACGTTTGGGTCATAACGAGGCTGATGAACCAGCTGCAACTCAGCCTTTAATGTATAAAAAAATTCGTAAGCATAAAACCACACGAAAAATATATGCTGAAAAATTAATCCATGAAAAATTATTAACTGCAGATGAAGCTCTAACTATGGAGCGAGATTATCAAATGCTTTTAGAAGCAGGTGAAGTTGTCTCTAGACCTATTTCCAAAAACCCCGAGTACTCTTATACAAACCAATGGTATAAATTCTTAAATACCAATTGGGATACGCCTACTAATACCGCAATATCACTGGATTATTTGCGTTATTGTAATGATAGAATGCAAAGATTACCTATCGGCTTTGAATTGCATCCTAGAGTTGCTAAAGTCATGGAAAATCGACGTAAAATGGCGGCGGGGGCCTTGCCATTAGATTGGGGTTTTGCAGAAAATTTAGCTTATGCCAGTTTACTTTTAGAAAAGCACCCTATTAGAATTACTGGTCAAGATGTAGGTAGAGGCACCTTCGTACATCGTCACGCTGTCTTACATAATCAACTTAATAACAAGACCTATACACCTTTAAAACATTTAGATAAAGATCAAGGCAGTGCTTTGATTTTTGACTCTTTATTGTCAGAAGCGGGTGTGTTAGGTTTTGAATATGGTTATAGCACAACAACACCTAATTCTCTAGTTATCTGGGAAGCTCAATTTGGTGATTTTGCTAATGGAGCACAGGTGGTTATCGATCAATTTATCAGTTCAGGTGAAACTAAATGGGGAAGACTTTGTGGCTTAGTTATGTTGTTACCTCATGGTTACGAAGGGCAGGGGCCAGAACATTCTTCAGCACGATTGGAGCGATATTTGCAACTATGTGCAGATAATAATATTCAGGTTTGTAATCCAAGCACACCGGCTCAAATATTCCATTTACTACGAAGACAAATTATACGACCATTTCGTAAACCACTTGTAATAATGAGTCCTAAGAGTTTGTTAAGACATAAATTAGCAGTATCTTCTTTAGAAGATATAACATCAGGTCATTTCCAAACCATAATTGGTGAGCAATCTAAACATAATCCAAAAAAAGTAACTCGATTTATCTTATGTGCAGGAAAAGTTTACTATGACTTGTTGGAAGCGCGTGACCAAGATAAGTTGGAGCATGTAGTTATAGCTAGGTTAGAGCAACTTTATCCATTTCCAGAAAATTTACTGAAAATAGAATTAGCGAAATATCCCAAACTTGAAGAGTTTATTTGGTGCCAAGAAGAACCCAAAAACCAAGGTGCTTGGTATCAATCCAAACATCACTTTACTGATCATGTACCCGCACATATTTCCGTATCTTATGCGGGTCGTGATGCCTCTGCAGCCCCAGCAGTTGGTAAATTTCACGTCCATATAGAACAACAAAAAGCTGTCATTCATTCGGCCTTATACGGCAATACCTTAGGAAATTAATATGAGCATCGAAGTCGTAGTACCCCATTTACCAGAATCTGTCTCTGATGCGACCTTAATCAACTGGCAAAAAAAACCAGGCGATTTTGTTAATAAAAATGAAAATTTAGTGGACTTAGAAACAGACAAAGTTGTTTTGGAAGTAACTGCACTAGAATCAGGTATTTTGAGCCAAATCCTTAGAGAAAATGGCGCTATTGTTACAGCAGGAGAAGTGTTAGCTATCATACAAATTACTTCTGCTGAAGAATCAACGCCTGTGGAACCCGTAGCAAAATCTACTCAAACACCCATTAATAATGAAGATGACATGCCATTAAGTCCTTCAGTGCGACGCTTAATTCATGAAAATGGCTTAAACCCAAATCAAATTAGGGGCACTGGTAAAAGTGGGCGATTAACTAAATCTGATGTATTAGAGCATATTAATAATACAAGCTTTGTAACTGTAAAAGTTACTCCAGTAACTTCAGAAACAGTGCAAACTTCAGAGCCTGTCATCATTACACCAATAGAATCTTTAAACCCTTCGTCAAGTATACGTCCAGAGCAGCGTGTTGCAATGACACGTTTAAGAGCTAAGGTTGCAGAAAGACTACTGCAAGCCCAACAAAATGCCGCCATGTTGACTACATTTAATGAAGTTAACATGCAAAGTGTAATCGATTTACGAAATCAATATAAAGATCGATTTGAGAAAAAACATGCAGTCAAATTAGGCTTTATGTCTTTCTTTGTAAAAGCATCTATTGAAGCGTTAAAACATTTCCCAGCGATAAATGCCTCTATTGATGGTAGTGATATTATTTATCACGGCTATTATGATTTAGGAATTGCAGTTAGTACTCCTCGTGGATTAATAGTTCCTGTTTTACAGGATGCTGATCAATTAGATTTTGCTGGTATAGAAAAAACTATTGCATCTTTTGGTGAAAAGGCGAGGGCAGGAACTTTAAGTTATGATGATTTGAAAGGCGGCACATTCACAATTACTAATGGTGGGGTATTTGGTTCAATGTTATCAACACCCATTTTGAATCCACCACAATGTGCAATTTTGGGTATGCACGCTATCAAAGAACGTCCCGTTGTTGAAAACGGTCAAATTGTTATTAGACCCATCATGTATCTTGCTCTTTCTTATGATCATCGCTTAGTTGATGGTCGTGAAGCTGTACAGTTTTTAGTCACCATTAAAGAATGTTTAGAATCTCCGGCTCATTTATTATTAAATATTTAATTTTATGCCAACTATAAGCAAAGTTCATTATGATGTTATTGTTGTTGGGACAGGTCCCGCTGGTTTTGCATGCGCTGTTCGTTGTGCAGAGTTAGGTTTAAATACGGCTTGTATTAACAATCGACAAGATGCAAATAACAAAGACACCCATCTTAATACAGGAAGTATTGGGACGATGGCATTATTAGATTCCGCTAAAAAATATCATAGCTTAATTCATGAATATGCCCAACACGGCATATTGGCAAATGAAATAATTTTAGACGTATCTGCAATGCAGCAAAGAAAAGACAATATTCTTGCTGAAATTGGCAACAAGATGATTGATTTATTTAATAAAAATGATATTGATCATATACATGCAAAAGCAAAACTATTAAATCCTCAGCAAGTAGAACTGATTGATGATAATACATCCTTAAAATCAATTATTAATGCTAAATATATTATTTTAGCATCTGGGTCAGAGTCTATTACTCTGCCTAATATTAAAATTGATAATGAGTATATATTTGACGCTAAAATGGCTTTAAATCTTGATCAAGTCCCTAAAAAATTGGCGATTATTGGTGCAGGGGTAATGGGTTTAGAGCTGGCTAATATTTGGGGTCGCTTAGGATCAGATATATTAATATTGGAAGCTCAAGAGAATTTCCTATCTTTACTTGATCAAGAGTTATCGTGTGCAGCATTCGGTATATTTCAAAAACAAGGTCTTGATTTGCGATTAGGTGCCAGAGTTATCTCTGCTAAAAAGGGCAATAAACACATTACTATCCAATATCAAGACCAAGAAGGTACTCATACAGTAAAAGTTGATAAAGTAATCGTTGCTTGCGGTAGCAGGCCTAACACGGCTAATTTAGCAGCACCTGAAGCTAATTTATTATTAGATCAAGATGGCTACGTATATGTTGATGATAATTGTCGAACTAATTTACCAGGCGTTTATGCCATTGGGGATTTAACATTACTAGGTCCAATGTTGGCACATAAAGGTATTGAAGAAGGTATTTTTGTTGCTGATTTTATTGCCGGTATAAATAATCCGATTAATTATGAAGTTGTACCCAGTGTTATTTATACTGAACCAGAGATCGCTTGGGTAGGACAGACCGAACAGTCTTTACGCGCCACGGGTGAACCCATTACTATTGGTATTTACCCAATTCATGAAAATATACGAGCCTTAGCTATAAGTAAACCTGATGGGTTTGTGAAAATTATTGCGCATTCTTATACAGATAAAATTTTGGGAATTCATATTATTGGTTCAAATGCATCTGAGCTAATTGCCGAAGCAGTTCTCGCACTTGAGTTTTCTGCTAGCAATGAAGATTTAGCTCGTACGATTCATGCGCGTCCAACCTTATCAGAAGCTGTTCACGACGCATCCTTAGTATTAAGATCTAAAGCAGTATGATCATTTAGAACAAATGGCTTATATTTGATAACCGAATTTTTGGGTATGTTAATAATATAATGTCAATTTAACATAATATACATTATACGAAGTTATTATAGGCTCATTAATCGTAATTACATGTTTAATTGCAAGATAACTTTCAAGTTTCAAGGCTAAGTCTGCAATCGTATATAATAGAAAGAAATACATGAATTTTGAATACATACATTAAGGAGACATTCAATGCCCGTTTACCGTTCTAAGACTTCTACCGCTGGCCGCAATATGGCCGGTGCTCGCTCATTATGGCGTGCGACTGGTATGAAGGATGACGACTTTAGCAAACCAATAATCGCTATTGCTAACTCATTTACTCAATTCGTACCTGGCCATGTGCATTTAAAAGACTTAGGTCAATTAGTAGCCAGAGAAATTGAAGCCGCAGGCGGTGTAGCTAAAGAATTTAATACGATTGCTGTAGACGATGGTATTGCTATGGGTCACGATGGCATGTTGTATTCATTACCGAGCCGCGACATTATCGCTGACTCAGTTGAATACATGGTTAACGCCCATTGTGCAGACGCTATTGTGTGTATATCAAACTGCGACAAAATCACCCCGGGCATGTTAATGGCCGCTATGCGTATCAACATCCCCGTTATTTTTGTCTCTGGTGGCCCAATGGAAGCGGGTAAAGTACGTTTAGCTAATCCTGAAACAAATAGCTTTGACATCAAAAAACTGGATTTAATTGACGCAATGGTTATGGCCGCAGACAGCAAAGTTTCAGATGCTGATCTTGCCGAAGTAGAACGCTCCGCCTGCCCTACTTGTGGCTCATGTTCCGGTATGTTTACTGCCAACTCCATGAACTGCTTAACCGAAGCTTTTGGGTTATCCTTACCCGGCAACGGCACAGTAGTGGCCACACATGCTGACCGCGAACAACTTTTTAAACAAGCAGGCCGAAGCATTGTTGAAATCACAAAACGCTATTATGAACAAAATGATGAATCGGTTTTGCCGCGCTCTATCGGCTTTAAAGCTTTTGAAAACGCCATTGCTTTAGATATTGCCATGGGCGGCTCAACCAATACCATCTTACACATGTTGGCTATCGCTCAAGAAGCTGAAATCAACTTTACCATGGCGGATATTGACCGTATGTCAAAAGTAGTTCCGCAATTATGTAAAGTAGCACCTAACACCAACAAATATCATATTGAAGATGTGCATCGTGCCGGTGGCATCATGGCTATTTTGGGTGAACTTGATCGCGCAGGTAAATTACATACCGATGTCCCTACCGTTCATGCTAAAACCATGAAAGAAGCGTTAGATATGTGGGATATTGCCCGTAACCCTAGCGATGCAGTAAAAACTTTTTATATGGCTGGCCCGGCAGGCGTGCCATCACAAGTTGCCTTTAGCCAAAATACCCGTTGGCCGAGTTTAGATACAGACCGGGCCGAAGGTTGTATTCGCTCTTTGGATCATGCCTTTAGTACAGAAGGTGGTTTAGCGGTTTTACACGGCAACATTGCAATAGATGGTTGCGTGGTAAAAACGGCGGGTGTTGATGATGACTTACTGGTATTTGAAGGTCCTGCTCATGTGGTAGAAAGCCAAGATGAAGCAGTAGAAAATATCTTAAATGACAAAGTTAAAGCCGGCGATGTAGTAATCGTGCGTTACGAAGGCCCTAAAGGGGGACCGGGTATGCAAGAAATGCTCTACCCTACTAGCTATATTAAATCAAAAGGCTTAGGTAAAGCTTGTGCATTGTTAACCGATGGTCGATTTTCTGGTGGCACATCAGGTTTATCCATTGGACATTGTTCACCCGAAGCTGCTGCAGGCGGTAATATTGGTTTAGTTCAAAATGGAGATCGTATTCGAATTGATATCCCAAACCGCACAATCAATGTATTGCTCAGCGATGATGAATTAGCAACTCGCAGAGCTGAACAAGATAAATTAGGTTGGAAGCCTGCCAAACTTCGCCCACGCAAAGTATCAGCAGCCCTTAAAGCTTACGCAATGCTAGCAACGAGTGCTGATCGTGGCGCTGTTAGAAACTTAGCTTTATTAGATTAAAAAAGAGTAATTACTTGTACTAGTCTTAGTTAAACTCAATTGAGACTAGTACAAATATGCAATTAAAACTCACATAATCAATAAGTTTTCACCTGACTCGGTGTGCAAAACATCACCTTTACGTTGTAAAACAAAAAAGCCTCGATCAAGGGCTTCTTTTTTGGCCACTTCGTTAACATGAAAAGAAGCTAAGGCGCCATAAAGTTTATAACTTTTAAACCAAGGAAATAACTCTTTAAAATGAGACATTTTGCGCTCAAGCTTATCGATATCTTTTTGATGCGCTTTATACTTGACCTCAACAATACCCACTGACTCTCCATTAGTCAGCACAATATCGTATTCTTCTTGTAAATTAACCGAATGTTTTTTCATATTGCTTAACACTTCATCAAAGTGAATGGCACCTAAATGCGCATCTGCAACTAGGCTGTTATAAAAGAACTCTTCAGCAACATCCCCCTGATTCTTCGACATATTACCCAACTGAATACCAATGCTTTCTAACTTAGCGTCAGTTTTACGCATTTGTTCACTGGTTTCCTTTTGAGCAACCGCCAAACTAGCCACCAAGTCTTTTAATTCATCATCAGTCATGAGAAATATAAAATAATTAATTTTCAGTGATTTATAGTACCAGATAACAATGCTAATAGCCTCCAAATTCTAGATTACAGCATCAACATAACACCTCTTTACTGATATAAAATAAATTCATTAGACCAAGAGGATACCAATAAATACAAATGCCTTATTGGCGTAACCTAATGATAATTTTATTTAATTAATCTAAAAATAAGTATTATGATGCCAAGCAATATTCCCTATATTTTTGGTTTATTTCATAAATGACAATCTATATTATTAAAACCCTATATAGTCTTACCAAACGCGTTAACTTTATATCGATTAGTGCTAGCACCAACGTTAATAGTGCTAACAAGCACCGCATTAGTGTTAACACAAACACAATCTGTGTATCAACTTATATAAATAGCATTAGCACTATTAACGTTAGTGTATACCCCCCCCCTTCTGGGGCCAACATCACCGCTATAAAACCCTCCCTACCTAGGACCAATGCAGGGCCAACACTACCTATTTGTTACACTGCCCCAGTTAGTGTTAGCACTTTTATTGTTAGTGTTAACACTAACAAGGTCGGCGCATACTCATTTATTTTTTTTTATTAACATTAAGGATGCATTATTATGCTTACGCAAAGTTATTTTCCAAATACTGAAGGTGATCGTGTTGTTTGGCTAACAAATTTCGACACTAAGATACAAATACACGCGACTGCATTAGCGCTTAATCCAGTTGAATTAGCTACTACGCTTACTGACATTGATTTTTATGTGTGGGTTTTACAAACCTGGTACCCCAGCATTCAACAAAGCGCTTTAGAATCGACCGCCTATAAACTTCTCATAGCTTGGTCCTTAAGTTATAATTTTAAGCCAACAACTAAAAGAGTGAGTTTGTATAATGACTCACTCTTTATTTTTTTTGATTTGCATATAAATATGCACTAACATTCTTGTTGAGTACCCGTTTATTTAGCAGTTTTTGCGTTGTGTTTTATTTCTAAGGCGGCTAATTGTTCCGGTGTTGCTTCTAACTGAAACTTTTCTTTCCATGCTTCATAAGGCATACCATAAATTACTTCTCGTGCTTGCTCGTAATTCATGTCAATACCCTGCTCTAGCGCACTGTTCATATACCATTTAGCTAAGCAATTTCTGCAAAAATCTGCCGTTATCATCATATCTAAATTTTGAATTTCCGTATGTTTCTGCAAGTGCTCTACTAATTGCCTAAATGCAGCGGCTTCTATCTCAACCATAAGCTTATGACCTTTCATCTATTTGTAATATTACATATTCTAGCAGAAACCCTAGTATGCCCATGTACATTAACCTTAAAAATAATTACAATGCCAGCACTTTAAA
Source organism: uncultured Methylococcaceae bacterium (assembly GCA_903938485.1). Lineage (GTDB taxonomy): Bacteria > Pseudomonadota > Gammaproteobacteria > Methylococcales > Methylomonadaceae > Methylobacter_C. The sequence continues at coordinate 21,662 of CAJADF010000078.1, forward strand.
TAGAGTCAATACGTCTCTCGCCACTATATTTATATTCATGAAACAACTGCTTGAGTTTTTCCCCATCCTATTATTTTTTATAGCCTATAAAACTTTCGATATTTATATCGCCACCTATGTAGTAATAGCTGCAACCTTTGTGCAAGTGCTTTATGCTTGGATAAAACACAAAAAAGTTGAAACGATGCAACTTATTACCTTGGCGCTTGTCATTGTATTCGGGGGGGCTACTATTTATTTACATGATGAGCAATATCTTAAATGGAAATTCTCAATTATTGAATGGCTCTTTGGTTTAGCTTTTTTAGGCAGTCATTTTGTTGGCGAGCGAACTTTTATAGAAAGAATGATGTCCAGCAATTTAACTTTATCTAAACCGATTTGGAAACGCTTAAATTTTAGTTGGGCCAGCTTTTTTATCAGTGTTGGTTTTATTAATGTTTATGTCATGTTTAACTTTAATACGGACGACTGGGTCACTTTTAAAACTTTTGTAGCACCGGGTTTAATGGTAGCGTTTATGATTGTTCAAATGGCCTTTTTATATAAATACATACCAGATGAAAAGGAGTAATCAATGCTATACACAATAATTAGTGAAGATGTACCCAACAGCTTAGCACTGAGGTTAACAGCTCGTCCCGCTCATTTTAAACGCTTACAGGATTTACAAGATGCAGGTCATTTGATTTTAGCCGGCCCACATCCGAGAATAGATAATGAAAACCCAGGGGAAGCCGGTTTTACGGGCAGCTTAATCGTTGCAGAATTTAATAATTTAGCCGAAGCACAAACATGGGCTAACGCTGACCCCTATATAGAACAAGGGGTTTATGCTAAAGTAACTGTTAAACCATTTAAAAAGGTATTTCCTCAATGACAACGGAACTTATTAAAAAACTTTTAAACGAATCACTTAACCCTGATTTGTTAGAAATTCTTGATAATAGCTCAGCCCATGCTGGCCATGCTGGTGCCAGAAGTGGCGGCGGTCATTATCATGTTACAATTATCTCCGAAGCTTTTGAAGGTAAGTCGTTAGTACAAAGACACCAACTTATCTATAAAGCCCTAGGCGATTTAATGAAACAAGAAATTCATGCCTTAGGCATCAATGCTCTATCACCCTCTGAAGAAACTAAAGGAAGTTTATAAATGAAAAAAAAGATTATCCCACTACTTGTTGTTGGTACTGCATTAATAACAGGATGTAATCAACAATCAAGCACAAGTTCTGCGCCGGTTGTTGCAAAAGCTGATGCTATCGCTGAAGTTAACGGTGTTTATATAGCAAAGACAACATTAGCTGATTTAGAAAAAGAAATCGCTGAACGCGCTCACGGACAAACTTTTCCAAAGGAAAAATTAGTTGAAGAATTAATACAACGTGAATTATTAGTGCAAGATGCAACTAAAAAACAATTAGATAAATCAGCTGAAGTTGCGGTTCAATTAGAAAGTGCAAAAAAGTCTCTATTAACTCAAGCAGATGTTCAAAACTTTATCAAATCTAACCCAGTGACAGATGCGGAAGTTAAAGCTGAATATGATGCTAAAGTAAAAGGTGAAAATGGCACAGAGTATAAAGCTCGTCATATCTTAGTTAAAACTGAAGACGAAGCAAAAAAAATTATTGCTGAATTAGATAAAGGAGGTGACTTCGCTAAAATTGCTAACAAAAGTTCTTTAGATGCTAAAGAAACCCAAAATGGTGGTGATCTTGGTTGGTTTGTTGCAGCTCAAATGGTTGCACCTTTCTCTGATGCTGTCGTTAAATTAGAAAAAGGTCAGTATACTAAAACTCCGGTTCAAACTCAGTTTGGATATCACGTGATTCTGAGAGAAGATTCTCGCGCACAGACTCCTCCTCCATTGGAAGCCGTTAAAGAACAATTATTACCCTATTTACAACGTAAAAAAGTTCAAGATTTTGTAGAGGGATTACGTAAATCAGCAAAAGTTGAAATTTTAGTTCCTTTAAAAGATGAAACAGATAAAACTCAAGCACCAGCTTCAACAAGTGGTGAGACATTAACTGAAGAAGTTGCTGTTGGTGAAGTCAAAGATAAAGACGGTAAAGTTGTTGCTGAAGAAGTTGTAGTCGATGAAGTAGTAAAAGACAAAGACGGCAAAGTAGTTGCAGAAAAAGTTGAAGCTGAAAAAGTAGCGGTTCCTGCTAAAAAATAAGCCATTCAATTTTTAAATTGAGTTGATTACCCCGTTCACAGTTAATGTGTTCGGGGTATTTTTTTATATAAATTCTGGATGAATAATAGTTCTTAGAGATATTTAACTGTAAATTATTAGAGTTCTAGCTATTTATTACGCCATTTTTTCAAAATAATGCACAATAATCTGTACTGTTCTATTCCCTCTAAATTCATTTATATCTAGTTTATAAGCGGCTCTAATTTGTCTTAACCCTAACCAATGTTCAGGTTTATCAGCAAAAAACGCGATAGCATCAATCATGGCATGTGCGCCCGGCATTCTTAGCACAAACTTAAGATGGCGTTGCCCGACTATCCTGACTTGTATCACATCAAAGACACCATCGAAAACGGGCTCCGGGAAATCTTGCCCCCAAGTTGCGGCATTTTGTAATACCTCAGCCACTTCTATCGTAGTTTCTGCTTCAGTTAGTTCACCATCGGTTAATATTTTTTGCTCAAGATCAACCCCTGCAAGACGCTTTGTAACCATTTCATCAAAGGTCAATGCAAAGGTAGGGTAATCATGCATACTGATAGTTAAACCGGCGGCCATCGCATGACCACCAAATTTACTGAGTAATTTAGGGTAAGCAGCGGCAATATCACTTAATACATCGCGCACGTGGATACCCAGTATAGAACGCGCAGAGCCCTTTATTAGATCATCACCCGCGGGAGCAAACGCAATAACCGGCCGATGTATTTGTTCTTTAATGCGTGAAGCTAATATTCCTATAACACCTTGATGCCATGAAGCATCATAAATACATACGCCCGCTGGCAAATGACTTTTATCTAACATTTTCATGTCATTGATTAACAGCATGGCTTCTTGCTTCATGGTTGCTTCAACTTCTTTACGATCGTTGTTAAAGCCATCTAGTTTTGCAGCAATTGTTTTAGCAAGTCGCTCATCGTCGGTTAACAGGCATTTAATACCTAAAGCCATGTCATCCATGCGCCCCGCCGCATTTAAGCGCGGACCAATCGAAAAACCTAAATCGGTAGCCACTAGCGTTTGGGCATTTTTACCCGCCACTTCAATCAACGCTTTTAAGCCGGCATGACATTGACCATTTCTAATGCGCAAAATACCTTGATGTACTAAAGCGCGGTTGGTTTGCTCCAATGAAACTACATCGGCCACAGTACCTAACGCTACAAAATCCAGTAATTGCCCTAAGTTTGGCTCAGGGATTTTTTTAAGCTCAAACCAATTAAGTTCTCTTAATCGACTTCTAAGTGCCATTAACACATAAAACATCACCCCAACACCTGCTAAGGATTTATTAGGAAAATTGTCACCCACTAAATTTGGATTAACTATAGCATCTGCCTCAGGCAATTCAGCACCAGGTAGATGGTGATCAGTGACCAACACCTTGATGCCTGCAGCATTAGCGGCCTTAACACCCTCTATGCTTGAAATGCCGTTATCAACGGTCAAGATGATATGTGGATTTTGTTGCTGAACTAGCACCACAATTTCAGGGGTTAAGCCATAGCCGTATTCGAAACGGTTAGGCACAACAAAATCAACAGGACCTGCGCCTAATAATTGCAAGCCTTTAATGGCAACTGCACAACTTGTAGCGCCGTCAGCATCAAAGTCAGCGACTATACTGATGCGTTGCTGTTCTTTAACCGCCACAATAAGATGATTAACCATCTCATCCATGCCGGATAACAACCAAGGGGAAGGTAGTTTTGCTAAGGTTCTATCGAGATCTATTTCAGAAGTAATACCCCTAGCTAGAAATATGCGTTCTAGCAAAGGGTGTAACTGAGGTGATAAAGCTGAATGTTTTTTAAGGGGCCTACGGACTATGGCTTTTTTTTCGCCTTGAAAATACATTCAGTTCCTTGTGTGAGGATAATTGGGAAATACCGCTTAAATTATTGAAGACTGATACTTAACCGTAAAGTCATTTAAGTTGTTTAATACCGCGTCTAAATCAGTCGTTTTTTCACTCGCATAGGCATTCACACCAACGCGTGATAGATAAAATACTTGCTCTGGAAGGTAACGACCGATGGCTCTAATTTCATCTTTATAATCAAAACGACCGCGTAATAACCAAGCTTGTGAGAAAGATCGACCATCTGAAAAATCTGCAAAGTCTAACTCCACTAATTTTATGTTTGTTAGATCCTCAGCAAAATCTTCAACACTATCACTGGCTTTTAAACGTAAACCCACTTTTCCATTATGAGCTACTAAATCTGCACGGTTTTGCTGCCATCTAGCCAAAGAAACGGTGATATCTCCTGCAATCAACGCCGCGTCATCAGCAATAAATTGCCACGTGTTGTCTACACGCTGTTTGTCTTTAATTATTTGCATAAACTTGCTCTTTAAAAGGATTGATACCTAAACGATTAACTGCTTCTAAGAAAGTTTCTTCTTCTAAACGATTTTTAACGTACACGTCTAAGATAGTGGTAATAGCTTTAGTAATTTCATCTTTAGCAACGGCAGGTCCTAAACGCTCACCAATGGCCGCATTATTTTCTGAAGATCCACCCAACGTTATTTGATACCACTCTGCACCTTTTTTATCGACCCCTAGAATTCCGATATGTCCCACACTCTGATGGGCACATCCGTTCATACAACCCGACATATTGATTTTTAACTCACCAATGTCATGAATGTAATCTAAATCATCTAAGGCTTCGTTAATTTCTTTCGCAACACCAATAGATCCAGCATTTGCTAAAGAGCAAAAATCCAAACCTGGGCAACAAATCATATCGGTTGCTTTACCAATATTAGGTGTGGCTAGTTCTAAAGCGGCTAGTTTTTGCCAAACAGTATATAAATCTGCTTGTTTAACATCCGCTAATATTAAATTTTGTCTATGGGTCGCTCTAATTTCACCAAAGCTATATGCATCTGCAATATCTGCAACCGCATCTAATTGCACATCAGTAATATCACCAGGAGGCATATCAGGGGCTTTTAAGGAAATAAATACAGCCGTATAACCTGACACTTTATGTGCTGCAGTGTTATGCGCCAACCAAGTAGCAAAAGCTTTATTATTTACTTTATGTTCTGCAAAACTAGTATCAGTATCTGCAGTCACATCATAAGCAGGAGAAGCAAAATGAGCTTTTAGCTCATCAACACGCTCTGCACTAAGTTCGTTAGCGTCACGCAGATGCGCCCATTCTGCATCAACTAATTTAGTAAACTCTTCTAAACCCGTTTCTTTAACAAGAATTTTAATACGCGCTTTGTATTTATTATCCCGACGCCCAAATAGGTTATAAATTCGTAGGATAGCTTCTAGATAAGACAATAAATGTTTTTGCTCTAAGTAAGGCTTAATCACTTGGCCAATGATGGGGGTACGACCTAATCCACCGCCTACAAAGACTTTAAAACCTACCTCACCCGCATCATTTTTAACCAAATGCAAACCAATATCATGAAATTGAGTTGCCGCTCTGTCGTTAAGCGCACCACTCACCGCAATTTTAAATTTACGCGGTAAATAATCAAATTCAGGATGCAATGTTGTCCACTGTCTAATAATTTCACAATAAGGCCGTGGATCAGCAATTTCATCAACGGCAACACCGGCTAAATGATCAGACGTAGTATTACGCATACAGTTACCACTGGTTTGAATGGCATGCATTTGCACAGTGGCCAACTCAGCTAATATCTCGGGTACTAACTCTAATTTGGGCCAGTTAAACTGAATATTTTGACGGGTGGTAAAGTGACAATAATTTTTGTCATACGTCCGTGCGATATGCGCTAATTTACGCACTTGCTTTGAACTAATTAATCCATAAGGCCCTGCAACGCGTAATAACGGTGCATGGGTTTGAATATAAACCCCGTTTCTTAAGCGTAAAGCACGATATTCATCTTCTGACAACTCGCCTTTAAAGTAATTTTCGGTCTGACGTTTAAATTGAGCGACACGCTCATCAATGAGGATTTGATCGTTTTCGGTATACTGATACATGAAATGTAAGGGCTAATTTGAGGTCTAATAAATATTTTTGTTAATCATATACTGTGCGTCATAAAATGACAAAATTTATTGGTTGATGATATTATTAACGACAGAATTTATTACATCTTATAACCATCTATAGTAGGGGGATTTTTTTCGTGCGATTTTTATTAATTTTGTTATCAGCATTACTGGTGCCGCAAATGGCCATGGCAAGTGGCTTTGAAAGTCTTGGTTTAACTGGAACCGAGCGTGGTATTTATACTGTACTTATTTTTATTGTTGCTTACGGATTTGTAATGACAGAAGAGTTTACGCATATGCGTAAATCAAAACCGGTTATTCTAGCTGCTGGAATTATATGGGCTCATGCTGCTATTTTAGCTGCTCAAAAAGGTGTATCAGTTGAAGCAGTGCATGAAGCGTTTGAATATAATTTAAAAGAATACGCTGAATTACTTTTATTTTTGTTAGTCGCAATGACTTACATTAATTCGATGTCTGAACGCAACGTATTTGAAGCCTTACGTTCTTGGATGGTTAGAAAACAGTTTGGTTATCGTAAATTATTTTTAATTACGGGTATCATCACTTTCTTCTTATCGGCAGTTGCTGACAACTTAACAGCGGCTTTATTAGTTGGTGCTGTAGTTTTAGCCGTAGGTTCTGATAACGAAAAATTTATCAGTATCGGTTTCGTAAACTTAGTAATCGCAGCTAACGCAGGTGGTGCATTCTGTCCATTTGGTGATATTACTACTTTGATGGTTTGGCAAGCAGGTTATGCTGAATTCTTTGATTTTTTCAAATTATTTGTCCCCTCTTTAGTTAATTACGGTGTTCCTGCTGCAATCATGTATTTTGCTGTTCCAGATGAACAACCTAAATCTACTGATGAAGAAGCAGTACAATTAAAACACGGTGGTTTGGTGATATGTGGTTTGTTTTTATTAACAATTGTTACTGCCGTAAGCTTTAAACAAATGTTACACCTGCCACCTTTCATGGGTATGATGGTAGGTTTATCAGTATTAATGTTTTACGGTTATTACTTGAAAAAATATCAACGTGTTGAAGGTGAAGCAGGCTTTGATATTTTTAACAAAGTTAAAGAAGCAGAATGGGATACTTTATTATTTTTCTTCGGTGTTGTATTTGCAGTAGGTGGTTTAGGTTATGTAGGTTACTTAGAACTATTATCAGGTGCAATGTATGATGGTTTAGGGGCTACAACAGCAAATATTTTAGTGGGTGTGATTTCTGCAATCGTTGATAACATTCCTGTTATGTTTGCGGTATTAAATATGAACCTTGATATGGACCTATATCAATGGTTATTAGTCACATTAACTGCGGGTGTTGGTGGCTCATTACTATCGGTAGGTTCTGCAGCGGGTGTTGCTTTAATGGGTCAATCTAACCACAAATATACTTTCTTTAGCCATTTAAAATGGACACCAGCTATTGCTGCGGGTTATGCAGCTAGTATCTTTGTACATTATCTAATTAACCATTAATTAGTCTTAAAAGCGCCGCATTCCTTGCGGCGCTTTTTTTGGGCTTTGTAAGCCAGCATCTCTTTATAATTCCCAGTTTTACCTATAAAACTACCGTGCAAGAAAAGACAAGTATGTGGCAAAAGCTATTCAATAAACGGATGTTAATCTGTGTACTTACCGGCTTTAGCTCTGGTTTACCGCTATATATTCTTATTTCTTTAGTGCCCGCTTGGTTACGCTCTGCCGAGGTAGATTTAAAATCGATTGGCTTATTTGCTTTAATACAAATGCCATTCACTTGGAAGTTTCTCTGGTCACCGCTATTTGATCGCTTCAGCCCACCGTTGGGCAGAAGACGCGGATGGTTATTTATCTCGCAATTAGCCCTAATCATTACTTTACCGGCATTGGGTTTGTTACAACCTAAACTAGAATTAAGTTCTATTGCTGCCCTTGCATTTTTAATTTCATTTTTAAGTGCTTCTCAAGACATCGTGCTGGACGCTTTAAGACGCGAAATTTTAACTGACGAAGAACTGGGTATCGGCAATACGATTCATGTGAATGCTTATAAGGTTTCTGGCTTAATTCCCGGCTCATTGTCATTGATTCTTGCAGATCATTTAGCCTGGCCTACGGTATTTGCCATCACAGGTTTATTTATGCTGCCAGGCATACTAATGACGCTTTTGGTTAAAGAACCGACCCTATTATCGGGTGCGCCCAAAACGCTTAAAGCAGCGGTATTAGAACCGTTTAACGAATTTATTGATCGCAACGGCTTAAAGTCTGCATTATGGATTTTGACTTTTATATTTTTCTATAAACTCGGTGATAGTATGGCAACAGCTCTTGCCACACCGTTTTATCTAGATATGGGTTTTACAAAAACAGAAATTGGCTTAATTGCTAAAAATGCAGGACTATGGCCGAGTGTGTTTGGCGGCCTATTAGGTGGAATTTGGATGATTAAACTAGGCATTAACCGCGCCTTATGGTTATTTGGATTTTTCCAAATGATTGCAATATTGGGTTTTGCATGGTTAACTACGGTAGAACATAGCTTAATGGGCTTAGCTATTGTCATTAGTGTAGAAGCTCTTGGCGTAGGCTTAGGTACGGCTGCTTTTGTAGCCTATATCGCTCACACCACCAATCCATTATATACAGCAACTCAATTTGCCTTATTTACCAGTCTTGCCTCGGTACCTCGTACCTTCGCAAATGCAACGACTGGTTATTTAGTCGAGGCCTTTGGTTGGCAAGTTTTTTTCATTTTTTGCTTTGCTATTACCATACCTGGCATGTTGTTATTATTTAAAGTAGCACCCTGGCCAACTAAAAATACCGTTTAAATAGCGTAATCCACCAATAAAGGCGCATGATCAGAAAAGCGTTCATCTTTATAAATAGCAGTCGCTAACACTTTATCCATTAAGGCTGAGCTGACAATTTGATAATCTATTCGCCACCCCACATTATTAGCCCAAGCTTGGCCTCTATTTGACCACCAAGTGTATTGATCAACTTCTTGATTAACGACTCTAAAGGCATCATGCCACTGACCATCAGCAAACAATTCATCTAACCAAGCACGTTCTTCAGGTAAGAACCCTGAGTTCTTTTTATTGCCCCGCCAATTTTTTAAATCAATTTCTTTATGGGCAATATTCCAATCACCGCAAATAATATAATGGCGGTTAGACGCTTCTAAGGTTTTTAAATAAACTCTAAAGCGCTCTAAAAAACTAAACTTGTAATTTTGACGCTCATCGCCAGAAGATCCAGAAGGTAAATATAAGGAGATTACACTTAAATCGCCAAATTGGGCTTCGAGATATCGACCTTCACTATCTATATCCTCTATACCCAAGCCATGAACCACCTTATCAGGTTGTTTTTTGGCATAAATAGCCACGCCGCTATAGCCTTTTTTTTCTGCATCGTGATAAAAACAATGATAACCTTCAGGACAGAAAGTAGAGTCATCTAATTGGTGGAATTGCGCTTTAGTCTCTTGAATACAGACCACGTCTGCGTTTTGTTGTTGCATCCAAGTATAGAAACCTTTTTTTTCTGCGGAACGTATTCCGTTTGCATTTAAAGTAATTACGCGCATAGGATCAAGAAGTGTTGCCAAATAGTCATAAAATTAGTATTATATTGGAATCTTTAATACAGTTGTAATCTCTTTGTGGGTAATGTGTAAGTACTATGAAACCAGAAATTCATCCAGAATATAAACAAATTACTGTTACCTGTGGTTGCGGTAATTCATTCATCACCGGTTCTGTTTTAACAAAAGATTTGCAAGTGGAAGTTTGTTCTTCTTGCCATCCTTTTTTTACTGGTAAACAACGTGTAGTTGATACTGCCGGTCGTGTTGATAAATTTATGAAGAAATACGCTAAATAAAAACTTATTTAGCAGAAAAAACCCCATAGCTGTTGCATGGGGTTTTTTTTTGCAAAAAATCAATAAACATAATTATGTAGTGTATTTACAAATATAGTTTATACTCAATCATAAGTCAGCAGATTTTATCCTCTAGCGCCTGCCCGCCCTGTAATAAACGATCTCATATAAGTGTTTTTCTCACTTATAACTAATGCACTAATCAAGTTCTACATATTAGGTTCATTTTGTTGATGCCCATTTTAAATACAATTAAACAATGGTTTTACAATACTAATCAATCAGTGTTATGTATTTATATTGGTGAAATTGCAGTGAAAGCAATACAAATAAGTAAGATTAAGACTAAATATCAAGTCGATGGATTTGCAGTAGTTGCTTTTAATAGTGACTCAAATATTGATAGACCCATAACTCTAAATCGAGAAACTATTATAACTGCAATAAAACTTGCTATAAAACAGGTAAATACAAATCTAAAAGTAGTAACAACTTGCCTAAATGGTGCAAGTGTAATTTCTAAAAATATTTCAATTAAAACAGATGTAATCAATGAAAACATAGAAGAAACCGTGCTAATAAATGTACATCAATTTGTACCTTATTTACTTGATGAAATTAATTACGATTATGTGTTAGGTGATATTAAGAGTAGTGACTCTAATTATAGAGATGTTTTATTTATCGCTTCAAGAAAAGAAGATGTTGTATCAATAATCGAGTTATTTAAAATTGCTGGCCTTATTACAGAGCGTATTGATGTTGAAACTTATGCAATTAAAAATGCCTGTGCGTTAATACCAGAATACATCAAACGATCATTATTAGACGAAATTATTGCAGTAGTTGATTTAGGTTTTAAACAATCTATATTTACAGTTATTTATCAAAATAAAATTATATATTCGCACGAACTTAATATTGGTGGGATTCAGTTGCTTTTTGCTATAGAACAAGAGTATCAATGTACTTATAAAGAAGCCGATCAGAAACTATTTAATATCTTATTACTTGATACTGTTTCCGATCTACTTTTAGAAAACTTTTATACAGAATTATATAATCGAATTTTAAGGGCAATAGAATTATTTAAGAGCCATACTGACAATCCCTCTGTTTCATCACTTTTTTTAATGGGTGATTATGCTTTCTTACCAAATATTAACTCTGTATTAGAATCCTCACTAAATATACCCGTGTATATTACAAATCCTCTATTAAATATGGGGATAGCTTCTCACCTAAATACTATTGAGCTAAATAAAATCGCCCCTGCATTTATGGTGTTATGCGGTTTAGCATTAGGAAGTATTACATGATAACAAGGATCAATTTATTGCCTTGGAGGTCCGAGAAACTTAAGGTCCAAAAATCTTTATTTAGAAATCAGTTAATCGTATCGAGTTTATCGGGAGTAATTATCTGTTTGCTAGTTCATAGTATCCTACAGACAATGCAAGATGATGAAATAAAAACTAATAAAATACTCGTACAAAAATCAAATGTAATTGATCTTAAAATCAAAGAAATTAATCAAATCAAATTAAATCAGCAACAATTAAAAACTAATATTGAATTGATTCGGCAAACTTTAAATAGACGTATTGAATTAATACAATTGCTTAATGAAATACCAACTTTAATACCTGCCGGAATTTATTTAACTGAATTTGTTGAAAAGGATAGTGAAGTAACTTTCATAGGTAAAGCTCAATCTAACAAAGCAGTATCTTTATTCATGAAAAATATTGAGGAGTCATTAAGTTTTACAACACCTCACCTAAGAGAAATTAAAAGCTCTGATAAAACCGATACACCTATATTTCCAAATGATTTCACGGTAAGTACATCTCATATCATAGATTATAATGAGCAATTAAATGCACACAAGTAAGTTACATATAAATCTATCTAATTTATTTAGTGCATCAAATTATGTTAGATATACAGTGTTAAGCTTAGTTATGTTAATTGTTTGTGGCTTAGGATTTGTATTTGATAGCTATGGTTTATTAATTGAAGTAAAAAAACTTAAAGGTGAAAATTCACTATTATTATCCAGCTTAGAAACTAAGACTATCTATACCGTTGAATTTGATGAAGAAATTATTAAAAATAATAAATTTTCTGAACAACTAAATAATTTGATGTTATCAATACCATCTCATGAATACATAGCGGATCATCTAAATAATATAACTAGTATAGGCTTGGCAAATGGTTTGGTATTCACGTTATATAAACCTGAAGTAATCCTTATTAACGATTTATTTTCCGTAATTCCAATTAATGTAAAATTATTTGGTACCTATAATGAAATTTGTCTATTTATCAGTGGCCTAAGTGCATTGCAAAAACTGGTAACAATTCACGAAATAAAATTAACTCCATTTGATACAAATGGAAAATTAATTATGTCTGCAATAATAAAAACTTATTTTGATAAAAATAATTCAAAAAAATCTGATACATTGATGCTTGGTGCAGATAAATACGATACATATAATCCAGAAGGTAAAAATAATCCTTTTTTACCTGATCCAACTGAAGATATTAAAAAAATCAGCACACCCCAATTTAATCACTCAATAAATGTCAATATAAACCATCCTAAAGAAGCATTGGAATCATTTCCGATGAATACTCTCAAATTACAGGGTACTGTTTTTTATCAAAATGATTATTGGGCACTTATTAAATCAGTTGATTCAGAAGTATATCGTGTCAAAGTCGGTAACTATATTGGAACTCACTATGGAAAAATTATATCGATAACTTCTCATAATATTTATATACAAGAAACGTATGAAGATAAGCCTAATGTTTGGCATGAACAAATAACAACGATGTCTTTGGTTCAATGAATAATAAAAAAAACATAATTATTCTCATTAACCAACGCTTATCTTTATACGTTTTGTTTTTAATAAACGTTGCAATAATTCCAATTACTGATGTATTCGCTAACACAATTCATAAAGAATCAAGTTACCCATCAATTAATACTCTATCCACAGATGATAATAATGCGTTAAATACTTCAGTTGATAACAAAAATAAATACCGAGGTGAAAAGCTTTCATTAAATTTTCAAGATATTGAAGTTAGAAGCGTCATAGCTGTTATTGCAGAATTCACCAAACAAAATATAGTAGCTGGTGATGATATAACTGGAAATATAACACTTAAGCTAAATAATGTACCCTGGGATGAGGCACTTGATTTTATTCTAATGACCAAAGATTTAGAAAAATTTGAATCTGGTACAGTTATTTTAATCGCTCCAGCAGGAAAAATTAAAGAATTTAAAGCACATCAACAAGAAACTGAGAGTGCTATTGAACAATTAGATCCTTTAGTAACAGAATATATAAAGATCAATTATGCTAAAGCAGAAAATTTTAGAAATTTACTTAATGGTCTCGATACTGGTCAATTTGGTGGGTGTGGAGTAGAAAAAACTTCCTCATTAACTATTGCACCAATACATTCAAATTTAATTTCCTCATCAACTTTATCTCAAGAAACTACTAATTCAAGTCTTAATTCCAATAACATTGAACATCTCACAAATAAGTTAAGTAAAAAAGATACCTTTAAAATATTATCGACTAGAGGAACTGCTGTTGTTGATGCTAGAACTAACACTCTAATTATTCGAGAAACAGCAATACGCCTTGATGATGCAAAAAAGCTTATTGCAAAATTAGATGTACCTGTACGACAAGTAATGATTGAATCTAGAATTGTTATTGCTAGCAATACATTTGCCAAACAATTAGGGGTTAGATTTGGTGTTGCGGGCAATAATTTTAAATATGGCAATAATTCAGGTGGTGTGGGTTCAGTTAATAATCAAGGAGGGACAATTGGATCAATTAATGGAACTGGCGTAGTGAATGATGCGCTTGTTGATCTTGCAGCTTCCAATCCCTATGGTCAATTAGGAATGACTTTAGCAAAAGGTGCGGACTATGTTTTAAATTTAGAGCTTTCAGCACTACAAGATCAAGGTAAAGGGGAATTAGTATCAAATCCAAGAGTCATGACAACAGATAGATGTAGTGCAAAAATAAAGCAAGGTACCCAAGAACCTTATCAATCAGGTTCCACAGCCACAACTCCTGCTAATATACAATTTATTGATGCTCTATTAGAATTAGATGTAATTCCACAAATTACACCCAGTGGAAGCATATCAATGTCTTTAAGTATTTCGAAAAATGAACCTAATTATCTATTACAAAAATTAAATCAACCTCCCCCATTAACTAAACGTGAAGTTGAAACAACCGTTCAGGTGATGGATGGTGAAACTGTTGTACTCGGTGGCGTATTAGAAAGTACAAAACTAAATACAATAAATTCTGTTCCTTATTTGTCAGAACTTCCTTTTATAGGCTCTTTATTTAAACGGACTATAAATACAGATGATAAGAAAGAGCTATTAATATTTATCACTCCTAAAATAATAAAAGATAATGCTGCAAGCAATTAAGTCACAGATACGATTATGTTCCCAACTGCGTTGATTTAATCTTATAATATGCGAACGTGAAATATTTGTTATTTTTGAGATTCCCACAATTTCATATTACCAATATATTCACTGTTATTTCAGACAAATACAATAAAAAAGATTCATATGTGTCTATGTATTGTAATTTTCATTTAAATATACGTATCTCGCAAAGATAAATATAAATCATAATTTATGGTTTTTTTATCCACAAAGGACGCTTTAAAACATCACGGTAAATTGATGACAAGATCAGAAAATATATATTTAGTTGGACTAATGGGTGCGGGTAAAACTACTATCGGGCGACAATTAGCTAAGAATTTAGGCCTCCCATTTTATGATAGTGATAAAGCTATAGAAGAAAGCACAGGGGTTGATATTCCAACTATCTTTGAATTTGAAGGTGAAAATGGTTTCAGAGATAGAGAGCAAAAAATGATACAACAATTAACTGAGCTTAAAGGTATTGTTTTAGCAACGGGTGGAGGTGCTGTTTTAAGAGATGAAAACCGTCAAATATTAAAAGAAAATGGTTTTATTGTTTATTTACAATGTTCTGTAGATCGTATTTTAGAAAGAACTCGACGCGATACTCAAAGACCACTATTGAAAACTGATAATCCTAAAGAAAGGATTGAAACTTTATTTAAAGAACGTGAACCCTTATATCTTTCTTGTGCTGATTTCATCGTAGATACGGGTGTTATGCAAAGTAAAGCGGTTGTTAATCATATTCTTGAAGAATATAAATCTGCCAAATATTAGTGTCATGCATAAAATAATTGTTGAATTGGATAATCGTAGTTACCCAATATATATAGGCTCAAATTTAATTAGTAATACGGAACTTTATGCTAAACACATTAAATCAAAACAAGTTATTGTCATTAGCAATGAAACTATAGCCCCTTTGTATTTAGATAAAGTTTTAAAACAACTTACTAACTTTCAGGTAAATACTC
>CAJADF010000079.1 GCA_903938485.1 uncultured Methylococcaceae bacterium
GGTAAGCTCCATTTATATGTTAATCCAGAAACGTCTATTGAAAATAAGAGACTGGTACTTACCGAGTTTTATAGAGTTCAGCTTAAGAATCAGATAGACCAACTAATCACTGGTTGCCAAGAGCGTGTTGGGGTTGAGTGTGTTGATTGGAACGTTAAAAAGATGAAAACCAAATGGGGTAGTTGCAATATTGGGGCTAAACGCATTTGGCTGAATCTTGAGTTAGCTAAAAAACCACCGGAGTGTTTAGAGTATATTTTGGTACATGAATTGGTGCATTTACTTGAGCGTAAGCATAATGAAACTTTTCGCATGCACATGGATAGGTTGTTACCAAATTGGCAGGAGCGGCGGGATTTGCTTAAGGATTTACCCCTAGCCTTTGAGAGTTGGAGATATTAGCCTTAGTCATACAGGTATTTAGGTTGCGTTCTTTTTAGTTCAATTAGTTTTCAGGTATAATCAGCGAAATTTTTTAACTCTGAGTAAATGCGTATTATGTCGAAAATCAATAAAGTGGTATTGGCCTATTCTGGAGGCTTAGATACTTCCATTATTCTTAAATGGTTACAAGATGTTTATGATTGTGAAGTCGTTACCTTTACTGCTGATTTAGGTCAAGGTGAAGAAGTAGAGCCAGCTCGTGCAAAAGCACAAGCAGCGGGTATCAAAGACATTTTTATTGAAGATTTACGTGAAGAATTTGCGCGTGATTATGTATTCCCAATGTTCCGTGCTAACACCATTTATGAAGGGGAGTATTTATTAGGTACTTCTATTGCACGACCTTTAATTGCTAAGCGTTTGATTGAAATTGCTAATCAAACCGGTGCAGATGCTATTTCTCATGGCGCAACTGGTAAAGGTAATGACCAAGTGCGTTTTGAATTGGGTGCTTATGCCTTAAGACCTGATATTCATGTGATTGCGCCTTGGCGTGAGTGGGATTTAAACTCTAGACAATCTCTTTTGGCTTACGCTGAAAAACACGGTATTTCTGTTGAGAATAAAAAAGGTAAAACTTCACCTTACTCAATGGATGCTAATTTATTACACATCTCTTACGAAGGTCGTATCCTTGAAGATCCTTGGACAGAGCCAGAAGAAGATATGTGGCGTTGGACAGTTTCTCCAGAAAACGCACCTGATAAAGCGACTTATATAGAGTTAACTTATCAACACGGTGATGTAACTGAGATTGATGGCGTGCCAGTTTCTCCTGCGACTGTTTTAGAGCAATTAAACAAAATAGCGGGCGCTAATGGTATTGGTCGTTTAGATATCGTAGAAAACCGTTATGTAGGTATGAAGTCACGTGGCTGTTACGAAACACCAGCCGGTACTATTTTATTAAAAGCCCATCGTGCGATTGAATCTTTAACATTAGATAGAGAAGTGGCACATTTAAAAGATGAATTGATGCCACGTTATGCGTCTTTAATTTATAACGGTTACTGGTGGAGTCCTGAACGCAAATTGTTACAAACTATGATTGATGAATCACAAGTATCGGTTAACGGTAAAGTGAGACTTAAATTGTATAAAGGTAATGTGATTGTGGTTGGCAGAGCTTCTGATACGGATAGTTTATTTGATGAAAGTATCGCAACATTTGAAGATGATGGCGGTGCTTATAATCAAAAAGATGCAGAGGGTTTTATTAAATTGAATGCACTAAGAATGCGTATAGCGGCAGCCAAACAGGCCCGTTAATTCAATTAAAAAACACAGGACAAAAACTATTTAGCTTGTATAATTGCGAGCTAAATTGTACTAATAAAAATAACAACGTCCTGCTAAGCCTTTAATTTTGGGCTTGGTTTGAGGGGAATCTAATAATGAGTGAGTTGCGCGAGACCAAAGCAGAACTAGTTGTTCTGGAAAGAATACCTTCGCATCAAGCTTTGGTGAAAGTTAATCGGTGGTTAACGGCTATTATCTTTGTATTAATGGCTGTAATTATTGTGGCTGGCTTTTATTTGGTTCCTTCTCAAGATCTTAATCGTCTTAAAAGCACAGATGTAAAAATATCTGAAGCTAATCCTGTTTTATCAGCAGAAGTTAATGCCTTAAAAGGCCAATTTGTTGGTTTAGTTAGCGGTTCCATCGAAAGTAAATTAAGAGCGTTAGAAGATAGTATTCGGGTTGGTACGGTATCGAATTCTTTAGGTACCCTTGAGGAATTAAAGAGTGAAGTGCAGGTTTTAAAATCTTATTCAGAGACTCCAAAGGTTAATACTGCAAGTGTCGTTAATGAGCAAATTGTGCAAGAAATGCATAGTTTAAAGCGCCTAGTTTATTTAACGCTGGCTTCATGTGGTTTGATGTTGGCGGCAATGGGGGGGGTGTGGTTAACTAATCGTTACCGATTACCTAACAAAGAAAGGTTTAAGCAGTATCTGGCTAAAAAATAATTAATTAACGTTTTTATTCTTTAATTTCAGACATAAAAAAGCCGCTCTGCTGAAACAGCAAGAGCGGCTTTTTTTGTGTCATCTTTTTTTATTCTTATTTGCTGCTGATGTAAGCGAATAAAGCGTCAACCGCTTGATCTTCACCGTAGCCAGCTTTTTCTACGGCTTTATTTTTCATGATTTCAGCGATTGCAACTGGCATACCACCTTTACCTTCTTTAAGGATTTTTTCAAAGCTTGCTCTAGTTAAAGTGCCTGCTTTGATGTTTGCTGGTAATTGTGGGTTAGAAGCGATGTCATGGCAAGTACCACAACCACGGCCGAAAGCACGTTCATAAATTTTTTGACCAATTTCAAGTTGTTCGTCAGCGAAAGCAGAACCGCTTAATGCGATTAAAACGATACCAGCTGCTGTAGCAAGTGTTTTTTTCATAGTGACCTCTTGGTTTTAAAATTAAGAGAATTTAGTTCTCTTGGTGGAAAATTTTTTTGCTTAAAAAGCAAACTAGCAAAGAATAGGGAATTTAATAGAAAAATTCAATCTTTAATTTCAAATTGTCATAAAACTCAGCATCAAGACCCTAATTACGGACCTATTTTTGTTCAGTTTGTTAACTATTCAAGTTCGGATTTTGGTAAGTGCTCAGAGCAAACGGATATTGGTCTATTCGATTTGCACCTGATGATTTCTTACTCAGTGAATATCCGTTTATTTAACATCGCTTGATAATTGGAACCAATTCAATTTGTTATGCAATGTAACTACGGTGCCTATAATTATTAGCGTCGGTGGTTTGATATCTAGGCCGGCAATTTTCTCTGCAAAGCCTTCTAAAATACCTGTTACAACACGTTGATTTGTAGTGGTGCCTTGTTGCACTAGGGCAATAGGTAAATCTTTTGGGCTACCGTGTTTAATCAACGCTTCACAAATTTTTTCTAGTCCAACTAGGCCCATATAGATAACGATTGTTTGATTGGGTAGCGCTAATTGAGTCCAGTTTAAATTGATGGAGTTATCTTTTAAATGCCCCGTCACAAAAGTACAGGACTGCGCATGATCTCTATGGGTTAAGGGTATGCCTGCATAGGTAGAACAACCAGAAGCGGCGGTAATGCCGGGTACAACTTGAAAGCTAATGCCTTGCTCCATTAACGTTTCTATTTCTTCACCACCTCTGCCAAATATAAACGGGTCTCCACCTTTTAAACGCACAACGCGTTTGCCGGCTTTAGCAAGATCCGCTAATAAGGTATTGATGGATTCTTGGGGTAGGGTATGTTTGTCACGCTGTTTGCCGACATAAATTTTTTCTGAATCACGTCTAGCTAAATCAATAATGTCGGGTGAAACTAAATGATCATAGACAATCACATCCGCTTGTTGCATTAAGCGTAAAGCTCTAAAGGTTAATAAATCCGCAGCTCCAGGGCCAGCACCTATTAAATAAACCTCACCTACTGTTTCAGTGTTTTTATGTTGCTGTAATGCTTGTAGTAATTGTTGTTCAGCACCATTATCATTACCAGCAAAAACGGCTTCTGCAACAGAGCCTTGAAAGATATTTTCCCAAAAGATGCGGCGTTGAGCAGGTTCTTTGATGAGTGATTTAACTTTGTTTCTATAGTTTTCTGCAAGTTGAGCAAGTTGACCATAAGCGGGTGGAATTATCGTTTCTATCTTAGCGCGTAATAAGCGTGCTAAAACGGGTGCTGCACCACCTGAGGAGACTGCGGCAATAATAGGTGAACGGTCTATAATAGCGGGGAAGATAAAGCTACAGAGGTCTGGGCTATCAACGACATTGACTAAAATCTTGTGGGCTTCTGCGCTTTGGGCGACTAATTCATTAGTGGCTCTATTGTCTGTTGCTGAAATGACTAATTTAAAATTAAGTACATCATCGGGGGTAAACGCTTTCTGGTGAATAGTTAACCCCAGTTTATGTTCAATACTCGCTACATGATGGCTGATTTCAAGTGCGATTACGGTTATATTGGCGCCCGCACGAGCTAATAGGTCAATTTTACGGGCGGCAATTTCACCTGCGCCAATCACTAAACAGGGCTTATCTTGCAGTTTTACAAAGAGGGGGAAGTAATCCATTTAATTGCAGGCATTCTTAGAATCATTAGGAAATGTTATTATAAGCGCTCTACAGCTTACTGAGTACCTAAACAATGCTTGAATTTAGTCACGAAGTCGATGCCAGCGGCTTGTTATGTCCTTTACCTTTGTTACGTTTAAAAAAGATATTAGTCGCCATGGAAAGTGGCGATGTAGTGAAGGTGATTGCCACAGACCCTGCGGCCCATTTAGATTTTGGTGTCTTTACTGATCAAGCCGGTCATAAAATCTTAGCGTTGATGAAAGAAGAGTGCCAACAAATTTTTTATATTCAAAAGAAATAGCTTATTCGCTTAATTAGTGCCTTGTACCTTACAACGCGCTCCTTTAAAATGATCTATCCCTACTCCTTACACATAAAGTTATGACTACAAACGATACGCCCGTTTCGACCAATTTTATTCGTCAAATCATTACCCAAGATCTTAAAGAAAATAAAAACCAAGGCAAAGTAGCCACACGATTTCCTCCTGAGCCTAACGGTTATTTACATATCGGTCACGCCAAATCTATCTGTTTAAATTTTGGCATTGCGGGTGAATTTAAAGGGACTTGTAATTTGCGTTTTGACGATACCAATCCCGAAAAAGAAAACATCGAATATATGGAATCAATAGAACGCGATGTGAAATGGCTGGGGTTTGAATGGGCGGGTTTGTACAATGCATCCGATTATTTTGAACAACTTTATAATTACGCAGTACAGTTAATTGAACAAGGTTTAGCTTATGTAGATAGTTTATCTGCAGAAGAAATTAGAGTGTATCGCGGTACTTTAACAGAACCCGGTAAAGAAAGTCCTGATCGTAATCGGTCAATTGAAGAAAATTTAGATTTATTTACTCGTATGCGTGCTGGCGAGTTTGCTGATGGCGCCTATGTGTTACGCGCTAAAATTGATATGGCATCGCCTAATATTAACATGCGTGATCCAGCGATTTATCGTATTCGTCGTGTGCATCATCATCGTACGGGAGATGCTTGGTGCATTTACCCTATGTACGATTATACGCATTGTATTTCTGATGCTATTGAAGGCATTACCCATTCAATTTGTACCTTAGAATTTGAGGATCATAGACCATTATATGATTGGGTCTTAGATAAACTCCAAACACCTAGTCATCCACAGCAAATTGAGTTTGCTAGATTACAATTGGAATACACCATTGTGAGTAAGCGTAAGCTCAATCAGTTAGTAACAGAAAAGCATGTTAAAGGCTGGGATGATCCTCGTATGCCCACCATCGCTGGTTTGCGACGTGCCGGTTTTACCCCTAAATCGATTCGTGACTTTTGTGAGCGCATAGGCGTGACTAAGCAAAATTCATGGATAGAAATGGGCGTATTGGAATACTGTATTCGTGAAGATTTAAATGAGAATGCTTTACGTGCAATGGCGGTCTTACAACCTTTACGTGTGGTTATCGAAAACTATCCTGATGGGCAAGTTGAACAATTAGAAATCAGTAATCATCCGCAAAAGCCTGAGTTAGGTAAACGGCAGGTACCCTTTAGTAAAGTCATCTTAATTGAGCAAGATGACTTTGCAGAAATTCCACCTCCCAAGTACAAACGTTTAATTGAAGGTGGTGAAGTACGGTTACGCGGTTCTTATGTGATTAAATGTAATGAGATTATCAAAAATGCTGAGGGTGTGATCACTGAGTTACGATGCTCTTATGATCCAGACACCTTAGGTAAAAATCCAGAAGGTCGTAAAGTAAAAGGCGTGATTCATTGGGTATCAGAAGCAGAGTCTGCAGAAGCTGAGATTCGTTTGTACGATCGTTTATTTACGGTACCGAGTCCTGATAATGAACTTAACTTTTTAGACGTCATTAATCATGATTCTTTAGAAGTGTTAGACGGCTGTCGGGTCGAAGCGAGTTTGGCTCAAGCATCACCAGAGAACCGTTATCAGTTTGAAAGAACAGGGTATTTTTGTTTAGATTCAGTAGATAGCGTCGATGGAAAATTAGTCTTTAATCGTACAGTGACTTTAAGAGAAGGCGGCTGGGCTAAAGATTAAACGTTTTATAAAAAGACGGGCATAGCCGCGTGTTTAATTATAAAATACGCAACTTTTTTAAATATTAACTCGGAAGAGACATGGCACAACAAGAAAGTATTAACCTCGTAGAAAGCTATTACGCAGCCTTTAATGGTGGCGATATGGACACTTTTTTAAACTTGTTAACTGATGATGTAATTCACGATATTAATCAAGGCAGACGTGAAGTAGGTAAAGAAGCGTTTTCTGTTTTTATGGGTGGAATGAATACTAACTACAAAGAACAATTAGTAGACATGGTTATTATGGCTAGTGCTGATGGTACGCGTGCTTCTGCTGAGTTTGTGGTATTAGGTGAATACATTAAAACAGATGAAGGTTTACCCGAGGCGAAGGGTCAAACTTATCGTTTGCCAGCCGGTGCGTTTTTTGAAATTCGTGATAACAAAGTAGCCCGTATTACTAATTACTATAATCTCCAAGATTGGATTGCGCAGGTTTCAGCGTAACAATATTATCGGGTGTTTTGAGCTTGTCGAATGTTTATAGCTCGACAAGTTCTAACAAGACCTCTCTTCGACTGCTTAATGACTAACGCCATAGTGCACGAGCATACCCTGTTCTGATAATTATTGATGCCAGTTTTCTGCTATTAATAGTTGTAATTTTTCTAATAAAGTCTGTTGTAAAATTTTTAGTCGAGGTAACTTAGCTAAAGCTTCTTTGTACTTGCCATCTGCATGTAGTTTAACCAGTTCTGCCCCAAAAGCGTTTAATTGTTGATGTAAGGTTTGAGCACTTAAATATATACCATCCTTAGCAATACTTTTTGTTTTTAGCCAGGCCCCAAATCGTGAGTGTTGATTATTAGGTAAGTTTGTCGTGTTTGGATTTAATAGATACTTTTCTATATCTTCAAGCCAGACTCGGTATTCAGCATTTGCAAATAACAACGGTAAGTCGTCTCTTGTAAATGATGGTCTGTCATGCCAACTGGTATCAGGTTTCCAATTTTTAATCCAATCAGGTATTTCTGCTGCGGGCATTGGCTTTGCAATAGCAAAGCCTTGCGCAATATCACAACCGAGTTGTAATAATATTTCGCCATGTTGCTTAGTTTCCATGCCCTCAGCAATCACCTCAAGATTAAAGGCGGAGGCTAAGGCTAATACACCTTCTACGATTGAAAGATCATCAAAGTCATTTAGCATGTCACGAACAAAACTTTGATCTATTTTAATTTGGCTTACTGGTAAACGTTTTAAGTAAGTGAGCGAGGAATAACCAGTACCGAAATCATCAAGAGCGAATTTAACTCCCAACTCACTGCAGGCTTCGATGAGTTTTGATACTTGAGTTAAATCTCGCATCGCATTGGTTTCCAAAACCTCCATTTCTAAATCTCCGGGGTTAACTTTGGGGTGAGCCGCCAGCATTAGTTTTAAGCGCTCAACAAAATCTTCTTGTTGTAATTGTTTAGCGCTCACATTGACACTAATAGGTATATCGAGATTAACAAGATGCCAAGCCTCTATTTGATCCATGGTGGTATTAATGACCCACTCGCCGATTTCTAAAGACAGTTGATGATTCTCAATGAGTGGCAGAAACTCGGCAGGCGCTAATAAGCCTTTCTCGGGGTGTTGCCATCGAATCAAAGCTTCAACACCAGTGACACAGCCCAAGCGTAAATTGACTTTGGGTTGGTAATGCAATCTAAATTCTCCAGCATTTAAAGCCTTAGTAATGCTTTTTAAGTTTTCATGATGGGTACGGGTGAGATTGTCTAATTCTAGATCAAACACATGATAGCAATTTTTACCGGCTAATTTTGCCTGATACATAGCTTGATCTGCCTGGCGGATTAAGATATCACCATCGACTTCCTCGGTTTGTGGATAGAAGGTAATGCCCATGCTGGCGGTAATTTGTAAATTAATATCAGCAAATAATAATGTTTGCGATGCGGCTTTAAGGAGTCTATTTAATAAGGGCGCGCACGTTTCAGCGTCACCAACATCGACTAATAGAATAATAAACTCGTCTCCGCCTATGCGGGCTAAAGTGTCTACTTCGCGTAGGCATTCTTTCATGTTATTAGCTACACTGATCAGCAATTGGTCACCGGCCAAATGTCCAAAAGAATCATTAATGGTTTTAAAACCATCTAAATCTAAAAAAACTACGGCTAGGATTTGGTTTTGCCGTTTAGTGACTGCGATGGCTTGTTGTATTCGATCCGCTAATAAGACGCGATTAGGTAAGTTGGTTAAGGCATCATAATGCGCACTATGTTCTAAGTCGTGTTCATGTTTTTTTGCCAAGGTAATGTCGGACATGAGAGCAACATAATGTGAGGAATTTCCATTTTCATTATAAACAGAGCTAATGTATTCCATTACTACGTAGACTTCTCCGTTTTTATTGCGATTCCAAATCTCCCCATACCAATGCCCTTTTTTTAATAAATCCCGCCATAAACTGTCATAAAACTCTTTTCCTTGGTGGCCAGAGCTCAATATTCTGGGATTTTTATTAAGGACTTCTTCACGATTAAAGCCGGTAATTTCAGAAAATGCATCATTGACTTGTAAAATGGCTCCTGAATTATCAGTGATTAAAATACCTTCGTGGGCATGAGTAAAAACACTGGCAGCAAGCTTTAGTTTAGCTTCAGCTAATTTATGTTCTGTAATGTTTGTATGTGATACGACAGCTCCATTGTTAATAGAAATAGGTGTCACATTACTTCTGATCCAGCATTGTTCTGATGGAGTATGGCAGGTATATTCCATAGAGAATTCTGGTAATGTGCCTTTTAATACGGCGTTGATACCTATGCATGCACTTAATGAATTATGGTTGGTATCGGTATTTATATGGGTTTGACAAACGTCTAAATAGTTAGCACCTATATCTGTTTTTGATAACTCAAGACCAGAAATAAGACTATTTTTGATCGCAAAATCTTTCCATGCTTGATTAGTTAAGGTGATAAAGCCTTGGTTATCTAATACGGCAATTTGAGCTGATACGGAATTTAGAATGCTGAGTTGAAAGGATTCGATATTTTGTAAATTTTCTTCTATTTTTTTACGGAGGCTAATATCTTGGAAGAATGCGGCAATTTGTCCGCCGTTATAAGGCAAAAATTGTATGGAGACTTCTACCTCATAAGTTGAGCCGTCTTTGCGTCTATGTTTTGATTCAAAACGATTTTGATGAAGTAATAGGTGTTCAGAAATATCTGACTTGCTGTCACTAGATTGCAAGTCGGCTATATTAAGAGATTTAAGTTCGGCTTCTTTATAGCCACTCATTTTGCAATAACTGTCATTGACTTCAATGAGTTGCATTTGTTTATTTAATAGCCAAAATCCATCAATTGCATTGTTTAAAATGCGTTGATGTTGTTTATCTTTTAGATGTAATGCTAGGGCAAGGGCGGAGTGTTTTTTATAAAAGCTCAGCAGTTTTCGGATATTTAACGGCATCTATTTATTAACAACTCATGTTGGTAGGTAGGTGCTATTAAAGTTTAGTAGAAGATTTCTATATTTCAAATTTATTTTTATCAGTGTTAGCGGATAAAGTGATGAAATATCTAAAATGGAGCTTTTAATTAAGTATTTAGGTGTAGGTATTTGAGATATCTCTCAACATTGTTACGGGTTAAGCCGTGTTGGATATTTAAGCCGAGGCTATAGAATTTAATATTTTGAGAACTGATTTAGTAGGTCACTGCAGGCAGGTTATATTTTAAACCTGCCTGAGTGTTATTGAATCTGAGTATTTTTGATATTGCTTGTAAAGGATTAAGTTAATTAGCTATTAATCATTGATTCGTAGTGGCGACGTAAAATAGAATCGGTAGGAACATTAGCAATTGTTGCAGTTGCAACAGGGGCAATCGGCGCCGAATCAACAGTTTCTGTTACTACCGTTTTTGCAGCAGGTGCTGCTTTGCTAGAGGCAATAGGTGTTTTAGGAAGATTTTCATAATCAGCGGTCGCATTTGCAAGTGCTGTTTTGCAAACTAAGCATAATTCAATTTGGGCTGTTATTTCAGCATCATAATGACGACTTTGTACTGAGTCAGATGGGCGATTACCTTTAACGGCTTCTAAAATGCTTTTTAATTGTGCTAAAGCATGTCTTCTTAAAGTTGAATCTTCAGGAAGGTTATCGGTTGTTGCTTTGGTAAATAAGGGTGCTGATGCTTCAATTAGAGGCGCTTTCACTTCAGCGATTGGAGTCGATACTTCAACCACAGGCGTGGTTTCTTCAGTGGCTGCAGTTTTTGGAGCTTCGCTTGCAATTGGAGCAGTTGTTGCCGCTGATTTATTCAGTTCGGCATTTACTTTTTCAGTTAATACCGCAAGTTGTTCTGTTGCTAATGTAAATGTTTTTTTGGCAAGACTAATTAGGTTTTCTAATAGATTGTTCATAATAATCACTCTGTAATAAAGAAGATGCCGCGTTGAAGTTTTGTTACTATAAATAGTAACAATGGTTTTTTATTTTTATCGCCAAACTATAACACTTGTCGCTTAACTTGGCGATAATCAGTGTGATAAATAATTAGTAACGTGAGGGAATTAAGCTGATAGGCGTTCTTGCCAAAGTTTAGTTTTTTCTTTTAAGACGTCTATGTTCATAGCAGTGAGTTGATGGTTTTGTACTAAATGTTGACCGGCCACCCATACATCAGATACTTGTTGGCGACTGGCGGCATAAACAATCTGAGATATGGGTGAATAAATGGGTTGCGTTTCTAAAGCGCTTAAATCTATTGCTATTACATCTGCGGCTTTACCTATGGTTAAAGAGCCTGTGATATCCTCAATACCTAAAGCTTTGGCGCCATTAATAGTCGCCATTTTAAGGGCTGTCATAGCGGGTACTGCACTTGCATCTCCCGATACCCCTTTGGCTAATAGGGCAGCGGTACGCATTTCGCCAAACATATCTAAGTCATTGTTACTGGCGGCGCCATCAGTGCCTAAGGCAACATTAACGCCGGCAGCTAAACATTTAGCAACCGGACAAAAACCACTCGCTAGTTTTAAGTTAGATTCAGGGCAATGCACAATATGTGCACCTGATTCGGCAAATAAACTAATTTCTTCGTCATTGAGTTGGGTCATGTGTACAGCCACTAAAGACGGATTAATTAAACCTAAAGCGTTTAAGCGTTGTATTGGACGTTGACCAGACTCAGTTTGTGCTTGGTCCACTTCAAAAGCTGTTTCATGAATATGCATATGAACGGGTAAATCTAATTCGTCTGCTAAGGTTCTGATTTTTAGTAAGGGCTCATCAGAAACCGTATAAGGTGCATGTGGGGCAAAGGCAGTGCTGCAAAGTGTGGAATGTCGAAGTTGTTCTTGTAATGCTAGCCCTTTAGCAATATATTCTTCACTATTTTGGGCCCAAGCGGAGGGGAAGTCGATAACGATTAAGCCCACTTTTGCACGAATGCCATGCTCGAGTGCTTGTTGTGCAGTGACTTCTGGAAAGAAGTACATATCGTTAAAGCAAGTGGTACCGCCCAAGAGCATTTCGGCAATCGCTAAATCAGTCCCGTCTTTTACAAAGGCGGGGCTTATCCATTTTTGTTCTAAAGGCCAGATATGGTTCTGTAACCAATCCATTAAGGCTAGGTCATCGGCGATTCCTCGCATAAGTGTCATAGGAACATGCGTATGACAGTTAATTAAGCCGGGTAACAGGGCGTGGTTTTCTAAGTTTTCTGTGGTGCTTGCTTTATACTTTTGTTTTGCCAAATCTGTGGGTAATAAATCAATAATTTTGCCTTGATGAATCACCAAACTGTGGTGTTCGTAGGTTACGGATTCCGGTTCAACGGGTATAATCCAACGCGCATGTATAAGAGTATCGACTTGCATCAGTTGTTCCTGTGTGAGTAACTATTTTTAATAAGAGAATTATAACTTTTTAACCTTAGGTTTTAGCAAATAATGACGCAACAAACGAACGAAACGGTGCAAGCTCTGATTTGGACAGGGTCTTCTTTAAAAGTATTAGATCAGCGTAAATTACCTGATACTATTATTTATGATGAATATCAGGACGCCGGAGGTGTTACAGAAGCGATTGCTTCAATGCGGGTTCGTGGTGCGCCTGCCATTGGCATTGCTGCTGCCTATGGCGTGGCTTTATCTGTTTCTCAGCATCATGTTAATGATGCCGTAGATTGGCAAGCACAAGTGTCTAAAGATATTGCTTTACTGGCGCAATCAAGACCGACTGCCGTTAATTTGTTTTGGGCCTTAGCGCAAATGGAAGCCCTTTTAGCTCAAAAACTAGATGATCCTAAAGCTGAATTTATTGCAGCTGCTGAACAAATTCATGCTGATGATATCGCGGCAAATATCAAAATGGGTGAAATGGGCGCCGATTTGTTGGCGGGCTCTAAAGGTTTAATGACGCATTGTAATACGGGTACTTTAGCAACAGGTGGTTATGGTACAGCCTTAGGTGTAATAAGAAGTGCCACTAAACGCCAAGCCGTTAATGTTTATGCGGGGGAAACGCGCCCTTGGTTACAAGGTGCTCGATTAACTGTTTGGGAATTAGCCCAAGATGGTATTCCAGTGACTTTAGTGGCTGATTCTGCGGCTGCATGGTTAATGAAGTCTGGGGCAATTGATTGGGTTATTGTCGGTGCAGATCGTATTGCGGCAAATGGGGATACGGCTAATAAAATTGGCACTTATTCTTTAGCTGTTTTGGCGAAACATCATGGCGTTAAATTGATGGTGGTGGCCCCAACTACAACGATTGATTGGGGCATTGAAAGTGGCTCTGAGATAGAAATAGAACAGCGTGATCCTAAAGAACTATTACCCGTTTGTTACGATCACGAGGGCTCTTTAGTGACTGCGTGGAATCCGGTTTTTGATGTAACCCCTGCAGAGTTAATTGCGGCGATAGTGACAGAACGCGGTGTGGTATTGAATCCTTCTATTGAGACTATGAGGACTATAAAAGATGCTATTTGATAAAAAAGCGAATAATCCTGTGTTAGCGGTTGGGTATTTGTTTAAAGGATTAAATTTATTAACCAGTACATCTTTACGCAGTTTTATTTTGATCCCCGTTTTAATTAATTTAGTGTTGTACGGAGTAGCTTTAACTTTAGGTTATTACTACATCTCTGATCTGATCAATCAGTTTATTCCTAGTTGGTTAAACTGGTTAAGTTGGGTGTTATGGCCTTTATTTTTTATTAGCTTCTTTATTGCGGGTTTCTTTACTTTTACAGTGTTAGCCAATTTATTAGCGTCGCCCTTTTACGGCAAATTATCTGCAAAAACTTTAAGTTTAGTGGCTACCAAGCTGGTTGACGGTAAAGAGCAAGCCCTACCTCAGGTGGTAAGTGCAGAAGTAAAACGCGCTATTTACTTGCTCACTAGAGCTATTCCTTTGGTAATCATCTCCTTTATTCCCGGTGTTAATGTTTTAGCGCCATTTCTTTGGGCTTTATTTGGTGCATGGGGTATGGCTTTAGAATATTGTGCTTATCCTTTAGAAAATGCTGGCTTGTTATTTACGGATCAACAACAACTGCTTAAAAGTGTTCGGTTTGGCGCTTTAAGTTTTGGTGGTGCTGCAGCCTTAGGTTTAACCATACCCGTGCTTAATATACTCATTGCTCCTGCAGCAGTTATTGGCGCCACTTTGTACGTTAATGATATGAAACAAGATTAACGTCTGGAAATTAATAATTGAGTCCCGCTCTGACCACTATTTTAGTAGCGTTTCGGGCGGGTAAATAAGTGGCAAATATCGCTAAAATAAATACAACTATCAGCCAAATTAACACGGATAGTTGTGAGAAAACAAAGTCTAAATGCATGTTTAACATGGTTAAACCTAGCTTCTTAGCTAGCGGGGCGGCGACTAGATAAGCAGTAGGTACACTGATTAGCCAGGCTAACAAACCATGCAATAAGCCTTCAAGCATAAAAAGTCTAAAAATAGCGTTTGAATTAGCACCAATGGCTCTCAGTACCGCTATTTCTCTAGTGCGTTGTAAAACGCTAATAGCCAATGTTCCTGAAAGACCAATCCCTCCCACAATGGCAATCATAATAGCTAATCCTAGTAGCATCCCCAGCATAGGTTTGAATTGATTCTCTGCAAATTGGCGTTGTTCACGTTTAGCTATCGTGGTGTAGACATCTAAAACGATGGGATGTTCTTGGAACACTGTTTTTAAAGCTTCGAGATAGGTTTTTTCCTCATTCAAAGAGTTTAACCTAGCTGTTAATAGTGCAAAGGAATATTTAAATTCATTTTTAGTATTTGTTTGCAAGGTGCTTAAGGGGCCATAAACGGGTTCTACTGTATAACCCGTTCCTGCAAACCACCGGTATAAGCCAATAACTTCCCATTCTTGGGCTGTGTGTTGTAACAGTTTAGTATTTATTTTGTCACCCACATGAATACCATTAAGTGCCGCAGTATCAGCATTGATTATCAAATGCTGTTGTTGTTCATCTGAATTATCAAACCAACGGCCTTCAACAATAAGGGGTTTATACATTGAGGTATTAGTGGGTAGGGCGATCATTTGCATGCCCAAACTACCAACTTGTTGGATGACTTTATCCTTAACCGATAGTTCTACTGGCAAGCGATTCCATAGCTCTATACTTTGGGTATTTGGAAAGCTATTGACCAGTGTGTTGATGATTTCTTGAGGTTGGTCTTGGATAAAACCTAAGCGAATATCATACGAGCTACGATCGAGTTCGTTATTTAGGGTCAGATTAAGTGACGCTATCAAGCTCGTAATCACTATAAACAAGACACCTGCAATAATCAATACGCTTTGTGTCCATAGTAAACGGGCTTTACGGCGTAACAAATTAGCTATTGCAATTGCATAAATCGTGGGTAAGCACGCAGCTATTTTAAGTTCTAGCCAGCGGTCAAAACGAGTGCTGACAAAATCCGCTCCTAGGCCGTAACTTGAAATAGCATACCTTACAGATAGTGATGCACCCTGTAAGATAGGTTGTAAAGCCGCCAAAATGGGTGCAATTAATCCGCCGGCAACCATTATGTAAATTGTTTTAGGTGAATATACAAATTCCGAGAGTTCAATATTAAATAAATCTAATAACCAACGACTACTGTAATAAGCGCCTGCTGCACTTAAAGGAATCGCGATTAATAAGGCGATAATGGATAGCACGAAGACTTCTGATAAATAGATTTTAGCGATGCTGTAACGGCGAGCACCCAGTGACTTCATAATGCCTATTTGATCAGTCTGTTGGGTAATTAAAGCACCTACTGTATTTAAGATCAGAACAGAACTGAGTGCCAAAGATGCCCAAGCCATCACCGTCAATATGAAATGTATGCCTTTAAAAATAGCGCGTCCCCAATGTTGGTCAGGGTTTTGCAATAAGGTGGCATTAACAGGGATGTTTTGGCTGGCAAGTTTTTGGCGGATTTCACCTGCTATCAAATTAACTTTTCCTGGGTTGTAAGGCGGTTTAACTTGGACTAATAATTGTCTGAAACTAGCGCTAGGAATGTTGAAGGTAGGTGCTAATTCAGGTGCGATAAATACATGTAATTGACCACCAAAACTGGGTGGTTTAACAAAAGGATGTCGAATGATACCGGCAATCGTAAGGATCTCAGTGCCATTAGGTGTTTTTATTTCAAGAGTGTCGCCTAGGCTTAGGTGAGCATATTGGGCAGATAAACGTTCTATAGCCACAAATTTATCGTGTGGGAAACTACCTGCTAACAAGCGCATTTGGTCTTGTTTTTGATTTAGATAATCGCTTCTGAATAATAAAGTCCCCGTTTGCCATGGAGTAGATTCAGTTGTTTTAAATTGCCCCGTAAATTGCGTCATGATATCAACGCTATTCACTTCGTCCATTTTTTTGATGCTTTCGGCTACAGAAAAATCCACATCCCTTCTAAGCATTAAACTGATATGCGAAGGCTGTGAGGCTTGATGCGCTTTATCCATGTAAGTGAGTTGTAAGTCCATCATGCCGAGCAAGGTACCCATCACAAATAGACCAATAGCAATACTCGATATGGCTAAGACGGTATGGTATTTATGCATTAGCAGATCACTGCTAATTTTTTTCCATAGAATTGAGTTAAAAAGCATTGTTTCTAAACTGGTTTAGATAGGCATTGATCACTTGAAACATGTCCATCGTGCAAGGTGATATGACGGCTAGCTGTTTTTGCAAGGTCCTCATTATGAGTCACAATGACGAGTGTTTTCCCCTCTTGCTGTAATGCCGAGAAGAGTGTGTAGATATTTTCTGCGGTCGCTGAATCTAAATTCCCCGTGGGTTCATCTGCAACTAGCAATGCGGGGTCATTTGCTAATGCACGCGCAATCGCGGCACGTTGTTGTTGTCCCCCAGAAACTTGTCCGGGTAATTGTTTGGCTTGTTTTGTTAAACCAACTCGATCAAGTAAATAATGCGCTCTATCCAAACGCTCGCGTTTTGGGTATTTATTTACAAAATCCATGGGTAATTGGATATTTTGTAGCAAAGTGAGTGAGGGCAGTAATTGAAAAAACTGAAACACAATGCCTACGTTTAAGCCTCGCCATACTGATAATTCTTCTTCTTTTAACAGTTGTAAAGCCGTTTCATTTATTATTATTTCACCACTGCAGGGCCTATCAATACCCGTTAATAAGTTTAATAAGGTCGATTTTCCATTGCCAGATGGACCCGTAATGGCGACAAACTCACCGGTATTAATGTTTAAAGAAATGTTTTGTAAAACAGGCGTAGTTAATTGTCCTTGCGTATAAGCTTTATAAACATGGTTTAGTTTTATAAGATTTTGCATGGCAAAAGGTGTTTTATGATTGCGTTATTTATAAAAATATTAGATTCTACCACGCACTCATTGTTAGAACTTGAAATACGCGGATGACATTTATACAACAGTTATGGCTAATATTAGCGGGTATTTGGACAGTGTTGGAGATTCTTGTTGGGTATAAAACACGTGTATCGTTTCATGATTCAGTTCCACAGCTAAAGAATTATCAAAAGGAGCGCCTTATTTGGCTGGTCGTGGTGATTTCGATTATCGGCGCTTTTGGTTTTAAACATTTGCAGTTAGTGCAATTACCCATGAGCTATGGTGTGCGGCAAATAATTGCTTTAATAATGATGTCGATAGGCCTGATGATCCGTTTCTACGCGATAAAAAGGTTGGGGCGGTTTTTTAGTACGACAGTTGTGATTCAAAATGAACATGCGCTGATCACTCATGGACTTTATCAGTTTATAAGACATCCTGCTTATACGGGGTTACTGATTAGTTTTTTTGCCATAGGTGTTGCTATGGGTGATATTTTAGCGATACTTATTTTAGTTTTGCCATTAGGACTTTTTCTAAAACAACGAATTAGCGTTGAAGAAGATATTTTAATCGGCCATTTTGGTAAAGACTATTTGGAGTATGCCGTTCGAACAAAGAAGCTTATTCCTTGGCTTTATTAATAGTTGATACTTCTATAGATTCAAAGTTTTCATTCATTTAAATTATTTAATCTCTTTATCTTTTATGCCTAACAAGAAACAAATTGTCATCGTGGGCTCAGGACCTGGGGGTCTGTGTGCTGGAATGTTATTAAGCAAACGTGGTTTTAAGGTCACTATTTTTGATAAGAATCACGAAGTGGGAGGTAGAAATCGTCCCATTAGATTGGGTGATTTTGTATTTGATACAGGACCAACTTTCTTATTAATGAAGCATGTATTGGATGATATGTTTGCATTATGCGGTAAAAAAAGTGCTGATTATTTAGAGTTTATTAAACTCGATCCTATGTATCGCTTGTTGTTTTCTGACCGCAGTATTCAAGTATTTTCTGATAGAAATAAAATGCGAGCTGAATTGGAGCAAGGTTTTAATGAAGGCAGTTCAGGATATGACGCTTATTTAAAGCGGGAAGGAAAGCATTTTGAAAAACTTTATCCTTGTATCAAACGTGATTACAGTAGTATCAAGACATTTCTCTCGTGGGATTTAATAAAAGCCGTTCCCTATCTTGCATTGAATCATAGTGTGTTTTCTAATTTAGGTAATTATTTCAAAGAAGAGAAAATGCGTTTAGTATTTTCTTTTCAGTCTAAGTATTTAGGTATGTCACCGTGGGATTGCCCCGCTATATTTACCATGTTGTCTTATTTAGAGCATGAATATGGTATTTATCATGTAAAAGGTGGTTTAAATAAAATTGCTGAGGCTATGGCCAAAGTTATTATCGAACAAGGTGGGCATATTCATACTGATACTGAGATCGAATCTCTAGTTATCAATAATAAAAAAGTAAACGGTGTACGTTTACAAGACGGTACTGAAATTTTGGCAGATGATGTGATTATCAATGCTGATTTTTCACATGCGATGACTCATCTAGTTAAACCTAATGAATTAAAGCAATATAGCCCAGAGAAGGTAGATAAGTTGGAGTACTCTTGCTCTACTTTTATGTTGTATCTAGGTTTAGATAAATTTTACGATTTACCGCATCACACTATTGCTTTTGCGGACGATTATGTAACGAACATTAATAATATCTTTCATAGCAAAACGCTGAGCAAAGATTTCTCTTTTTATGTGCAAAATGCTTGTGTTAATGATGACACCTTAGCGCCAGCAGGAAAGTCAGCTTTATATGTATTAGTTCCTACGCCTAATAATGAAAGCCTTACAGATTGGGATTCTTACTGTGCTGACATGCGTGAGCAAGTATTAAATACCTTAGAAACGCGTTTAAATTTAACTGATATACGTGCCCATATAGAACAAGAAAAGATTATTACGCCTAAAACTTGGGAAGCTGAGGAGTATGTTTTTAAAGGTGCGACTTTTAGTTTGGCACATAAATTTAGTCAGCTTTTATATTGGCGCCCACATAACAAGTTTCAAGAACTTGATTCATGTTATTTAGTGGGTGGCGGTACGCATCCTGGCAGTGGTTTACCAACAATCTATGAGTCTGCGCATATTTCGGCAAAATTGATTTGCAAAAAGTATGGCGTCAAATTCGGATTGGCAATATGACTCAAGAGATTACAGCGTGTTCGGCGATAACTGAACAGCTCGTTAAAACTTTTTCGGTGACTCCGTTAGAGGATGTTACTAAGGCACTGCTTGAGGCACGGGATGCTGTGACTGTCTGGGAGGCTTTTACGGTTGAGCAACGCCTTAAACATTTAGTAAAACTTGAAGCCATTATTCAAGCGGAGATGGATGCTATTGTTGAGGTTATTATGGCCGCGACAGGTAAAGTGAAAACTGAGGTCTTACTCGGTGAAATTTATCCAGTTCTGACTACCTTGCGATATTATCAAAAAAATGCGGCAGCTATTCTGGCCAGTGCGCCGGTTATTACGTCGCCTATTTTATTTCCAAAATCTAATGCTCAAGTTTATCGTCGACCTTACGGTGTAGTCGCTATTATTTCACCGTGGAATTTTCCGTTTCAATTGACGCTAATTCCTATACTGACTGCGCTTATAAGTGGTAACTCGGTCATTTTTAAAATGTCTGAATTAAGCTTACCCGTAGGTGATTTGTTGATAGATTTATTATCAAGATTGGCTTTGCCAGAAAATTTAGTTCAACATGTGATCGGTTTTGCGGAGACGGGGCAACAATTGATAGAAGCCCGTCCAGATTTAGTGTTTTTTACCGGTGGTGTTATTGCTGGTAGAGCCGTCATGGCAAGTGCCGCCCAGCATCCTATTCCCGTTGTTTTAGAGTTAGGGGGTAAAGATGCGATGGTCGTGTTTGCTGATGCTAATCAAACTCGGGTAGTCAATGCTGCTTTGTATGGGGCTTTTAGTAATAGCGGTCAAGTTTGTGTGTCAGTTGAGCGGTGTTATGTCGAGGCCTCATATTATCAAAATTTTATTAGTCAGCTTAATGTTGCCGTGCAGAATCTTAAAGTCGGGCATGGATGTTTAGGCGATTTAGGTGGACTTACTACCTTAAAGCAATTTGCTGTCATTGAAGCTCATTATAACGATGCCTTGGCAAAGGGTGCTAAAGCATCAGGACCATTGAAACTAGAGGGTCGATATTTGCATCCTGTTGTATTGTGGGATGTGACCCATGATATGAAAATTATGCGCGAAGAAACGTTTGGTCCCGTGTTGCCAGTGATGAAGTTTACTTCAGTAGCGGAGGTGATTGAATTAGTAAATGATAGTAATTTTGGTTTAAATGCTAGTGTTTGGAGTCAGAATATTGCAAAGGCGGAGCAGGTCGCCAGACAATTAAATGTCGGGAGTTGGGCGGTAAATGACGTTATTAAAAATATCGGTCATCCCAGTTTACCCTTTGGGGGGACTAAAAATAGTGGCTTTGGACGATACCACGGTGCTGAAGGCTTGCGAAGTTTTACTTATACCGTAGCAGGGCTGACGAGTCGAAGTACTTATGAATCTGAACCTAATTGGTTTCCTTATTCAGATCAGCGTTACATTGAAATGCGGGCTTTTCTTGATCTAATGTTTGGTGATGGGTGTTTGTTTTTTCGGATAAAAAACAACTGGCGTGCATTACAAGCATTTAAACAGTATTCATCTTTAAACTTAGTTCAGCATTGGCATAACTTAAAAATAAAATTTTTTAAAAAATCTATTGGTTGAGTCGGATAAACTCAAATCACTATTATTTATAATCACTGAGACAATGGCATGAATAAAAATAATAAACCTCATATTGTTGTAATTGGAGCTGGGCTAGGTGGTTTGTCCGCGGCAATTTCATTGGCAACAGAAGGCTTTAGTGTCGATTTATTGGAGAAAAATGACAAAGTCGGCGGTAAATTAAATATCTTAGAGAAAGACGGCTTCACCTTTGATTTAGGTCCGTCTATTTTAACCATGCCACATATTTTTAAAGCCTTGTTTGATAGAGCCGGCAAAAATATGGATGATTATGTCAGCATTCAAACAGTTGAGCCGCATTGGCGCAATTTTTTTGAAGATGGTAGTACGCTCGATTTAAGCTCGGATCCAGAAATAATGCAACAGGAGTTGTTAAAATTGGGGCCGAATACACCTAAAGAATTTGCTCGGTTTTTAGCCTATTCTAAAAAACTATGTGAAGTGACTGAAGACGGTTATTTTGCACAGGGCTTGGATTCATTTTGGGAGCTTCTTAAATATTATGGTCCGGTTAAGAGTTTGCAAGAGTTTGATGTTTTTCGATCAATGGATCAGGGCGTTAAACGCTTTATTAAAGATCCAAAGTTAGTGGATGTACTCAATTATTTTATTAAATATGTGGGGTCGTCTCCTTACGATGCACCCGCTTTAATGAATTTATTGCCTTATATTCAGTTTGGTTATGGGCTTTGGTATGTTAAAGGTGGCATGTATGGCATGGCGCAAGGTTTAGAAAAGTTGGCGCTTGAGTTGGGGGTTAATATTCAAGTGAATGCTGAGGTTAAAGAGATTCAGCATGAAGCGGGTTATGCTTCTGCTGTAAAGCTAGCTGATGGGTCAGTGTTAAAAGCGGATATTGTCGTTTCGAATATGGAATTGATTCCAGCTTATAAAGAATTAATGTCAGGACAAGAAAAAGAAATAAAACGCATAGAAAAGTATGCGCCTAGTTGTTCTGGCTTAGTCTTGCATCTGGGTGTTGATAGAATTTATGAACAATTAGCGCATCATAATTTCTTTTATTCTGATCATCCGCGTGAGCATTTTAAGGCAATATTTCATGAGCATAAATTGTCAGAAGATCCCACAATTTACTTAGTTGCTCCTTGTAAGAGTGATCCTGCACAAGCCCCCGAGGGTTGTGAGATCATTAAAATATTACCGCATATTCCGCATTTAGATCCTAATAAACCTTTAACCGCAGAAGATTATGCTGATTTAAGAGAGCGGGTTTTAATTAAACTAGAACGCATGGGGCTAACGGATTTAAGAAAACATATCGTTAGTGAAGAAAGTTGGACGCCTGTAGATATTCAAGCCAAATATTATTCTAACCAAGGGTCCATCTATGGGGTAGTGGCAGATCGATTTAAAAATTTAGGGTTTAAAAATGCTCAGCGCAGTAACGTTTTAAAAAATCTGTATTTTGTAGGGGGTAGTGTTAATCCAGGTGGTGGAATGCCTATGGTGACATTATCTGGACAGTTAGTGCGGGATAAGATTTTGGCAGATTTATCTAAGCATTAGTGTTCCAATATTGATTGTTTATGATTATTTTATTTTTCATGCTGGCATGACTAACGATTCTTTAGTCAATGTTAGCTTAGACTT
Source organism: uncultured Methylococcaceae bacterium (assembly GCA_903938485.1). Classification (GTDB taxonomy): domain Bacteria; phylum Pseudomonadota; class Gammaproteobacteria; order Methylococcales; family Methylomonadaceae; genus Methylobacter_C. Next base: position 22,888 of record CAJADF010000079.1, read on the forward strand.
TAGTAACCATTTTATGTTGGCGTAATTTATGAGTTTATCTGCTAGTTCTTCTCAGTCTGATGTAATCAGTGCAAGTCAATTACAAGAGTTACAACATATTAATTTGCAATTAGCGGCTTTAGGCCAGCCAATTTGCCAGATTGATGATGCGCAAAATTATTTACAAATTGCAGATAGTCTTTTAAAAAATTATGTTCAGCAACGTCGCTTATTAGCTAAGTATCGTTGTCCTGCAGATCAGCGTATTCAAGATTTTTTAAATACCTATTTAAAGGTTAATGGCGTTTCTGCAGATATAAATCTGCCGGGGCAGACATTTGTCTTAGAAAGGACCGGTTTAGCAAGAGCCCTATCATTACCTTTTCAAGAAAATGAATTTCATTCAGCGTATGTAGATTCCTATCGAATGGCGCAGGGGGTATTACATAATCCTCAAAATGATAGGCGCACTACTAAAGGTGTCTTTCATATTGTTGCGGGTGGATTATCTGTGCCAGCTGACAAAAATGAGGTGCCTGTTGCTACTTATGCGCAATTATTACGTTTAGCGTTAACGCCCCCCGATGATTTGTTGGATTTACCGTTTACTAGTCAACAAGAACATTCAGCCAAACTTTGGTTATCTTTGTCACTAAGCCCTATTGTAGTGCCTGAATTGGCCGGAGTTACACCCTCAAAAATCATGGAAACTCGATTTTTTGTGCCGGGTGGTTTGGTATCTAATTTAGATTTTGTGGAGTCTATTTTCGGTAATGCAGGGGATCCGTTTTTACCAGAAAATGATGTGGCTCTGGATATTGAACATTGGACGGGGCATACAGGCTGTATTATTTTAGCGCCCCATTTAGTGCACTGCCGCAAGCAGGATTTAGGCTTACCCCATTATAATGATGCGACGGAGCGACAACGCATAGATGGTATGTGTTGGCAAAGTCCTGATGAGTTATATAACGATGGTAAACCCTTTAAGCTAGTGTGCCGAGATATGACCGGCGTGATTGTGACCTTAATCGCTGATAATTATTTTGGTTACAGTAAAAAAGAAATCAAATCTCAAATCAGTTACTCAGCAAACCTTTTTGGCGGTTGTGAAGAAGAACATTCAGGCGGAGCGTTGGCTTTTCCTAGAGCTATTTTAGGCGAAGTGTATTTGCCACAAGTTGATCATAGTTATCATGATTATTCATTTGAGAAACTGAGCCAACAGTGGGGTGCTGATATTGCTTTACAAATAGAGGGTTATGCGATTGATAAGCGCTATCCAAGCATTGTTTTTATTCCTGAGACAGCTCAAATTAGTATTCCTAAACTGCAGATTACTTGGCAACATTCGGGAAGTTTGCGGACTTTAAAATTGCTCCATAATCATACCTATGTCTATCCAGATGGCTTTAGAGTGACTATGGAAAGGCATCCTCATGCGCCTAGTTGGCGATTGATTGGTACATATCCAGAAGGTACTTTTTGTCATAAACCTAGCACTGTTTCTGGTGGAGGCAAGTCTGAAATTTCAAAATCTATTGCAGGTGCAGTTATTTCTGGTGCTGTATTTGTCGATGATTTTGACAAAGATATGGCGATGGTAGCGGATATTTTTAATTACGATTATTCAAAACGATTTTTAGATCCGCATCGTAATGGATCTGATCAACGGACGTTGTTGAGTAATGAGCGTACTTTAGGTTCTGTGATTAAATTGCTAACGCCGTCGGTGACGCAATATACCCATGAGTATAATCATTGGCTAAAGAAAATCCCGCAACACATTTTAGCCTTAGTGTTGATGATTAAACGGTTTTACAAAGTGGAATGGGGTCAAAACTGGCGCGAACACTTCTCGGTTGACTTAGTAAATGGCTATCCGGGTAACGAACTTAAGTTTAATGGCCGTAAATTGCTGGCGAGTTACTTACGAGTAGGCTTTGATGAAAAGGGTGCGTGGCGGGTGTTTAAGTTAAGACAAGATTTTGCTGCATCAGAGAAAGTGCAATTAGAAGATGATATTACTGCATCAGTAGTTGTGCCAGCAAATCAGTTAGTCGGATTGAATCCACATTATAAAAATTTCAGTGTTAAATTAGTTGAGAATTGTGAACTAAGCTTTTTTCAAAGACCAGACGATGCTGTTAATCGAGGCGCAGATTTACAAACGGAGTTGGATTTTTCGGGGACAAACAATTTCATTTCAAATTTTGAACCGCTTACTGCGAGTGATGCGCGAGAGTTGGTTGAAGATATCGTGCATTTTGAAGAGTTTAGTCAGCCTATGCGTGAGTTGATTATGTCAGCTGCACAAAATAAAGCTGGGGAATACTTTGTATCATCTGCACATCCGCGTTTAGTAGAAGGTAAACCGAGTCAAAATGTGCGTTATTTACAAGCAAGGCCTGATAAAGTTAATCCTATGACACGTTATTTGGCAGAATTATCAACGCGTTTAGCGCGTGGATTAAAAGCTGAGCAAGCCATTTATTTTCCTGTAAATGCGGTGATGCCCGGCAGACGCAATAATCCTAGTGACCTTAAAGCCGGTATTAGACCCTTAGCAATTTACAATCCTATACATTATCAGGAGCTTCCTGAATTGTTTATGGATTTTATTTGTAGTTTAACGGGTAAATCACCCTCTACAACTGGAGCGGGTTCTGAAGGCGCTTTAACTAAAGGTCCGTTTAATGCTTTATCAACGACTGCTGATTTAAATACCGCATTAGTGTCTTATATTTTATGTGGATATGATGGCTATTCAACGGCTGCTGGCTATATCGGGGCAGAACGTAAAATTGATCATGATATTAGCTTATTAATTCCCGAATTATGGTCAAGATTACCCGTTGAACAACGTGATCCTCAGCATTTAATTGCGCAAGGTCAATTAGAAAAGTTGGAAGATTTCGAATATGAAGGCAAGATAGTGTATGCCAGTCGCTTAGGATATCGAATTACCGAGTGTTTTGTGCATACTAATTTTGGTAAAATATTTGACTATCCAACTGCTGTTTTTGATGAGGCGATGTTAAAACCTGAAACACAGGATATGGCTAGTTTTGTAGATGGTATTAATAATGTGAATAGCGCTCAGCAACGCGTGGCTCAGATGTACTTTAAGGATGGAACGATTAACGATGCCTGTCCACCTCTAAAAGCTTTGTTACATATCATGGCTTACGGAACTTATGAGGGTAAAGATATTAACGATGCCAGTATTAGGGAATTATTTAAGCGTGATTACTTATTGCAAAGCGCATGGTATCAAGAGCGTTTAAGCATTAAGCAGCAAAGAGATATTGAACTTTGGCAACGACATTTTGATTATTTATCACAGCAAATCTCACAAATAGAAGCGTCTGATGAATTGACGCCTGTTTTTGCAGAAAAATTAGAGGTAGTTGATCAACGTTTGCAAGCGTTAAAGCACGATTCATATTTGCAAAGTTTATCAGGCACTTTAGGTGCTGATTGGGTAGATCGTACTCATTAATACTATAAATTTAATCCGTTCATAAGGAAGTAATAGTGACTGATGTTTTAAGTCCCAAAAAGATGCCGCCACCGCGTCGAACACCACCAGTCAGTCCTGCGGTAGAAAAGTACTTATTAGATTTATTGGGCCCCGCAGAAAATTCAGTATTACAAGAAATGGAAGCCTTAGCAGAAAAGAATAATTTTCCTATTGTTGGGCGTTTAGTCGGTGTGTTTATAGAAATGCTGGCTAAGATGATTAACGCCCAGCGCGTGTTTGAGTTTGGTAGTGGTTATGGTTATTCGGCTTATTGGTTTGCTAAAGCAGTGGGCTCCAGTGGACAAGTAATTTGCAGCGAGGCTGATTTTTTAAATAGAGATAAAGCTGAGCACTATTTAAGTGCTGCTGGATTATGGGACAGGATCGATTTTAAAACCGATATGGCGCAAAATGCTTTTGCACAGACTGAGGGTTTGTTTGATATTTGCTATAACGATGTTGATAAAGGCGATTATCCCGATATTTGGTTATTGGCTAAAGATAGAATCCGTCCGGGTGGTTTATATATTGCGGATAATGTTTTGTGGCGCGGGCGAGTCGCAGCGCATTCTGGAAAAGATGTATTTCAAGGGTGGACGGAAGCCATTCGACAACACAATCAAATGATTTTTGATGATCCTGATTTTGAGACCTTTATAAATCCGAGTCGTGATGGTGTAATAGTCGCACGTAAAAAAACAGATTAACACATAAGTAATAAGGTTTCCTCCATGCAACACAGATCAGCCAGCCAAGAACTTCATCATGAAATATTTGGCTCTATACTAGATAGGTCAGACTTAAGCCCTTATCTTTTATTATCCGCCGAAAATTATGCGACTGCGCTTAAGCAGGCCACAAAAATGATGAGTAACCGTGGCTTTGATGTTGTAGATAATGGCGAGTTGCAAGAAAGTGAGCAGAAGCGAGCCTTAGTGTACGTTGAGCGAACTTATCGGTACTTTTTGAAGTGGTTGTTTCCCTTTGTAAAACGCCAATTAGAGGCGTTGATTGTCTTAGAATCAAGTAATCTGGCTTTATATCAACACAGTTTGGCGGCCATTAAACAGCTTGAAACGCTCTTAAAAAATCCGGCCTTTAAACAGATTGTGGAGCAAGATCCTCGACATTTGTTTTTATTAGCCTCTTCAAGTAAATACCCTACGGTTTTTCATGGTTATCAGGGTAAAAAGCTGATTGTGCCTCTGGAATGGCAGCAAACGGCTTGTGCCATGTTAAAGATGGGCTATTTGATTAAATCCATAGAAGAAGAAAGCCAAGATATAAATGACTTTGCCCAGTTAGGTTTCTTTTTAGAAGCGGAAAATCAAAGCCTGAATGACTTATTTAATTATGATTGGGAAAATCCTCAGCATATTCCAGAAAGTGAACCCGCTCAGAATGCCTTTGTGAAGATATCGGCTTTCTTTCATAAATTAAGAGAGTCAGTGAGTTTGGATGCGGACGGCGAGGGCTTTGTCTTTGATAGTGGTGATGGCGTCCGTGTTGATATCGCTGAGATTAAAGCCCGTTTAAAAAGTCCTGAAAGTATGTTTACCAAGCTCGGTAAAAATCTCGAAGGCGAGGCGTATGATATTAGAGATATTTTGGCCATTACCTTCATCCTAAGAGATAAGGACGATACCTTAAAGTTGTTTCATGCCTTGCAAAAGAAAGGCGTTATCTTGCAAGAAAACACCCATTCTCAATCTATCACTCAAACTTTGTTTGATAACCCAGAACACATGGTGGAAGCCGTACGCAGATTAATGATTAGTTTGTCGCAAAGTGCGGGTCATGAGGCCAGTGTGACAGATCAGGAAGTCTTACTGAATGCGCAAACTTTTTATGATGCACTGAGTATGAATGCCGAGAAGAATCAACATTCCTCTGCTGGACACCGCAAGTTTCAATGTAAGATTAGTTTTTCTTTGCCTATTCATCGGCAAGCCAGAACCCATAAAATTATTATTCCCGGTACAGATGTCTATGCACGTCGAAATGAGATTAATAAGAAAACCCAAGAGCATACCTTAGGGGTTGAATTACGGATTTCTGATGAAGAAAGCTGGCGTACTTCTGAGCAGAAAGGCGATTCTCATCACAGTGCCTATAAGTTTAGGCAGCTTATTGCGGTGATGAATCGGGTCTTTAAGAACGTGTACTATATGCCTAAAGACAGCATAGCCCAGTTGAAGAAAGATCAGGGTGTGTTGTTTTCTTGAGACATAAAAAAGGCGACCCTAAGGCCGCCTTTTTAAACTTAGTTTTAATTAAGCTGCTTTACGTTTACGATTTAAACCTAAAAAGCCCATTAAGCCCGTTAAAAATAACCAAACTGCTGCTGGTACTGGTACAGCAGAAGGTGTAATAGCTACCCCACCAAAACGCGAACCTGCAGTTGCAGTTTCTAATACACTGAAAGAGGTATTAAGTGCTGTTGAAGTTGAGCCAATGTTAATAGCAACGATTTGATTGGGATCAGCACCTAAATCATGAGTTGTTTCGTTACTAACAGTAGAAGTAGTACCAAAGATAGTGAAAGAACCATCAGCATTCTTTTGACCAGCAATGTTACGTAAACCATCTTCTTGAACTGACCAACCTAAAGCCGCTTGTGCAGCAGAATCTAAATGACCCACTAAACCTGTTTGGAATACTTGTGTTTCAGTCCAAGTACCACCTACTTTTTGCCACTCTTGTAAACCGGCTTGAGATGTTACTTTGTTTAAAATGTTAACAGCATCAGTACGTATTCCATCGCCTTCATCTGCTACGAATAAAGTGTTTGCATCCGCTTCCCAAATACCAAAAGGGTGGAAACTGGCTGCTGGTGATTGATATGCATGAGCCGTTAATGTACCCGCTGTAATTGCAGCGGCATTAGCCGTGTTATATGTAGTTGCCGCCGCATTAGCGGTAACAATAGCACCTGAAGCTGTTTCAATAACTTTTTCAGATACCGCGTTAAAGCCAGGTAATGGAGTGATTGTTGCATTAGAAGGTAATTGACCACCATTGGCTAAAGCGCCCGCAGCACCCACTTGATAAACCGTGTCTACACCGTTGCTGCCACTGCCTTTAGAAACATATAAAGTACCGTCGCTTGATACTGTCATGCCACGGAAGTTGTCGTCTTTACCTGTTTTGTCAGCTGCATAGTTTGTACCCGCTGCTTTAGTAGGGTCTTGCAATTGTTGTAGTGCAAAACCGTTTTGATAGCCAGTAGCACTAGTATTTGAACCTTGTGAAAGACCAATCACTGAAGTATTACCAGAACTAGTTGCAGCAATAGTTTGGACACCCGTGTTATTACTTAAGGCTACTAATCCAGCCGCACCAGCCGATCCATTACCCGCATTACCGACCATATAATATTGGCCATTAGCTAATACAGCTGCTCTGCCATTGTTACCACTGTAGGCATTTACGTTAGTTACAGACACAGCACCTGAAGTTAAATCAACAGTACCAATAGCTCTTGGAACAGTTGTCGTTACAGGGTTAGTTGAGTCATAAGCTTGAGCAGTATTTGAGTTAGAGACATCAATCGCATCAACCGGAGAAGCGTAACCCATAAAGCTAACTGATTGACCGTCAGTTGAAACGTTTAAGGCTAATTCTGATTTAGAAGCAAAGCTGGTAGTCATTACACTTGAATCAACAGCTAGGTTATTAACGATTGTTCCGCTAGTAGTCAATTGTTGCAAAGTGATCGCTGATGAAACCCCAAAAGATGCATCAGGTACTTCATTTTTAAATACGTTTAATGAGCTGCCATCATTGGTAGCTTTACCACCACCAGACAATGTTTGACCAACTGTCACATTAGCATTATTGTCATAAGTTGTTTCTGAAACAATTAAATTGCCAGGTACAAAATATGGATCCGCTAGAGAAGTTTGAGTATATCCCAGTGAAATTATTGCAACAGCTAAAGCTGTTTTTTTATAAGAAAAAGACATTGTTATTCCGTTATTTTTAATTAAAGTGCGATAAAGAATGAGCTGTATTAAGTTGAATCAACAAACAGGGTTTGGTCAGATGACTTGCAAAGTCCCATACATACTATATCGTTTTTGTTACGCTAATATTTCTATCGGATTACAAGATAAAGACAATTTAATTAAATGTAATGTAGTTAATATGATATTAAAAATGTTTATTACATGCCTAAAGATAGCATCGCTCAGTTAAAGAAAGATCAGAGCGTGTTGTTTTCTTAAGTTATTGATTTAATTGCCTGATGATTTAAATTTTACTAATCTTGTAATTTGCACTGAGTTTAAACTCGCAACTTGGCGATATTTCAATGGTATCGCAAGCAACATTCCCTGATTCAACACAAACAAAGCGTTCATAATCGTTTGCTTCCAAGTCAGTAATGTTGGGTGGTAGAGTGACTCCAGGGTTCCAAACTACTGCAGTTTTATGATGAGTCGACGTTATAATAATTTGTCGATTTAATGCGCTGTCTTTAATGATTAAACGTTCCTCAACGTTTTTGTAAATTCTGTTTACTTCAGTTTCAATACTCAGAGTACCTAGTTGTTGATTTTCGGTGCCATTATTAAGCTTATCAAGATAAGGTGAGTTATCTAAGCCTAAAATTTTCACTTCATTGATATGTCCAACATTAAAGTAGGCATGTAAGGCTTGAGTAATTGTAAAACTTTGATCGCCAGTGTTGCGCGTGATTAAATTAAGCGATAAGGTATCGCTAATAAGAACTTCTAGTTCGAGCGTAAATGCTTTTGGCCAATATTCTGAAGTTTGCGAGGTGTTTTCAAATTGAAAGACTATTTTTGTCTCAGCATCTGAGTTTGCTTCTGTTTTTAAAATACGCCATAAACCATTGCGCACAAAACCATGATCAGGTCTTTTAAGATCATCGGGATCCGGGCCAAACCAAGGCCAGCATAACGGAATCCCCCCCCTTATAGCTCTTCCTTCTTCATACCAAGAGTTTTGGCTTACAAAGAGTAAATCCTCTTCTTCTCGATGGGGTTTATACGAAAGAATTTGCGCGCCGTGTAGTGAAATAATGGCGCTCGCGCGTTTATTATGGATGAAAATAAAAGGTAAATGTCCGTTACCTTTATCGAATTTGAGGTGGCCTTTAATGCCGTGATCACGATTTAAATGCTCAATTTTCATAGTATTATTTTAACACGCCTTACTAGTGGATTTTAAAATAAACTTAATAACGCAGGGCGTTTAATTGCGATGCTTTCAAAAATAATGACAGATTTATCATGAACAATATAACTGTTTCCTTTATACGGTTTTTGTTTGTTTGGGCTAATGATGTCATATGGGGATTGTTGCGAAGTATCTAAAGCAACTGCCCATTTCTGACCAGTGATAACGGGAAGTTGTACTGAGGCACTTTCGTCAGACATATTCATGATGATGTGTAGGTCAGTTTCATCATTTTCAGTGCCGGTTAAAGTAAAGGCAAGTAATCGTGCTTCTGGGTCAAACCATAATGGTTTATCGATTTCTAAGCCATGCCAAGTAACATCTGCCAGTTTTTTTTCATTAGCGATTTCGCCAGTTAGAAATCGACGGCGCATGATGGCTGGGTGCCTTTTGCGTAAAGCAATCATCTCTTGTACAAAGCGTAAAACATCGGCATTTTTCTCTGCCAGCGTCCAATCTATCCAGCTAAGTTCGTTATCTTGGCAGTAACAATTGTTGTTGCCGCGTTGACTATGTAAAACTTCATCCCCTGCCAATAACATAGGGACACCTTGACTAAGAAGTAAAATAGTAAATACGTTTTTAGCTTGTTTTTTGCGGAATTCTAATATATCTGCGTTGTCAGTGTTGCCTTCAACACCGGAGTTATAACTTAAATTATTGCTGCAGCCGTCACGATTATCTTCGCCATTTGCGGCATTATGTTTTTCGTTGTAACTAAATAAATCATAGAGCGTAAAGCCATCATGACAAGTGACAAAATTAATGCTGTTGATCGGTAAGCGACCTTGATGTTGGTATAGATCGCTACTGCCAGAAATGCGAGTGGCTAATTCAGATAATAAGCCTTTATCTCCTCGGACAAACTGTCGAATAATATCTCTATATCGGCCGTTCCACTCTGCCCAGCGATAGCCAGGAAAACTCCCAACTTGATAAAGTCCTGCGGCATCCCAAGCTTCGGCGATTAATTTGGTTTTAATGAGTTGTTCAGAGAGTTCAATGCCCCACAACACTGGAGGGTCTTGTAAAACTTCACCGTTTTCACCTCTTGCCATGGCGCTGGCTAAGTCAAAACGAAAGCCATCCACATGCATTTCTCTGACCCAATATTCAAGGCAACTTATAATAAAACGGGCGACTAAAGGGTGATTGGCATTAACGGTGTTTCCACAGCCAGTGTAGTCACGCAAAATGCTTTTGTCAGCGTTATCAGTGTGATAAAAAGATTTGCCGCCAATGCCTCTAAAATTTATGACAGGGCCATCGGCACCTGCTTCAGCGGTATGATTAAAAACTACATCCATAATCACGCCAATACCAGCTTTGTGTAGGGCTTTAACTAAATCTTTAAATTCTTGAACATGCGTGCCTTGTTCGGGCGTTACACAATAGCCAGGGTGTGGGCTAAAGAAACTATGGGTGCTATATCCCCAGTAGTTCTTTAAACCGAGTTCCGCTGTTTTTGGTGGTACATCTTGTTCGTCAAAAGCCATGACGGGTAAAAGCTCTACATGGCTAATACCGAGTTTTTGTAAATAAGGAATTTTTTCGATAAGACCCGAAAAGGTACCGGGATGCTTTACTTTAGAAGAAGAATGTCGAGTAAAACCGCCCACATGTAGTTCGTAAACGATGGCTTTTTCACTACGAATAGCTAGGGGTACATCTCCTTCCCAATCATAATGATCATCGGTAACCATACAGCGCATTGAAGTGAGTACGTTATTACCTGGATTGCATGCTGCTTTTCTGTTCCAGCGTTTATGACTAACGGCTTGCGCCCATGGGTCTAGTAAATGTTTTTCTTTTTCAAAACGGAAGCCAGAATCACGCGCTTGACCTTGTCCATCCATGCGCCATGTGTACCAAGTGCCAGCTGGTAGTTTAGCGACATAAACATGCCATGAGAAAAAAGTGCGGTTGATATCTTTATTGAGGCGAATAACTTGGAAGGGCTCATCCGTTTCTGCGCTCGAAAACAATAATAGTTCTACTTCTTCGGCATAACGACTGAATATGGAGAAATTAACACCTTTTTCAGTGTATTTTGACCCCGACGGGTAAGGTTTTCCATGTTTTAATTGATACTGTTGATGCATATTTTTTTCATGTTAACCGTTAACTATCCAGGTGTACTAAAGAGCAACAATTCTGGTGTCTTCGTGAGGCAATCTTCGTAAAGTAAGATAATAATAAATCGATTTATATTATTAATGGGTTGTTGTTTTAAGTCTGTGGTCTCTTAAAATGGCTAATGATAGCAATAATTAATAAATGTATGCCTCTAATTTTAGTTAATTTAAAAACACTCATTGATATTTAGCATTCAAATTTTAAATTTATTGAATTATTAAATGTTTATTTTTTGGGTTTTTTAAAGTAAATTAATTATAAAAAGCATGGTTTCTTTATATCGTCACATTAGAATGATAGTCTATGCAAAAACCAAGCCATTAATTAGAAATACGGAATAACTAAGTTTTGGGGAGTAATTAATTTTATTATAAGATAATTAATGCTTCAAAATGGTGCGATTTGAGCTAAGTTGGTGCGTTTTTATTTGGCGAATAAATGTTTAGTTGCTTTGGCATTACAATATCAATCATTACAAATTTATCTATTACGAGAATTATTGCGTGGTAGTTTTAATCAAATTTAAATCAACTGATTTAACACTCGAAACTCATCTTATTGGTTTTATTCGGGATTTTTTAATATAAATCTAAAGGCATTATGCAAATTTCACATAAATCTTATCAAATACGTTTTTTATCGATCTTAATATTTACAAGTACTCTAATTCTGTCATTAATGTCTTCTGTGGCAAAGGCTTTACCTAGTTTTTCAAGACAAACGGGTGAAAGTTGCAGTGCGTGTCATACTCAGTCATTTGGCCCGAATTTAACAACTTTTGGTCGAGAATTTAAATTGGGTGGATACACCATGGGGGGAGGCAAAGGCTTAGCTGCAAAGTTACCTGCGGTAAGTGGTATGGTCATGGGGTCTTTTACAAATACACAGAAAGACTCAGCTGAGTTACCAGAGAATGCAGATAAACAAGGCTACAATAAAAATAATAATTTCTCATTTGATGAGGCCTCATTATTTTATGGCGGAAAGATTTACGGAAAAGTTGGGGCATTAAGTCAATTAACTTATGATGGTGCGGCAGACCGATTAGCATTGGATAATACGGATATTCGTTTTTCTGATCAGTTAGATTTAAATACGCCAGTCACTTACGGTATTTCAATTAATAACAACCCAACCGTACAGGATTTATGGAATACCACGGCGTGGGGATTTCCCTATACAGAAAGTGCTGTTCAACCTGGAGTGGGTGCCTCGGCTTTAATAGATGGCGGATTATCTACTCAGGTAGGGGGTGCGTCTGCTTATACTATGATTGATAACTTTGTTTATTTGGATGCGGGTGGATACGGATCTTTAGATAATAATGTGCAAAAAGGTTTGGGTGTGGCTGATGCGGGTCAGCAACAAATTGATGGTGTAGCGCCTTATTGGCGAGCGGCATTACAAAAAGATTGGCATGGGCATTATTTTGAATTGGGCCATTATGGATTGATTGCCGATGTATTTCCTGCTAGAGACCGAAGTCGTGGCACTGATCACTATACGGATGTGGCAGTGGATGCGACTTATCAGTATCTGGCAAATCCAAAGCATATTTTCGAAGTTAAAACTACCTATATCTATGAAGATCAAAGATTAAATGCAAGTCGTTTGTTAGGAAGTTTAGCGTCAGCGGGCAGTACTTATTTAAATACGTTTAAAATTAATACCGCTTATACATTTGATCAAACCTATGGTTTAACCTTTGCATATAATAAAATTACGGGCTCTCAAGATACGAGTTTATATGCTGACGGTTTTTCTTTAGCTAGACCAAATAGTCAATATTTTTCAACAGAATTAGTGTATGTGCCTTTTGGTAAAGATAGCTCTTATTTGTACTTAATGAATTTAAGAACGAGTCTCCAGTATATTGCTTATACGCAATTTAATGGTTCGAATCCTGGTGCACAAGACAATAATACCTTCATGGTTAATGGCTGGTTAGCGTTCTAATCGGTTTCCTCTATTATCAGGCAAGGTAAAATTATCTTGCCTCAGTCAACTTAAGTTATAGAATAGCAATAACTTACAGTTTTATTATTTGATAAAGACAATGCAAAAAGAACATTACGCTCGATTTAGAGATATTTCGGTTAGTGAACGAATTTTGAATACCGTTTTTTTGTTGACCATAGGCATGGGCTATTTAATGGCCTTGGCAAATATGTATTACACGCACCAGGGTTTAGATGGTAAACCCGGTTTAAGTATTGAAGATGTGGTAATAAGTTATCATGGCGGCAGTAACCAGACGCGTTTGGGAACGGCAATTAACGGGATTATGAAAAATAATTTGCGTTATGCGAGTGATAAAGATGTCATTATGCAATGGATACAAAAAGGGGCTGATGAGGAAGGTTATAAAGAAAAAATACAGCCAATTTTAGAAAGGGATTGTGTGTTTTGTCATACGCCAACTGTTAATCCTTCGTTGCCTGATTTAACCCATTATTCAACCGTTTCTGAAGTCTCTCATGCAGGAGGTGCAACGCTTCCTACCCTCGTAAGGGTTTCACATATTCACTTATTTGGGATTGCCTTTATTTTGTTTTTTATAGGCAAAATATTTTTACTTTGTGATATGAACGTGCATATAAAAAGAGTCGCGGTGGTAATTCCTTTCGCGGCGATGCTATTAGATGTGGTTTCTTGGTTTATTACTAAAACCACTCCGTCATTTGCTTATGTCGTGGTTTATAGTGGTGCTCTCATGGGTTTATCTATGGGATTGCAAATTTTGCTAAGTATTTATCAGATGTGGTTTTACTCAAGAAAAAGTCCTAATTGATAATATTCAATTTTGAGTTAGATTAAACTTGTTTAAGCTTGTGTTCTTTAAAGTAAAACTTTACAGGTAAAAGTGGATACAGAGCGGGTGTCAGTAAATAGTTTTGATATCGATGGTTTTTTAAAAAATCTTACTACGCGTCCAGGCATTTATAAGATGTTGGATGACCAGAGTGAAATTATCTATATTGGTAAAGCTAAAAATCTTAAAAATCGCGTTTCAAGTTATTTTAAAACGCAATCGGCTTCAATAAAACAACAAGTTATGGTCGCTAAAGTCGCGGCTATAGACGTTACAGTAACACACACAGAAGGTGAGGCGTTACTTCTTGAATGTCAGCAGATTAAAGCACATAAGCCTCGTTATAATATTTGTTTACGAGACGACAAAACCTTTCCTTATGTGTTCTTGTCCACCCTGCATGATTTTCCGCAAATTACTTATCACCGAGGCGCAAAAAATAAAAAAGGTCGCTACTTCGGGCCTTATCCAAGTTCGGGGGCAGTTAAAGAAAGTTTAAAATTATTACAACGCTTATTTCCAGTCCGGCAGTGTGAAGATGGGGTTTATAACAATAGAACTCGGCCTTGTTTGCAGTATCAGATAGAAAGATGCACTGCGCCTTGTGTAGGTTTAATTGATAAGCCGTCATATGCCTTGGATGTCGAAAGTACCGTAATGTTTTTGGAAGGTAAGGGCAGTTTGTTGATTGATCAACTAATCAGCAAAATGGAAAATGCCTCCGGAGCACTTGAGTTTGAGCAAGCAGCGAGTTTTAGGGATCAGATTGTTAAATTACGTTCGGTATTAGAAAAACATTTTGTGTCGGGTGAAAAAGGTGATGTTGATATTATTGCTTGTGCTAGTAAAGGTAATGTAGCTTGTATACAGGTGTTTTTTATTCGTAACGGCCAACAGCTTGGTAATAAAGCTTTTTTTCCGAGTATTGCAACAGAATATGATCCGGCAGCCATTATAGAGGCCTTTATACCACAATATTATCTTGATAAACCAGTGCCGCATGAAGTGATCGTTAGTCATGAGTTAGGCGAGGTGACTTTATTGCTTGAGGTTTTAGCGAGTCAAGCTAAACATGCGGTTTCTATTTCTGCAAATATACGTGGTGAACGTTTAAAATGGTTACAAATGGCGTTAACCAATGCTGAAAATTCTTTACAAAGTAAGCTAGCTGATAAGCAAGGTATTTACGCGCGTTTTTTAAGTTTACAAGAAGAATTAGGCTGTCTAGATTTGCCTAAGCGTTTGGAGTGCTTTGATATTAGTCATACCCAAGGGGATCAAACTGTTGCTTCCTGTGTGGTTTTTGACCGAGAAGGGCCGGTAAAATCAGCTTATCGACGTTTTAATATTACCGGTATTACGGGTGGTGATGATTATGCGGCAATAAATCAAGCGGTATTGAGGCGTTTTAAGCGTTTAAAAGCAGGTGAGCATGAGTCGCCAGATATAGTGTTTATTGATGGAGGTAAAGGTCAGGTGCATGAAGCACAAAAGGCATTAGCAGAATTAGACATAAACAATGTTATGATAGTCGGCGTTTCAAAAGGCCCAGATAGAAAAGCGGGCATGGAAAAACTTATATTGGTTGATCAAGAGCAACCCATAGAGGTAACGCCTAGTGCAAGTGGCTTGCTATTAATACAGCATATAAGGGATGAAGCACATAGGTTTGCAATAACAGGACATAGGGCGCGACGGGGAAAGGCTTCTAAACAATCGGTTCTGGAAAGTATTTCGGGGTTAGGTGCTAAACGCCGACAATTATTATTGAAGCAATTTGGGGGGCTGCAAGGTATTACCTCAGCAGGTGTTGACGCACTTTGTAGTGTGGACGGCATTAGCAGGCAGTTGGCAGTGCGAATTTACGAACTATTTCATCATCAAGATGGCGATTCAATTTAATATACCTACAAATCTAACATTGTTAAGAATCGCGTTAATTCCTTTATTAACGGTGGTTTTTTATCTACCATGGCAGTACGCGAATAGTGCGTGCACATTAATATTTATATTAGCTGGCATTACAGATTGGTTAGATGGTTATTTGGCAAGAAAACTTAATATGGAGACACCATTTGGGGCTTTTTTAGACCCAGTGGCCGATAAATTAATGGTGACTATTGTTTTGGTATTAATCGTTCAGCAACAGGCAACGCCTTATTTAGCAATACCAGCAGCTATAATCATTGGGCGAGAAATTACAATTGCTTCATTGCGAGAGTGGATGGCAGAAATTGGTCAGCGGGCTAAAGTTAAGGTATCAAAAGTCGGTAAATGGAAAACTACCGCCCAAATGATGGCTATTGGTTTATTGCTTTATCATGATGATTTATTAGGCTTACCTATTAATACACTAGGTTTTATTTTATTGTATATCGCAGCAATATTAACTTTATGGTCGATGATGAGTTATCTAAATGCGGCTTTAAAAGTGATTAAAGCAAATTAGGCAGGATTAAAAAAATAGACACTTATTGCTTAGCGGTAGCAAATAATTATTATCCGCTAGCTTTTTAACACCCAAAACACAGTGTATTGAAACACTGAAAAATAATAAAAATGGATCAGGAAATAGAGAGTCAGCCCTTAAAAGTGCTAACTGCCAATGAGGTTTTGTTAGCGGCATTAAAATTATTTACCAGTAAAGGTTATTACAAAACAGCATTAACGGATATCGCAATGCTGCTAGATTTGCCTGACACGCGGCAAATTTATGCGCATTTTAATGATAAACAAGCTATGGCTGTACAGTTATACGCGACTATTTTAGATAGTTTAAGTATTTCTATCGATGAAATCAGACGTAAGAACGAAAAGCCTTCAGAGCAATTACGAGGTATTGTCGATTTATTGTTTCGATTAACTGATGAAGCACCAGCCGTCATGCGGTTTTTGTACCTATTAAAGCATGACGAATTTATTCTTGATGTAAAGCCTCTTCATGAAACAGCGGCCCTCCAGAAAATAAATAAAATCATACAGTCGGGTATTAGAGCGGGAGAGATTAGAGACTTAGATCCCAATTTGATTTATGCTCAATTATTTGGTGTGGTTAATGCGACTTTATGTGCTGTGTTAAATGCGGAATTAGAAAAGAAGGCTGATTTCTATTTAAGTCAAACTTGGTTGGCGGCTTGGCCGGTCGTTGCTAGAAAATCTATCTAAAAGGTGCTCTGGATGGGTGATGTTGTTCAGTTTAAACGCCCCTCTGTTGCAGAAAAACATAAAGGAAAGACTTTATGTCAGAGTGGATTCCATAAATGGAAAATAATTAAAGAACAGCAGTTTGATGTTAAGCAAGGCAAGTTAATCACGGTTTATCAATGCGCACGATGTGCAATAATTAAATCTAAGGCTTTGTAATTAGATTTAACTGTGTGATTTAATGTGTGCTTTTGGAATAATCATAATTCTGTTATGATGATTTTAAGATTCAATTGTTACTATACTTTTTATGCTTTTTTATTCTATTAAGTCATAAAATAGTCTGCAGCTATCTTTAAGAGTCATTTAACATGAACCAACCAACCAACCAACCAACCAACCAACCAACCAACCAACCAACCAA
>CAJADF010000080.1 GCA_903938485.1 uncultured Methylococcaceae bacterium
ACAGGATCTCGTGCGTGGTAGAAATAGAGTTTCAACAAAAAACCAAAGAGTTAATTGATAGTTTAAAAGGTATTTGCGCCAATTATGGCTTAGGCAATGATGGTAATGAGTTCAAAATTATTACTCAAGTATTTCTGTATAAATTCTTAAACGATAAGTTTGCTTTTGAAGCTAAAAAGATAGATGAAACTATCGCTAACGCAGAGAAGTGGGAAACCGCACTCTCTGCTATGAGCACAGATGATCTGGAAATGTTACAGATGTCTATGCCCGCTAATACGGCGCGCTTAAAGTCCGTGCATTTTATCGGCTATCTATTTAGCCAGCAAAATGCCGCTGATTTTGCCAAGTTATTTGACGACACCTTAATGGATATTGCGGTGACTAATAATGACGTATTCTCTGTGATGACCGATGGCGGTGAGAAGATTCGCTTATTTGATCGCGTGAGTGAGTTTATTTCGGATGGCTCTAAACGCGATAGTTTTTGCAAAGCCATTATTAATAAATTAGTCGAGTTTAGTTTTGAGCGCATTTTTAACCAAAAATACGATTTCTACGCGACCATCTTTGAATACTTGATTAAAGACTACAACAGCAACAGCGGTGGTAAATACGCAGAATATTACACACCCCATGCAGTAGCTCGCATCATGGCAGAAATCTTGGTGCCTAAAGACCAACAAGGCCAGATTAAAAATGTCAGTTGTTATGACCCGTCCGCCGGTTCAGGTACTTTATTAATGAACGTGGCGCATGCGATTGGTGAGAATCGTTGCAGTATCTTTACTCAAGATATTTCACAGAAGTCTTCTAATTTGCTGCGTTTAAATTTAATCTTAAACAACTTGGTACATTCCATTCCCAATGTGATTCAAGGTAACACCATTCTGCATCCGGCCCATAAAGACGGGAAGGCCTTAAAGCAGTTTGATTACATTGTCTCTAATCCGCCCTTTAAATTAGACTTTAGTGATTTTAGAGATGAGTTAGACAGTAATGAAAACAAACAACGTTTTTTTGCGGGCGTGCCCAAGGTGCCCGCAAAAGACGTAGAAAAGATGTCGATTTATCAGCTGTTTTTGCAACACATTATTTTTTCTCTTAAAGCAACGGGTAAAGCCGCCGTGGTAGTGCCCACGGGTTTTATCACAGCGCAATCAGGTATTGATCGTAAAATCCGTGAAAAATTAATAGATGACAAGATTCTAGCGGGCGTGGTGTCGATGCCCAGTAATATCTTTGCGACCACCGGCACTAATGTGTCCATTCTGTTTATGGATGCCAGTAATAAAGACACCGTGGTATTAATTGATGCCTCTAATCTGGGTCAAAAAGTTAAAGACGGTAAAAACCAAAAAACCGTGCTCTCTGCGGAAGAAGAACAACGCATTATTGACGTCTTTAATACCAAACAGGCTGAAGAAGATTTTTCGGTGGTAGTAAGTTACGACGACATCGCCGCCAAGAATTACTCGTTGAGTGCAGGGCAGTATTTTGATGTGAAGATTGAGTATGTGGACATAACGCCGGAACAGTTTGCCGAGAAAATGTCAGGATTTACAAATAATTTAGAGGCCTTGTTTAAAGAGTCTGCTCAAATTGAAGTGGATATAAAAGCCCAATTGGCGGGGTTGAGATATGAGTGATTTTCAAGTTGTGCAACAAGCCGTTGCACAACTTCATTCGCATTATAATTTGAGCTGCCTTGATGCAATGAAATGGACTCTATCATTATCGAAGTCATCAAATCCACAATTACACTGTACTTCATCGAGGCTATTGGCTGAGCCTAGAGATTTAGAAATTAAGGTTAAAAAACCAGTCGCGGGGATTGAAGTATGAATTGCTATAAATTGAGAGATTTACTCCAAATCAAAAATGGCAAAGATCATAAAGAATTAGGCGAGGGTAACATTCCTGTTTTTGGAAGCGGGGGCATAATGCGTTATGCAGATAAAGCTATTTACGATGAAGAAAGTATTCTTTTGCCTCGCAAAGGTACGTTATCAAACATACAGTATGTAAATAAACCTTTTTGGACAGTTGATACGATTTATTACACAGTCATAAATCAACAGTTAGCCAACACATTTTTTTTATACAATTATTTAAAAACTCTTGATTTAAGCAGTTTAGATTCAGGTACTGGTGTTCCCAGTATGACGTTCAATTCTTACTATGATTTGAAAATCTATTTGCCAAGTATAGAAACGCAACAAAAAATAGCCGCTGTTCTTTCGTCTTTAGATGCCAAAATCGCACTCAACAACCACATCAATACAGAATTAGAAGCAATGGCGAAGACTTTGTACGACTATTGGTTTGTGCAGTTTGATTTCCCTGATGCTAACGGCAAACCCTATAAAACATCAGGTGGCAAGATGGTTTATAACTCAGCCCTGAAAAGAGAAATACCGGATGGGTGGCAAGATTATTCCCTTTGGGATATTGCAGATTATTTTAATGGATTGGCAATGCAGAAATTTAGGCCGACAGATGATAATTTTCTAAGGGTTATCAAAATAAGAGAAATGAATGAGGGTTTTTCTGATGGTACGGAAAAAGCCAAACCAGAAATACCTATTAAAGCAATTGTGGAAAACGGAGATGTTCTATTTTCATGGTCAGCTACGCTTGATGTTAAAATTTGGTCACAAGGTCGGGGCGCATTAAATCAGCATATTTTTAAGGTTACGTCCACAAAATATCCCAAGTCATTTTATTATTTTGAGCTTCTTAATTATTTACATCATTTCAAAATGATAGCAGAGAAGCGAAAAACAACTATGGGGCATATTACGCAAGATCACTTAAAGCAAAGCAGAATAGTTGCAGGGCCACTTGAACTAATTAATAAATTGGATTGTAATTTAAAACCAATTTTTGAAAAAAATTTGGTTTTGGAGCAAGAAAAACAACAGCTCATTCAGCTTCGCGACTATCTACTCCCCATGCTAATGAACGGCCAAGTGACCGTGGTAAATAAGGGTGATATATGATCCATGCTGAATATCAGCGTTTTTTACAAACCCTCGATAATGAAACAGATTCAGAGGGTGTTCGTAAAATAGCAAACCTAGTTTTAGAACATTTAGATGATCTCTTGCCTTTGACTAATCAACAAGGGCAACGTGTGAAGAAAATGGTTGCTTTGGCTCAGGTCAATTGGCAGAGAATAAACGCTACGATTCAGCCATTAATCTTAAATACAATAAAGACATCTGCAAATATTTCCCGATTAAAAAGCATGTCAGTAGGGCCCTTCCGCGGCTTTGCACGTCAAGAAGTCTTTGACCTGTCAAGTCGTCTTGTATTGATTTATGGTCCAAATGGCACTGGTAAATCAAGCTTTTGCGAAGCGTTGGAGTATGGTTTGCTCGGTAATGTTGCTGATGCGGATAGTAAACGATTTCGTGATCAGAAGGACTATTTAAAAAATGCCCATGTTGATCAATTTACTGCGCCAATTATTACCTTTGAAAATGAGCTGGGTGATGAAATCCAGCTTGAGGCGAATGAAGCTGCTTATCGATTTTGTTTTGTAGAGAAAAATCGTATTGATAGTTTTTCACGTATTGCTGCTCAAACTCCTGCGAAACAAACCGAACTGATTTCAACATTATTTGGTATGGAATCATTTGTAGAGTTTGTGCGTAATTTTACGCCAGAAATGGATGCCAAATATATTGATCTGTCAGGTGTAAAGTTCGCATTGTTGAACCTAAAGCGTCAAGGGCTTACAGGCGCCCATCAGCTGATAATAACTAATAATTTAGAATTACCTATCATTGCGAGGGAGGAACAAGATTTAGCTAACCAATATCGTGCGGGCCTTACCTTTAGTGAAATGGTTTGTGAGCTAAACGGTGATGAACAAAGCCAAGGTGTAATTCAAAATCTAGAACTTGAATTACAACAACCGATCGCCACAAAAAGCAATTTAACCAGTATTGCATTACAGAATTTGAGAAGTTCAATTAATCCTAACATTACCGAACTGACTGAAAATCGACAAAAGCTTACTGATGCTAGTCAATTAGTTTCATTTAAACGGTTATATGAAGCAGTTTCTAAGCTTCAATTAAGTAGTATGGATAAATGCCCTGCCTGTTTGACTCCACTCAATCAGGTTGTGGTTGACCCATATTTCCATGCAAACAAAGAGTTACAAAATCTGCAACATTTGGCA
>CAJADF010000081.1 GCA_903938485.1 uncultured Methylococcaceae bacterium
ATGGCCTATGCTATGAAGCTAGCCCCTACTATGAGCAAAGATGAAACACTGATTATTAATTTGTCAGGTCGTGGCGATAAAGACATGCAAACCATGGCAAAACGTGAAGGTATTGAACTATGAGTCGCTTAACTAGTACATTTGAAGAACTTGCCAAAACAGGTCGCAAAGCCCTAATTCCGTTTATTACGGCAGGTGACCCAACCCCTAATTTTACTGTACCCATGATGCACGCCATGGTTAAAGCCGGCGTTGATGTGATTGAATTGGGTATTCCTTTTTCTGACCCTATGGCAGATGGCCCGGTTATTCAACGCGCCAGCGAGCGCGCTTTGGCTCATAAAATGAGCTTAAGACGCACTTTGGAATTGGCCATAGAATTTAGAAAAACAGACGATAAAACACCTGTTGTACTCATGGGGTATTTAAACCCAATTGAAGCGATGGGCTACGAAGACTTTGCTAATGCCGCACAACGCGCTGATATTGATGGCGTTTTAACGGTCGATTTACCGCCAGAAGAAGGTTCAGAATGCAGCGCTTTATTAAAAGCCCGCGGCATTGATCCTATTTTTCTTTTAGCGCCCAACAGCACTGATGAACGCGTGCAAAAAATGGACTTGGCCGGCAGTGGTTACATCTATTATGTGTCGCTAAAAGGTGTTACTGGCGCTGGACATTTAAACATTACAGATGTCGAAAACAAGCTAAAACAAATTAAAGCACACACCAATCTACCTATTGCGATTGGTTTTGGTGTAAAAGACGCACAAACGGCACAAGCCATTGCTAATGTGGGTGACGGTGTTGTTATTGGTAGCGCCTTGATTAGTAAAATTGAAGCTAACCTCGACAACCCTGAGCAAGCGCACAAAGAAATAATAGATTTATTAGTATCCATTCGCCAATCGATGGATAATTAGAAAAAACATCACCTATAAGTATTACGGAGTACGCAATGAGTTGGTTTGAAATACTACTACCCAAAACCATTAGAACTGAAGGATCTACAAAAAAAGTCACTGTACCCGAAGGTTTGTGGACAAAGTGTCCTAGTTGCAATGCCATTCTTTATAACAATGAATTAGAAAAAAACCTGCACGTATGCCCAAAGTGTGACCATCACTTGCGTATTTCAGCTAGAACACGTATCGACATGTTTCTTGATGAAGAAGGTCGAGTAGAAATAGGCAAAAACATTAAGCCTGTTGACCCTCTAAAATTTAAAGACACTAAGAAATATAAAGATAGAGTAACCCAAGCGCAAAAACAAACGAAAGAACATGACGCGCTTGTTGTTATACAAGGCAAATTAGAAGGGCAAGACCTTGTTGTTGCCGCTTTCGATTTTAGTTTTATGGGCGGCTCAATGGGCTCTGTGGTAGGTGAGCGTTTTGTCCGTGGTGTTAACCGAAGCTTAGAATTAGGCATTCCTTTTATTGTATTTACCGCCAGTGGTGGCGCTAGAATGCAAGAGTCATTATTCTCTTTGTTCCAAATGGCAAAAACCAGTGCTGCTTTAACTAAACTTTCTGAAGCAGGCATACCTTATATCTCTTTTATGACGGACCCTACTATGGGCGGTGTATCAGCTAGTTTAGCCATGCTCGGAGATATTAATGCTGCCGAACCTAATGCCCTAATTGGCTTTGCTGGCCCTAGAGTTATTGAACAAACCGTGCGTGAAAAACTACCTGAAGGCTTTCAACGTAGTGAATTTTTACAAGAACACGGTGCGATTGATATGATTATAAATAGAAAGGACATCCGCGCAAAGATTGCAAGCATACTTACGCTTTTGACAGCCGCTAAATTAGAAAAAATTGTATTATTTCCACCAACGTCTTTATCTTTAGAAAATAATACCATCACAGAGACCAGCTCTGAAAAAGCATAATTATCTGAAATCTCAGAAAGTCATGCACTTTGATACGCTGAAAGGATGGCTAGATTGGCAAGAAAATCTCCATCCTCTTACAATAGATTTAGGACTAGATCGTGTTAAGCGAGTTTATCAAGCGCTCAACCCAAACAAAATAAGTCCTATAACAATAACGGTTGCAGGTACTAATGGCAAAGGTTCTTGCATTGCTTATCTTGAGGCAATATACAAAGCGCAAGGCTATCGTGTTGGCACGTATTCATCACCACATATTCTTAAATATAACGAACGAATAAAAATTAATGGTGAACCTGTTTCAGATAGTATTATTTGTGAAGCATTTAAAAAAATAGAAACCGTTCGTAATGAAACCTCACTTAGTTACTTCGAGTTTGGTACTTTAGCCGCTCTCATCATTTTCCAAAACTCTAACTTAGATGTTCAATTACTTGAAGTTGGCTTAGGCGGTCGTCTTGATGCAGTGAATATTGTTGAACCAGACATAACATTAATTACCAGCATAGGTATTGATCATGTTGATTGGTTAGGTAGTACTAGAGAAGCTATAGGACGTGAAAAATCAGGAATTTTCAGAAAAAACACACCTGCTATTGTTGGAGACATTGACCCTCCCGAAACAGTAATAGAAACCGCACATAAAAAAAATGCACAGTTATATTTAATAAACACGGACTTCCATTATAAGAAACAAGGTGCTATTTGGGACTGGACATCAAGTCATCGCATAATTTATGACATCCCTGAACCAGGTTTAAAAGGCGAACATCAATACCGTAATGCCTCATCAGCAATATTAGCTGTAAATTTATTATCTGAAAAACTACCTATTAATGAAGTTGCGATAAGAAATGGAATTCAAAATATCCATTTACTAGGTCGCTTTCAACTAATTAATGATAAAATTCCAGTATTGTTAGATGTTGGACATAATCCTGAGGCAGTAAAAACACTAGTTGATTATTTAAAAATGAGTTTTCCTAATAAAAAAATACACGCTATTTTTTCAATGATGAAAGATAAAGACATAGCGAGCGTGCTGGAAATTATGAACCCTGTTATCTTCGATTGGTTTTTTACTCCGTTAAGTAATCCTAGAACAATACCCGAAGAAATAATGAAAAATATCTTTTCTAAAAGCTCAGTTAATAGAGTATCTTTTGGATATAAAAATTTTAGTGACGCATTTAAAGCAGCACAAAGTCAGTCGCAATCAGGTGATTTACTACTTGTATTCGGATCCTTTTTTTTAGTATCTGAATGTTTGAATGAATTTAAAAAGAGTGAGTTAACAAAATGAATCAAGAGTTAAAACAACGCTTAATTGGTGCTATTGTAGTCACTGCACTTGCAGCAATATTCATTCCTATGTTGTTTGATGACCCCATTAACAAAAGCGGCCAGTCGGTTACAGAACTTGAAATACCAGCACATCCAAATAATTTAGAAGAAGCATCATCTAATAAGCTTCCCAATAATTCTAAACAAGTTTTAGAAACTTCAGATTCAACTTCTGAAAACCTTATAAATACCGAAGAAGAAACAGAATTATCTTCTGAAACTTTACCGCCAACTGAAGTTGCTTCTGAAGATGAACAAACTACAGAAACGGTTAAAACATCACCGCAACAACCCGCAGAGTTTAAAGAAACTTCTCAAAATGAAAGTCCCTTAGATACAGGTATAATTGATGAGCAAAATAGAGTCATATCATCTAAAAATACACAGCAAATTGTTAAATCAATAGAATCTCAAATAGAACAACCGATAATAAACGCCCCTATTAAAGAAGCATCAAAAAAAACAATATCATTGCCTGCAAAAACCATAGTGAAAAGTATTCCGCTGACAGAAAATACAAATAATGAATCAACTAACAACAATCAGCCAAAAATTAAAAGCAAATTAAATCGATGGTCAATTCAAGCAGGTAGTTTTAGTAAAAAAGAAAATGCAGTAACCTTGTTGGAAAACTTAAAAAAACAAGGCTTACCCGTAACACTAGATACTGTTAACGCCCCCGACAACACCATTTTTTATAGACTAAAAGTCGGACCAACACTCGATAAAAAACGAGCAACAGAAATGAAAGCCAAATTAGATAATCAAAAAATTCAATCTTTAATGATAGTTGAATAATATCAACGATTAATAACAAACTTTAAATAAAAAAAATTATGTGTGGTATTGCTGCAATTGTTTCACATCAAGCTGTTAATCAAGAACTCTATGATGCTCTTACCGTATTGCAACATCGAGGACAAGATGCGGCCGGAATAGTAACTTGTGAAGGAGCTCGTTTACATTTAAGAAAAGATAATGGTTTAACGAGAGATGTCTTTAATAACGCACAGATGCTCAAATTAAAAGGCAATATGGGTATCGCTCATGTAAGATATCCCACTGCTGGTTGTACAAGCTCTGCAGAGGCTCAACCCTTTTATGTAAACTCTCCTTTTGGCCTTACCCTTGCTCATAACGGTAATCTAACAAATACTGAAGAATTAAAAACTGCTTTATTTGTAGAGGACCAACGCCATATTAATACAGACTCGGACTCAGAGGTTCTTTTAAACGTTTTTGCTCATGAACTCCACATACTAGGTAAGCTGGACTTGAGTGTTGAAGACATCTTTGAAGCTGTGCGAGGTGTTCACCGCCGTTGCCGTGGTGCTTACGCGGTGGTCATAATGATTGCAGGCGTTGGTATATTAGGCTTTAGAGACCCACACGGTATAAGACCTATTGTTTTCGGGGAGCGTAAATCTGAAGAAGGTTCAGAGTTTATGATTGCCTCAGAAAGTGTCGCTCTTGATGTATTAGGTTTCGATCTTATCCGTGACATAGAACCGGGCGAAGCTATCTTCATCGAGGCGTCAGGTGTACTTCATACCGAACAATGTTCAGAAATCGTAGATCACTGCCCTTGTATTTTCGAATATGTTTATTTTGCCCGTCCTGACTCAATTATCGACGACATATCCGTCTATAAAGCCAGACTTCGTATGGGAGACAAACTTGCTGCGAAAGTCATTAGAGAGTGGCCGGATTATGATATTGATGTTGTCATTCCCATTCCAGATACCAGCAGAACGGCCGCATTACAAATGGCTAACAAGTTAGGCGTTAAATTTAGTGAAGGCTTTATGAAGAACCGATACATCGGTAGAACCTTTATTATGCCAGGTCAAAAAATGCGCGAAAAATCTGTTCGTCAAAAGTTGAACGCTATAGACCTTGAGTTTAACGGCAAAAATGTTTTACTAGTTGATGACTCAGTAGTAAGAGGCACAACCTCTGCTCAAATTATTCAAATGGCGCGTGATGCGGGTGCTAAAAAAGTATACTTTGCTTCAGCGGCGCCGCCAGTTAGATATCCTAATGTTTACGGCATAGATATGCCTGCTGCAAATGAGCTAATTGCTCATGATCGTACCGAAGAAGAAGTGTGCGAGGCTATTGGTGCAGACCGTTTAATTTATCAAGATTTAGAAGACTTGATTGAAGCCGTTCGTAAAGGGAACCCTAGTATCGAGCACTTCGATACCTCTTGCTTTAGCAAAGAATATATCACAGGCGATATTGACGACGCTTATCTTGAAAAAACGGAGGCTTTACGTAACGATAACGCTCAAGCGGAACGTAATTCAGCAAAATCAATTATCGAAATGATATAAGACAGTACACAGATAACCCAACGATATGACTGATACCAACTGGAACGATTACTCCCTCGAAACACAGGCTATTAGAGCAGGTCATGTTCGTACGCCTGAAGATGAACACAGCATCCCCATCTTTGCGACTTCCAGTTATGTATTTAAAAGCGCTGAAGAAGCGGCTTTACGTTTTACCGGCAAAAAACCAGGAAACATCTATTCTCGCTTTACCAATCCAACGGTTAATGCTTTTCAAGAAAGATTAGCTTTTATGGAAAAAGGGGAGCGTTGCCTTGCTTTTTCATCTGGCATGGCCGCGATTATGGCGGTCGGCATGGGTTTACTTAAAGCAGGCGATCATGTTGTCTGTTCACGCAGTGTGTTTGGCAATACCGTGTTAGTTTTTCAAAATTACTTTGCAAAGTTTGGTGTCGAAACTGAATTTGTTGATTTAATCGATACGGCCGCTTGGGAAGCAGCCATAAAACCAAACACCCGTTTTTTATTTATAGAAACACCCTCTAACCCACTCATTGAAATTGCCGATATTCAAGCGTTAGCTAATATTGCGCATGCCCATGATGCGCTTTTAATTGTGGATAATTGCTTCTGTACCCCCGTACTGCAAAAACCATTCGAGCTCGGCGCTGATATTGTTATCCATTCAGCCACTAAATATATCGATGGACAAGGTCGCTGTGTAGGTGGCGCTGTAATCGCCAGTGATGAAATTATTGAAAAACATATTTATCCTTACCTAAGAACCGGCGGCGCAACGATGAGTCCGTTCAATGCGTGGGTATTTTTGTCTGGCTTAGAAACCTTAGCCATTCGAATGAAAGCACATTGTGAGAACGCTCTTGAATTAGCAAAATGGTTAGAACAACAATCAAATGTCGCTAAAGTTCACTACCCTGGTCTAGCCTCTCATGCTCAACATGATTTAGCCAAGAAACAACAAAGTCGCTTTGGCGGGATTGTCAGCTTTGAACTAGAAGCGGGCAAGGATCACGCATGGAAATTAATTGATTCAACTCAAATGATCTCGATCACCGCTAATTTAGGCGATGTAAAAACCACCATCACGCATCCAGCTACAACAACGCATGGTCGTTTAAGTCCAGAAGCTAGGGCTAAAGCAGGCATTAAAGACGGCTTGGTGCGTATTTCAGTGGGACTAGAAGCGATCGAAGATATAAAAAATGATCTTGTTAAAGGGTTGGCTTAAACCAAGACCCCGTCATTAATTTATAACTATGGACG
This sequence comes from uncultured Methylococcaceae bacterium, assembly GCA_903938485.1. Classification (GTDB taxonomy): domain Bacteria; phylum Pseudomonadota; class Gammaproteobacteria; order Methylococcales; family Methylomonadaceae; genus Methylobacter_C. The sequence continues at coordinate 6,823 of CAJADF010000081.1, forward strand.
TAGATGTACTTTGTGTAGGTCACGCATCTTATGACCTCATTTTCTCGATTGATCATCACCCCCTTGCTGACGAAAAAATATCAGCCGATGATTTTTTAAGTTGTGGCGGAGGGCCAGCCGCTAATGCCTCGGTAACCATCACTAGATTAGGATTTAATGCGGGCTTTGCTGGCTATCTAGGCAATGACATTTTCGGCGAAAATCATTATCAAGAATTAATCAAAGAGGGTGTTAACACCCAATTGATAGCCCGTGACCACCACCCTACCCCACTCTCGACCATTTTAGTGAAACCGGAGGGTAGACGCTCGCTTATTAACTACAAAGGCTCCACTACCCCTCTAACTGCCAATGCAATTGACTTTTCATCTCTAAAAGCCAAAGTAGTGCTGTTCGATGGTCATGAACCTAATATATCCCTGTCATTACTCAAGCAGCTTAAAAAACAAAATATACCCACGGTATTAGATGCGGGCTCTGTTCATGAGGGCACTCTAAGCTTAATGAACAAAGTGGATTATTTAGTATGTTCAGAAAAGTTTGCTATTCAGTTTGCAGGTAATGAAACTGACGCCCTTTCTAGCTTAGCTAAACTGTCGCCTAATGTCGTTATTACGCTGGGTGAACATGGCCTCATTTGGCAACGTGATCATGAAACAGGGCAATTAAATGCTTTTAATATTAAGGCGATAGATACCACCGGTGCGGGAGATGCTTTTCATGGCGCTTTTGCTGCAGCTCTCACAACACAGATGAATTGGCAGGAAATTTTAAAGTTCTCTAGCGCGGCAGGCGCATTATGTTGTACAAAAGTAGGCGCTAGAGTCGGATTACCCACTAAATTAGAGCATAGTAAATTTTTAAATGCGTGTACTATTTAAAAAACGGTTTAATTAAAATACAATTAATAAGAATATGATGGTCAGGCGGATTAATCTGATATTATCTTAGTAATTTATATAGTTAATATTAAACACACGCAATCTGAACCCCTATAAATTGAACGACTCAAACACATGACTACTCTTCATAAAATGTCGTTTACTCTATGGAGCCAATGATGAACGCCCCCTCTAAAGTATCAACTTCGATCTCACAAATTAGCTCTATCTTCATTTTAATCACCATCATTATCGCTGGTGGCTGGGCTCTCTCTATTTACGAAGAATCAAAAACCCCACCCATAGATTACACACAATCGATAGTAGAAGGAGAAAATGCTTTAAATGATGGGCATTACCGTGAAGCAAAACTTATTTTTGAAGAAGAACTCCGACTAAATCCCAAAAACCAACAAGCGATTTGGGGAGTTAAGATAACCCAAGTTAAAGAGGCAATGGGGCAACCTGGATTTAAAGAAACCATTGATCAACTTCATGAAGAAGATCCCAATAACGCGAGCATCAATTTATTTCTAGGTGAGTTTTACGTTAGCAATAAAGAATACGATAAATCAATCCCCTACTTTGAGAAAGCCCTATTAGAAAACCCACGATTAGCTGAGGCCCACAATGACTTAGCGATTGTTTATGTGCATCTGGGTGATTACGAAACTGCAAAAATTGAGTTTCTAAATGCTATCGATAACTCTGCCAGACCTAAATATCGTAATAATTTAGGCGCTGTCTACATTAAACAAAAACGATACGAAGAAGCCGTCAAAGAATACGGTAGAAATAAAGAATATCCCTTTTCAGCCATTGAGAGCTCAAAGATTTATTGGCGCCTTGAATACCTTAGTCAGGCAACCAACTATCAAAATCAAGCCATTGAGTGGTTAAACGACAAAGCCATCATGGCGAAGCCGGAAAACCAAGAGCCTTGGTCCGTTGAGATGAGTTCGGATAATTATATGGACCTGAGCAGTCTGGAAGAGAAAAAGAGTTACGCTTACTTCTGCCTTTCTGTCAGTCTGTATCTCCAAGGAGATAAAGCGGGGGTAGAGAATGAACTGAAGAAAATAGCAGATTTAACGCCCACTCGGTCTAATCAATTTACTGCACTTTTGGCTAACACGCTGGATAAATTAGTCATAGCCAACCCTAATTATTCGGATGAAATTACGAGTTATAGGCAACAGTATTTATAAAATAAAAATAGATCCTCATTCGTGAACTCAATTTTCTATCTACCCGCGAAAATTCGCGCAATTGCGTTCCTCGGCTTATTACTATTAGCGCTTTCAATTCTCGGCGGCATGATATGGAGAAATCTACATCATTTCGAAACCGTCTTATCGTATGTCAATTACTCTCATCGTATCCAAAGCATCTCAGTCGACTTGCAGCAATCTTTAATTGGATTTATAACGGAAACCACTACCGAGTCTCAGCCTATTGTTTTAAATAAAACATTAACTGAGATGCAAACCTTAATTGACGATGACCACTATTTATCTCCTTCCACGAAAGATCGCTTAGAAAATGTAAAAAGCTTACTTTTAAACATCGATACATTAGAAAAGGCGCAAAAGAATAGCCAACTCATCCAAGCCGTAAAACTTATGACCCAAACCTTGGAAGAGGAAGGCTTAAGAAGAGAAAAACTCTTAGAAGATATTAACTTTGATACCCAGACAGAACTCTACATCGCACTGATCACCTTTACTCTAATTTTAACGGGAGCGATGTTATTTTTGCACTTTAGAATTCTTCATCCCCTTAATGACCTAAGACTCTTATTAGAAAGACTCACCGAAGAAAACTACACTCCAATAAAAACAGCGCATTTAGACCCTTTATTATTCCCTGTTTTTAATAGTTATAACGAAATGGTCCTACATTTAGCAGAGTTAGAAGACGCTCAACAACGCTACGCTCTTTCTTTACAACACGAAGTACGTTTGGCCACACAGGCCTTATTAGAACAGCAATACAGCCTAGCTAGAGCCGAACGATTAGCCGCCATTGGTGAAGTCGCTGCAGAATTAGCCCACGAAATACGAAATCCATTAGCAGGCATCCAAATGGCTTTTAGTAATCTCAGACGTGAAATAGCGGACGAAAACCAACGCGAAAGAATAGAGTTAATTGGTAATGAGCTTAAGCGCCTAGGTCGCTTACTCAATGACATGCTAGATCAAAGTCGACATTCGCCTGAAGTCGCTATCCATTTTAATATCACTAAATTGATTCAAGATTTAATCACATTAACTCGTTATCAAATCCCTGAAAGAATAGAACTGATTATTGATTCACCGAATAACCTGAGTGTTCACTTACCTGAAAGCGGTATCCGTCAAGCCCTACTCAACTTGGTACTCAACTCAGCTGATGCGCTGAGAAACAACGCGGGTATCATTCATATTAAAACAAAGGCAGAAGTGGATAACTTATCTATAGAAGTATTTGATAATGGCCCTGGCTTCTCTCAAGACATGCTTAATTACGGCATAAGACCTTTTCGAACTAGTCATCAAGATGGCACCGGCCTAGGTTTAGCCATGGTTCAACGATTTGTAAAAGACATCGGTGGAAAAATCAAGCTCAGCAACCTTCATCCTAAAGGCGCTTGTGTTTCTATTTTAATTCCCAAAGCCTGCCTAACTAAACAAAAATCATGATAGAAACCTTACTTATTATAGAAGATGAAAAATTACTAGGAACGGAGCTTTCTAGACATTATCGCTCACATGGCTGGGAGGTGATATTAGCAAAGACCCTAGAGGAGGCTAAAAATCTTATTTTAAAAGATCGCATTGAGCCATTGCTCATACTGTCTGATATGAACCTACCTGATGGTAATGCACTTGATTTTATGGAGTCCATAAAAAAACAAGTGAACTATGCTGAATGGTTGTTTCTAACCGGTTATGGCAGCGTACCTGATTCCGTTAAAGCGCTTAGGCTCGGGGCTTATGACTTTTTAGAAAAACCTTGTGATTTAGAGCGCTTAGATCTCGTTGTAACCAGTGCAACGCGCAGTGCCTTAATGCAACGCCGGGTTATTGATCAAACAAAACAAGGTTATCGACGATACTCCCCTGATGCTTATTTAGGCCAAAGTGAACAAGCTATCAATATTAGAGCATTATTATCTAAACTGACCAATGTGCCTTTCAGCGCTTTAATCATAGGTGGCGAAAGTGGCACCGGCAAAGGATTAACAGCGCGCATATTACATTATGGAGGGCCTAGGGCTCAAAATCCTATGATAGAAGTCAACTGTGCCGCATTGCCACGAGAACTCCTTGAGTCCGAATTATTCGGTCATGAACCTGGGGCATTCACCGGTGCGTCAGGAAGACACCGCGGATTGCTTGAGCAAGCGGATGGTGGCACCCTTTTTATGGATGAAATTGGCGAAATGCCCCTAGATCTGCAAGCTAAGTTATTAAAAGCCATTGAAGATCATAAATTTCGCCGCTTAGGCGGAGAAAAAGAAATCAATGTTGACGTACAAATAGTCGTTGCCAGCAATCGTGATCTAGAAAAAATGACCCAAGAAGGATATTTCAGAGCAGACTTATATCATCGCCTCAGTGTATTTAAAGTGATCCTACCACCCTTACGTGAAGCGATTGACGATCTAGATGAACTTGTACCTCTGTTTATCGCAGAATACAATGCTAAAGCGGGACGACAAGTAAAAAACATACCTGACCAAGTCTGGCAAAAACTGAAAAGTCACCATTGGCCGGGTAATGTTAGAGAATTAAGGAATGTTATTGAAAGATGTGTACTATTTTCCGACGGACATGTTTTTCCTATGCAATGGTTACAAATCCCCTGTCAAAATGTTGCTATTAAACCTTTAGAAAACATAGAAGAAACAACAAGTCCAAACCTAGCTAAAGCGCATCAAAAAGGCATTTATTTACCGCTAGATGGAAGTATGGCGCTAGATGATATGGACAGATTTATAATTAAAACCGCCTTAGAAAGAGCTGATAACAATTTGACAGCGGCCGCAAGAAATCTAGGCGCTACAAGAGAAACATTAAGGTACAGAGTGAGAAAATACAATCTAAATATAGTTGATTAATTTTAAAAACTTAGACACAGGCTTAGTCATATTTTAAATATTTAAAACGCGAATCTTCAGAGGGAGTGCCTAATAATGCCCCCTCTTCTTTACTAGGTTGCCACATAATAACATCTTCAATCTTACGGGCAAGCTCAAAATCTTTATCTGTAATGCCTTTAGCAGAATGATTCATTAGTTTAACGATAACAAAACCATAAGATACCGTTAGATCTGGATGATGAAAGGCCGCCTCTGCCAAATGTCCAACTGTATTAACAACCATTAAAGTAGATTTCCAACCACTAGTTTTGTATTTTCGCCTGATCCAGCCATTTTCTAAATACCAATGTGGTATATCTTTTATTAATCGCGCTTCAACTTCATCATTCTTATAAACGTATTCAATGCCATATTCTCTCCAACTCATAACTCACCTTATTTAAGAATCGAAACACTTTTATTAATAATATATAAATTTTTCTTACTTACTTAAAAATTTATCAAGCTCTCTGATGGTTAAATATTCTAACTCCTTCCATGAATTAAAGTATCACTATAGAGTGCACAACATTTTATATATTACATATCTGTGGGCTATAACCCAAAATTAAGACGTTTTTAAATAAATCAAATGAAACTATAATGTAGCTTATGTTTGAAGAATAAAAAGAAATTATATAATCCTTTATGAAATATTTTAAATTTATATTAATTACGTTACAAATTACATTAATTAGCTGCGGTCAACCCGGGCCTTTATATTTACCTAGCAAAACAACGCTAGAAACAGTTCCTGGAATTAAATCAACTACTGCCGTCATAAACTCTGCACAATAAAAAAATGGATTACTTTAACTACCGAAATAACGAGCTTTTTGCTGAAGACATTGCAGTTCAAAAAATCATTGATCAATACGGTTCTCCTTGCTATATTTATTCTAAGGCTACGATAGAAAGACACTGGCATGCATTTAATAACTCATTTAAAAATCATGCTCATTTAATCTGTTATGCCGTAAAAGCGAATTCAAATATTGCTCTACTTAACATACTAGCACGCTTAGGATCAGGTTTTGATATTGTCTCACTAGGTGAACTAATGAGGGTTATAAAAGCGGGGGGGGATCCTAAGAAAGTAGTTTTTTCTGGAATAGGTAAACGTCGAGATGAAATATCAATAGCTCTTAAATTAGGTATTCGTTGCTTCAATATTGAAGTTAGTGGAGAACTTGATCGTATCAACCAAATAGCAAAAGAATTAAATTTAGTTGCTCCTGTATCATTTCGGGTAAATCCTGATGTAGACGCAAAAACACATCCTTATATTTCAACGGGATTAAAAGAAAATAAATTTGGTATAGATATTAATAAAGCCTTAACCGAATACCGACGTGCAGCAAATATGTCGAACATTAATATTGTTGGTATTGACTGCCATATTGGGTCTCAACTAACAGATTCACGTCCTTTTTTAGATGCTCTCGATAAAATATTAGACTTAGTTAAAATATTAACTAATGAGGGTATTCATTTACATCATCTTGATTTAGGTGGTGGATTGGGTATTCGTTATAACAACGAAACCCCACCTGAACCATCCCAATACATAAAAGAAATTTTAGATCGATTGGAACAGACTAGTTATGAAATTTTATTGGAGCCAGGAAGAGCTATCGTTGGAAATGCGGGGGTTTTGATCACCCAAGTAGAGTACCTAAAACAAACTGAACACAAAAACTTTGCAATCGTAGATGCTGCAATGAATGATTTAGTTCGCCCATCGCTTTATAATGCTTGGCAAGAAATAATCCCAATTAATCTAAACAACAATATGCCAGCAAAAGAATGGGATATTGTAGGTCCCATATGTGAAACTGGAGATTTTTTGGGTAAAAAACGATTACTTAAACTCAATGCAGGGGACTTTCTAGCAATACGCTCGTCAGGTGCATATGGATTTACAATGAGCTCTAACTATAATTCTAGGCCAAGAGTAGCTGAAATAATGGTTGACGGCACTAAAACTCACTTAATTAGAGAAAGAGAGACAATAGATCAACTCTGGACAGGCGAACACCAAATACCTTAGTATTATTAATATACTTCTTTCAACTCAGTTTATATTTAGTGATGATAAGTTTCACAAAAATGCACGGGATCGGCAATGACTTTGTCGTAATTGACGCTATAAATCAAATAATATCTTTAACAAGCGAACAAATTAGATTTATGGCTGATCGTAAATTCGGTATAGGCTTTGATCAATTATTAATTGTTGAAAAAGCCACGACAGAACATAATGACTTCAAATACCGCATATTTAATGCAGATGGCAGTGAAGTTGGCCAATGTGGAAATGGAGCAAGATGTTTTGCACAATTTATTCGCGACAAAAAATTATCACTTAAAAATCCAATTAATGTAGACACAATCTCGGGAACACTAACATTATATTTTAGTGATGATAATTTAATCACTGTCAACATGGGTATACCCAAACATAATCCAGCACAAATTCCAATTATTACTGAAAAAGAATTATTAAGTTACCAGGTTGATATAAATGGCAATCAAGTTAATTTTGGTGCTGTCTCTATAGGAAACCCTCATGCCGTTATTCAAGTCAAAGATGTAAATACCGCTCCCGTGATAGAACTAGGAAAAATACTCGAATCACACCCCATATTTCCAGACAGAGCTAATATTGGCTTTATGCAAGTTATAAATAAACACAAAATTAAACTCCGCGTTTATGAAAGAGGTTCTGCAGAAACACTGGCCTGCGGAAGCGGCGCTTGTGCATCAGTAGTAATAGGAATAGAACATCATCTACTTGACCATGAAGTTGATGTTGAACTTCTTGGTGGAAATCTAAAAATCAGTTGGGCTGGCCGAGGTCATCCCGTACTTATGACAGGACCCGCAACCTCTGTTTATGAGGGAAGAATTAATATATGAAAGAATCAAAAAATCCGATATCTGCTGCTCAAGTTGAAAACTACTTAAGCCAACATACCGAGTTCTTTCATGAACATTTACAACTATTAGAGCAAATGAGTATCCCTCACCCAAGCGGCTCTGCTGTATCTCTTATTTCAAAACAATTAGAAATATTTAGAAATAAACATCAAGAATTAGAAAACCAATTAAATGACTTAATAAACATAGCAAGAGAAAATGACAATTCTCTGATACGTATGCATAAATTAACTCTAGCTTTACTTGAAGCCTCTACCCTAGATGAAGTAATTGCTAATCTTGAAGTGGTTTTCGCTGAGTATTTCTTAACAGATTTCGTGACTTTAAAAATCATAAAAAAATGTCATGAACCATCAATGTCCCATTTATTTATTGATCCTAATAGTAAAGAGTTACTACCGTTTCTTAAAGAGCTTACAAGTAACCAACCAAAATGCGGTAGACCGACTATTAGTCAGTCTAAAGTACTATTCGGAACATCAGCATTAGAAATCAAATCATGGGCTATCATACCAATGAGCTTTACTGAACTTGATGGAATTTTAGCAATAGGAAGTCGTGACAAAAACCGTTTTGAGCCAAGCATGGGTAATTTATTTTTAACACAAATTAGTGAAGTTATCGGCACTCGTTTAATATCATTGCTACGGACTAATATTAATGCATTCTGATTCCAAACGAATGCTAACGGAGTTTATAACGCAACTAAATATCGAAAAACGAGCGTCTCCTCACACATTACTAAACTATCAAAGAGATATTATTCAACTTGAACAATACTGTTCTAAACAAAATATTATCTTATGGATTGACGTCACACAAACAGATATTCGATCACATATTGCTAACAGGCACAGAACCGGATTAAGTAGTAAAACAATACAACGAGAACTTTCTGCAATTCGTAGTTTTTTTAATTTTTTATTAAAAACAAATATCGTTGAAAACAATCCAGCCCAACATATCAAAGCCCCTAAGCAAGCCCGAAAACTCCCAAAATCACTTGATGTGGATCAAATAAACGGACTATTAGATGCTCTAACAACCTCTAGCCTAGAAATTAGAGATTTAGCCATGTTTGAATTATTTTATTCTGCCGGCATTCGCCTAACTGAACTCAGTTCTCTGAACTTAAATGATGTCGATTTAGCCGATAAAACGATACTCATCCGCTCGGGAAAAGGCAATAAATCAAGAATCCTCCCAATTGGAAATAAAGCAATTAACGCCATTACACTTTGGCTTAAGCATCGCGCAAATCATTTAGTTCCAACAGAGAGCGCCTTATTTACTTCAAACCGTGGCACTCGATTAGGTCAAAGAAGCATTGAATTACGACTCAATATATGGTGCAAAAAAAAAGGCATCAATGAAAAAATTCACCCACATATGTTAAGACACTCATTCGCTAGTCACTTATTGGAATCCAGTCAAGACTTAAGAGCAGTTCAAGAATTATTAGGTCACAGTAATATAAGCACCACGCAAATCTATACGCACTTGGATTTTCAGCATCTAGCTAATATTTATGACAAATCTCATCCAAGAGCTAAAAAAATAGTCTTACCCCTAAGCCTATCTAAGCAATAAATAGAAAAACCTGCTAACATTACAAATATTTTTTGTACAAAAGCATTTGTTTGATTAAGAATCACCCCATAGTTACAGGATACTGGAAATGGCAGCAAACGAGACACTAGATGAGACTAAGTCCAAGGGAATTCTATGGGGCTTTAGTGTTCTTACACTTACTACCTTAGTAGTACTTCTAATTTTAGGAGCCTGGTGGGGTAGCGAACCCGGCCAATTTAACATACAAGATGAAGCTCGCAAGCGTGTAGAGGAATCTAAGCTAGAATCGAATGAACACCATGAGCAACCAACTCATACAGCAGAACCATCAAAACCAACAGAAGAAGGTGAATCGGAAGGTGAGTTTTCTGAGATGCCGATTGGTTACACTTACACTAATACTTTAGCTCATATCGCTGAAGTCTTATTGCATAAAAGTGGCGGTTACATAACAAATGACGTTGCACCACCTGGCGTATTTCTAGATAACATATCTAATTGGGAATACGGCGCTCTTGTTATGCTACGCGATGGCACGACAGCGTTAAGAAATCACTTTGCCCGAGATCAATCTCAATCAGCTGAAGATCCTGATCTCGCCATTGCTGAACCCTACTTTTATTACGAACACAATTCGTGGGCTCTTCCCTCTACCGAAGCAGAATATCAAAAAGGGATTGATGCACTCCATAAGTATATGTCGCGCCTACAAAAATATGGTGGAACTGTCAAAAAAGCCCAATTTTATTCTAGAGCAGATAACTTATGGCAATACACAGAGGTTGTTATTAAACGTCTAGGTGGTTTATCAACTCGGTTAACAGCTAACAGTGCGGGTGGCAATTATGGACCGGGCCTTTCAGTATTAGAAAAACAAGCTGCAGATGAAAAGGGAACACCGGTTACTAAAGTCTCTTGGCTAGAAATAGACGACATTTTTTATGAAGCACGAGGAGCTAGCTGGGCATTATTGCACATTCTTCGCGCCATTAAACATGACTTTGCAGACATATTATTAGATAAACGCGCCATGCGTACTGTCGACATTATGATAAAAGCAATGGAAAACGCTTTGACACCTATTTTAAGCCCAATGATTCTCGATGGTAGCGGTTACGGTTTATTTGCTAACTATTCACTCACTATGGCCAACTATATTTCACGTGCTAATGCTGCTGCATTGGACTTACGTGACATTATGAATAGAGGCTAATTTAACAAATGGATGAACAGATAAATTACAACCTAACGTTAATTAGCACATGGAAACGTATTTTTTTTATGCTAATTTTTGCAGCAATAGGCTCATTAGTTAGAGTATTGATCTGGGGAGTTATTTTATTACAGGTTGGTTCTACGCTCTTAACTGGAAAAGCCAATACCAATATACTCAGTTTTGGTGAAAATCTTTCATCTTATACCTATGAAATTTTGCTTTTTATGACTTTTAACACGGAAACATTACCATTTCCGTTTTCTGCATGGAATTTAAAAGGCAGCGTTACAGACACAGAGTTAATTTCTAAATAGAAATCCCAATCAAATAAATACTTGACAGGGATTTGTCTCAAAAACTAATCTTCGTCATCATCGAAGTCTTCATCACCCATATCGTAAAACTCCATCTCACCTTCAGAGCCCTCTTGATTGAGCTCAGAATCCTCATCATAATCAAATTCATCTTCAACATTTAATAATGTCTTTAAATATCGATATAATAATCTAGATGACTTAGCTGGCTTATTAGTCTCCGCTTCCTTTTGAATATTTCTTAATAACTGTCTAAGATGCTGCCTATCCGCATCAGGCTGTTCGTTTAAAAAGGCCGTTAAAGCCTCATGCCCATCTTTAACCAAACGATCTCGCCAACGTTCAACAATATGATGCTCTCTTACCCCATGAGCACTCTTATTTTTAATTCTAGCTAATTTCTCTAAAATTGGTTCTATATCTATTTTATGCAATTTTCCTGTTATAAATTTTAATAACCGCTTTCTAGCTCCTTTGTGCGGCATCTTAGATACTTCGATAATCGCTTTATGGATAGTATCTGGCAACTCTAGCAAACTAATTTGGGCGACAGAGAGCTCAGAAATCTCTTCACCTAAAGCAAAGAGAACCGCCATATCTTTTTTTATTTGGGTTTTATTAGGTCGAACAGCATAATAAACAATCTGTCCTTGGTCATCGTATTCATATTCATAATCGAACTCTTGTTCTTCATTCATCTTTTATAAAACCATCACTCTTAAAAATAATTTTTAAAATACTATAAAATTAGTCGTAGCAATCATGTAAATAACATTAGTAGCACAATAACAACACCCAATTAAAAACTAAACTCCATTTTATCACAGACTAACAGTGTACTTTATAGGGGTTAAAATCTAGATTAAGTATATTTATTACAAAAGAATTAATGCAAATTTGCGATAATGCCCAACCATCAACAACTAAGGATAAATAAGAACCATGTGGTTTAAAAATCTCGCTATATTTCGTCTCACCGAAGCATTTACATTAGCACCAGAAGAGCTAGAACAAAAACTCACTACACTCGCATTTCGACCCTGCGGCTCTCATGAAGAATTCACTTTAGGCTGGACGTCGCCACTAGGAAAATCAAGCCAACAACTTGTTCATACGAGCAACGGTTTTATGATGATATGTGGAAAAAAAGAAGAACGAGTTTTACCATCTGCTGTTATCAATGAACTGGTTTTGGAAAAAATTCAAGAAAAAGAAGAACAGCAAGCCCGTAAATTATCAAAGAAAGAACGCACAGAAATCAAAGATGAGATCATTTTTGACTCGCTACCTAGAACCTTTACCTTTTCACGCAAAATATATGCTTATATTGACCCACAAGGCGGTTATATTGTTATTGATTCTGCCTCAACAAAAACAGCTGAGGATATTTCAAGCCTACTGCGTAAATCAATCGGCTCACTACCTGCAATCCCACTGAATACCATCAATAAACCCAGCACAATAATGACTCAGTGGCTACTTAACCAACAGATACCTAATGATATTGCTATTCAAGATGAATGCGAATTACGCTCACCTGAAGAGTCTGGCAGCATTATTCGTTGCAAGCGACATGACTTGGCACTCCCTGAAATTATAAACCACTTAAATACAGGCAAAGAAGTCATAAAACTAGCCGTGTCATGGGCAGATCGCATATCGTTTATAGTGGATGAAAATTTAGCTATCAAGCGTTTACGATATTTAGACCTAATACAAGATCAAATATCAGAAATTGATATTGCGGATGCAGCAGCACAATTTGATGTGGATTTTTCTATCATGTCAGCCGAGTTGGCTAACCTTATTCCGCGCTTACTAGAAATATTTGGCGGAGAAAATTAGTTAAAAAAAAAGCCCAACGGCGAAACCGTTGGGCTTTTTTCAGCACTAAAGCAAAGTTGAATTATTTCAACATTGATTTTTTGAACAAGTTGTCCAATTTGCTGTTTGTGTCTTGAGCGTATTGAGCAGCACGGTTAGCAGCAGACTCAGCAGCAGCAGCAGTTGCAGCAGCAGCGTCAGCAGCAGCTTTTGCGCTAGCTGCATCAGAAGAAGCAGAAGCTACAGAAGATTTTAAACCGTCAATTTGTGATTGAAGACCTTCAATATCAGAGTTAGTTGCACAACCAACTACTAAGCTAGCAACCATTGCGATCATAGATAATTTAATTACTTTTTTCATATTATTTTCCTTAGTCAGAGTTATTACTACAAAAAACATTATAGCTGTTGTAGATTCTACCAGTTTTTATACAATTTTCCAGCTTTATTTTATTTTTACAACAGTCCCCGTCTCCACTAACTGACTCAAATGATCAATTTGCGGATTAGTTAATGCTATACACCCATGTGTCCAATCAAAGGCTTGATGAATCTTTAAATTCGCACGCCCAAGACCGTGTATACCTATCTGACCACCTAAAGGAGTATTTTGAGGTGGTATCTGTTTATACTGATGCGCGGTTACAATTCGATTGAAAGTTGACCGATCTATTAGACCTTTATTGAAAGCTGTTTCTGCATCTGCACTTGATGGATAAGTTAAGCCAAAAAACCTCCTAAAGCTACTCTTTTCTCCTACCCATCCTATTCTGTATTCACCAAACGGCGTAATATTATCACCCCTATGTTTTTTTGCACCGGCTCCCCCTCTACCAATAGCAATTGACTCTAGAGTTTCAATTGTATTCTCACCTTTCTTCACTTCAATCTTACGCGCTTTTGTGTCTACTAATAACCAAACATCAGTTTCTGCTAAAACCGAACAAGAAACAAAACTAAAGAACAACAACCAACCAATTCGTAACATATAATTTTTAGACTAGACCGTAAATTTGGTGTATTTTATCAAAATACGTTAATTATCGCATTATGGAGCCATTATGCAAATTGAAACCATCACCACTAAACCCTATCAAGATCAGAACCCAGGTACTTCAGGTTTACGAAAAAAAGTCAAAGTTTTCCAACAAACTGGTTATTTAGAAAACTTTGTACAATCAATTTTTGATTCCCTAGAAGAAACACAAGGCAAAGTACTGGTATTGGGTGGTGATGGCCGTTATTTTAACAGAGTTGCTATACAAATTATCATTAAAATGGCTGCGGCTAATGGCTTTGAAGAACTGATCATTGGTCAAGGTGGCTTACTTTCGACACCTGCCGCCTCACATATCATTAGAAAATATCAAGCGGATGGTGGGCTAATACTTTCTGCTAGTCATAACCCTGGCGGTCCAGATGAAGATTTCGGCATAAAATACAATGTCAACAATGGCGGTCCTGCACCTGAAAAATTTACCCAAGCCGTTTTTCAACGCAGCCAAGTCATTGACCAATACAAAACAGCAGATATTCCAGATATTGACCTAGACAATATAGGCATAGCACAATTTGAAGCCCTAAAAGTAACTATTATTGATCCTGTCACTGATTATGCTGAATTATTAGAAACTATTTTCGACTTCAAAGTACTCAAACAAAGCATCAGCAGTGGCTATATTACCTTACTGTTTGATGCCATGAGTGCCATCACTGGCCCTTATGCAAAACGCATATTAGTAGACATCTTAGGCGCTCCTGCAGACTCGGTTATTAATGCAGAACCTTTAGAAGATTTTGGCGGACATCACCCCGACCCTAACTTAGCACATGCCCATGAACTAGCAGAACGCATGTTTAGTGACAATGCGCCTGTATTTGGTGCCGCATCTGATGGTGATGGTGATCGAAACATGATTACAGGCAGTAATATTTTTGTTACACCTAGTGATAGTCTTGCCATCATGGCCGCCAATGCGCACTTGATTCCCGCCTATAAAGCTGGCTTAAGCGGTGTAGCTCGTTCAATGCCAACTAGCCAAGCAGTAGATCGAGTGGCGGCTAGTTATAAAATCCCTTGCTATGAAACTCCGACTGGTTGGAAGTTCTTTGGCAACCTGTTAGATGCCGGAAAAATTACTTTATGCGGTGAAGAAAGCTTCGGTACAGGCTCCACTCATGTGCGTGAAAAAGATGGCTTATGGGCCGTGTTATTCTGGTTAAATTTAATCGCCGTTAAACGCCAAACAGTAGCAGATATTGTTCAAGAACACTGGCAAAAATTTGGGCGTGATATCTATTGCCGTCATGACTACGAAGCGATAGAAACACCGATAGCTAACGGCATTGTTGATCATTTACGCGCCCAACTGCCAACTTTACCAGGACAAGTGTTTGGCGAATATCTAGTCAGCTACGCCGATGAATTTTGTTACGAAGACTCTATCGATGGCAGTATCAGTAAAAACCAAGGTATTCGAGTCGGCTTTGAGAATGGCTCACGTATCGTATTTCGTTTATCAGGCACAGGAACAGTCGGGGCGACATTAAGAATCTATATCGAACGCTTTGAAGCAGATCCAGAAAAACACAACCAAGAAGCGCAAACCGCCTTAGCTTTTTTAATTGAACTCGCCGAACAGCTTTGTGAAGTTAAACAACGTACTGGCAGATCCGAGCCAAACGTCATTACATAACAACCTATACGCGGCGCCCTGTAGATCAACATTTGTTAATCTTCAGGGCGCCTAGCCAGCTACGGCTTTAAACTATGCGCGTAATTGTGCAACAAACAAATAACCAACACCCCCAACGCTATCAAGGCAATTTGCTGTAACGATGTTTTGGTGTCCGTTTTAGTATGCAAAGAAGGAATCAAGTCTGCAACGGCAATATAAATAAAACTTGAAGCCGCCAACGCTAGAAAATAAGGCAAACTAGCACGTAAATCACCTAAACTAAAATACGCAATAACCCCACCTAGCACCGTCGTTAAACTAGCAAGGACATTATAAAACAGTGCTTTACCACGTGAGTAACCACTGCCTAACAAAATAGCAAAGTCCCCCACTTCTTGAGGAATTTCATGAGCCGCCACGGCTAAGCTCGTGACAATACCTAACTGCACGTCTGTTAAAAACGCAGCAGCAATTAAAATACCATCCACAAAATTATGGATACTATCCCCCAAAATAATTAATGCCCCGGCTGATTTTCGGGCATTATGCCCATGAGAATGCTCACGCTCGGCATGACTATCCTCACCATGCGCTTCACAATGTCCGGCATGACAATGCCGCCAAACCAAGAGTTTTTCTAAAACAAAAAAACCTAGAATACCCGCTAAGATAGTACCCGATAAGGTTTGAATTTGTGCAGGCTTAACCAGTTCAAAGGATTCTGGAATTAAACCCCAAAAGGCGACCGCTAATAAGGCGCCAATCGCAAAACTGATACCATGCGGGAGGACGGCATTGCGGTGATCTTCGCGCATTAATAAAAATACGCCCGCAGCTAACACACTTAAAATGCCACCCACCGCCGTAAAAATGATGATTAATAACAACAAATGCACTTTATGATTTTCTCCATATTAAAGACGCCATCCGACCGGTTTGCATTTCTCGACGATAAGAATAATAAAGTTCTGCTTCAGCAAAAGTACACGCATTCCCACCGTATACATTAACCACCTGCAAATCGGCCAATTCAATACGCGCCAGTTGATAAATATCCGCCAACCATTTATCTGCAGTTGTCTGCAAAAACGCCGTGCTATTCTGGGTATTTTTATGAATAAAAGCCTCGCGAACCTCAGCACCTACCTCAAAACTTTTAAGCCCAATGGCTGGCCCTAACCATACCAGATAACCCGATTCTGCTGCAGACTTTACTCGCGCGGCTTTAAGCGCTGTTAGGGTATTGGTAACAACACCCGCCAATAAACCTTTCCAGCCCGCATGAACCGCCGCTACTTGCTGACCGTCCTTAGAACAAATCAACAAGGGTAAACAATCAGCGGTTAACACCGCACACACCACCCCAGCTTGTCCCGTAAACGCAGCGTCGGCTTGCTGTAACACTGGCGTGTTAAGCGCCTCTACCGCCCGATTACTATGAATCTGTTCTAACCAAACAGGGTCAGAAGGTAAGTCCAACGCTTGCCTAATAAATGATCTATTGTTTGCCACAGCTGCGCTATCATCACCGACATGTGTCGCTAGATTAAGACTAGCAAAAGGTGGCGCACTCACACCACCCCCTCTTAAAGTCATTGCCGCACCAATATTTTCAGGAGCCGGCCAATCAGGATATAAAAAACTAGCCGACTTATTCATTGGCCGCCAAGGCATCTAGTAAGCGCACCATATCGTCTGGTAAAGGTTGCACCCATTCCATATATTCATTGCTCACAGGATGCTGCAAACCCAATTTAGCGGCATGTAAAGCTTGTCGCTTAAAACTCCGTAACTCTTTTTCCAACGCTTCACTACAACCCGCAGGCATTTGAAAACGCCCCCCATACACCTGATCGCCCACTAACGGAAAGCGAATATGCGCCATGTGCACTCTAATTTGATGAGTACGCCCGGTTTCTAATTTAACCCGCACAAACGTATGCCGCGTAAACCGAGTTTCTACCCGATAATGCGTAATAGAGTCTTTACCCGACTCCCGAACCGCATATTTTTTACGATCTGTAGGATGCCGCGCAATCGGTTCATCAACCGTGCCGCCGGCTGTCATACGGCCCCGCGTAATCGCTAAATATTCTCTATTAATACTGCGTTCTTGCAATTGTTGGGTAAGACTATTGTGCGCCTGCAAAGTCTTAGCAATCATTAAAATGCCGCTGGTTTCTTTATCAATTCTGTGCACAATACCCGCTCTAGGTAAAGTTTCTAAATTAGAATCGTGATTAAGCAAG
The DNA here is from genome assembly GCA_903938485.1 of uncultured Methylococcaceae bacterium. Taxonomy (GTDB): domain Bacteria; phylum Pseudomonadota; class Gammaproteobacteria; order Methylococcales; family Methylomonadaceae; genus Methylobacter_C. The sequence continues at coordinate 24,620 of CAJADF010000081.1, forward strand.
CCATTTAGTAACGTACCACTCCAATTACCGACCGCCGGATGCACCACCAAGCCAGCAGGCTTATTTATAATTAAAATACTTTCGTCTTCAAACAGGATATCTAAAGGGATTTCTTCAGGCTCAGAATTAATAACCACCTCAGCCTCGGCGTCTAACTCTATCTCTTCCCCACCCTCTACTTTATCTTTAGGTTTAAGCGCCACGCCGTTCACTTTAACGCGCCCCGCTTTAACCCATGTTTGTAATTTACTGCGCGAATAATCCGCAAATAATTCCGCAAGGACTTGGTCCAAGCGCATACCTGCCATTTCGTTTGGAACTTCTGCTGTCAATCTTGTCATAACAAGTTCTTCTGAATCAACCATAGTTAAGTTATACTTACAAGACAATTGGGTAAATACGTCTTTATCTTGCAAGAAAACTTCTAATATTACAACGTGTCGTTAGTACTATGCGATTAATTTTAAATAAAATTTTATTTATTTGCTGTTTTTGCTTATTTTTAAACAGTTGCTCTTCATTTAAAGATATATTTTCTAGTGATTCTAAATCCTCTGAAGAAGCAGAATATGCAGACTGGACAGCTGATAAATTCCGCTCAGAAGCAAAAAAAATGGTGAATAACAGTAACTACGAAAAAGCCATAAAACTATATCAAGCACTAGAATCCCGGTACCCATTTGGAGAAGATTCTGCTCAAACTGAACTTGATATTGCTTACGCATATTTTAAAAACAACGAGCCAGAATCAGCGATTGCCGCCGCTGATAGATTCATTAAAATTAATCCACGTAGCTCGGCTATTGATTACGCATATTATTTGAAAGGTTTAGTTAACTACAATAGAGGAATTAGTTTTATTGATCGTTTTTTACCTACAGATACATCTCAACGAGAAACAGGTAGCGCGGCAGATGCAATAAAAAACTTTGAAGACCTCATTGAGCGATTTCCTAATAGTAAATACATTGCGGACAGCCGATTACGGATGATATCCTTAAAAAACAATCTCGCCATGCATGAAATACATATCGCACGTTATTACAATAAACGCCATGAATATGTTGCTGCAGTAAACAGAGCGACAACCGTTATCGAAAAATACCAACGAACTCCCGCAGTACCTTATGCATTACTGGCTTTAAATGAAGCTTACATAAACCTTAATCAAGTTGAATTAGCCAGTGACGTAAAACGAGTCTATGATTTGAACTATCCCAGCGGGCCTCCAATACTAGAACAATCCACTTCAACCATATCACATAAAATATGGGATTTCATTGGGTTAGAGAAATAACTACTAAAAACAACAAAGAAGAATTAACGTTTTCTAGTTTTATTACATTTAAAAACTAAAAAACGTTAAAACTAATTCCTAATGAATATTATCAATGAACACTACTATTAGATAATGAATAGAATTCTTTAACGACATCTTCTGGACTTACAAACCCTTCTAGCCTAACCCACTTTTCCCCTGGCTTAGCTCTAATTAAAATCAATGAAGCATGATTCATTTTATCACCTCGATAAGCCTTAAAAGCCTTTTGCAAATTCAAACTCGCTTCGCGACTTCCAGTATAGAAACTCCAATTACTTCCTGCCGAAAATTTCTTAGCGTATTCAGCTAAGGATGCCGGCGTATCATTCTCCGGATCAATTGAAATTGTTATTAAATGAAATGGCTTACCATCTTTAGTTAATTTAGTTTGTACTTTTGAGAAAATATGACTCAACATAGGACAAATAGCTGAACATGAAATAAAAACAAAATTCACTAAAACTGGTCGACCGTCATCAATTTCTTTAAGAAAAGTTGATTTCCCACCATCGTGACGGACCACAGGCACATCAGGTACCACATAGTTAGCTTCAGATCGAAAAAACTTTGCCTCTTCTGACCCATCACATACTGATATTTTTAAACTACTAATAACTATCATCAAAACTAAAAACCAAAATCTAGATGACATATTTAATTTTTGCTTATAAAAAAACATTATAAATACCTTTTAACTTTAAAAATACCTAAGGGACAAGCCAATCTGACTCAGAAACCAACTTACCATCGTTACTAATACGTGCAATATAAGCCCCCTTTGAAGCCAAACGTTGCCCACGAGATAAACTTAAATGTGGATAAGCCGAAACATTAGAGCCAACACTCAACATGTCCTCTGCTCTCTCAATTAAATAATCTCTATACAAATTATCCAACATTTGAGAGCTTAATTCTGTCATCAACAATGCATCAAAAAACACCTCTGCTTGAAAGGGTTCATCAACCAACGGAATTTGCCATGATTTCAACCATTGCTTCATCATTGCCATATTTTTAGCTCGATTACTGCCTAACTCATAAGGATAAATCACCCTAACGTGAGGTTTTGTGGCCTTAGTAACAAAACTATAATTTTCGTCTGATAAAATTCCCGACACATAAATTTTATCCGGAGAATTTTTTCCCATTAGTTTTGTTAATTTCATCAAATCCTTAGGCTTTAACCATAATACCAACACATCATTATTGGAAAGTCCTTTTAATAATTCTTTAGTTTTACTGGCATCAGAATCTGTAAGCACTCTATTTTCTACGACTAGATCAGATTCTTGAAATGTATCTTTTAGGACTTTTGATGCACCACGTCCTATTTCATCATCGCTATATATTTGAACAATACGTTTAGATACTTTCTTATCATCACTACGAAGTTGCTTCGCTAATACATTTGCTTCTAAAGAAACTCCGTTAGAAAAATATACCGAGTAATAAGACTTTTCAGATGGTGGTAACGGTATATTCGGCAGTAAACAAGGTAATTTTTTTTGCTCACAAAATTGACTGATCGGAGCCCATGTAGTCACAGAAATCCCTGACAATACGGCAAAAACAGGCATTTTACTGTAATAAGTTTCTAACTGCCCGCCCCAAGTTTCTGGTTGACCTTTTAACTCCCATACACTCAAATCCCAGTTACGCAATTTTCGTGGTAACAAATCTAACGGTGAACGCATCCGACCAGAATGTACTTCCTGAGTAGCATTACGTTGTTCAAAAGCTTTTTCTAACATCTTCACCATTACATCAGCTTTTTTAGGATCTACATCAGGCGTAATTATAGTTGCTAAATGCAAACTATCTTCCTCAACACCTGGTGACAAATCATCTGACAATTGTTTTAAATAAGCTGATAAAGCTTTTATATCTGAATCATTCATTGCGTAATGGGGCATTACTAGATTCATCTCACGCCCACTTACATTAACACCTTCTCTTATTGCTTTAGCCAAGGATTCCTCAGAATAAGGAGCATGTGCACGCGTCACATTTTTTGCCTCGCGAGTATCCAATAAAGCTAAAGGTCTGTTTTCTTGCGTATCAAATAAATAATGTCCCGCTATAGGCATTACATGGATATTACCTTCTAAACTCCCCATACCACTTCGTCTATGACACGTTTCGCAAGCTGCAGCGACACCTTCTAATTGAACTGCCCCCTGCCTCTCTGCTTTTAAAGGAACTCCAGATGTCGAAATACCCTCCATATAAATTCGTCTGCCCATTTCTATTTCTTCTTGATTTGTTCCCACAGAACCTGCATGAACATCCGAAGTTAATAAAATAAAAACCAAACTCATTAAAGAAGACATCAATATATATTGATACGTATTGCAAATCATATTTGAAAGGAACATCTTTTTCTGAACCATGTAGCACTCCATTTTATTTTCATTCCATCTCTCATATAAACATTGCTCTCACGTTTACACACTATGAGAGCAATATAAATTCACTTGAATGGATTAAGGTTTTGTGATTTCAAATTCCGGTTTAGCTGAAACTTCTGCTGGTTTTGCTGCTTGAACATCTAGCAGCTCCACCTCAAAGATTAAAGTAGCATTTGGTCCAATATCTCGACCAGCACCACGTTGTCCGTATGCTAAATCAGAAGGAATATATATCTCCCATTTGGACCCTACGGGCATTAATTTTAAAGCTTCTTGCCATCCTGGAATTACACCACCCACATTAAACATTGCTGGCTTTCCAGTTTGAGCAGAACTATCAAAAACGGTTCCATCTAACAAAGTACCTCGATAATTACAGGTAACAATTTCATCTTGTTTTGCAACTTTACCCTCTCCTTTAGTCAAAATTTTGTATTGAAGACCACTAGGTAATTTAATAACACCTGATTTTTTTGCATTCTCTGCTAAAAAAGCTTCACCTGCTTTTTTATTTGCATCACTGATATTTTTAAGCGCAGTAATTTGTTTTTGTTTAAGCTCATTTTGATAGTTACTCATAATTGTTCGTAACTCATCTTCTGATAAATCTAATTTTTTACCTGTATTAACATCCTTAAGCCCCTTAAATAAGGTATCCAAATCAAGTTCTAAATTTAAACGCTTAAAATTACGACCTATATCAACACCAATTCCATAACTAACGTTCTTTTTATCGCTCTTATCAGAATTAGCTACTACCTTCTCTATTGAAAAAGAGCTACAAACCATTAATAACAACACTAAAAAATGTCTTTTCTTTTGCATATAAATAACCCTCATTAAGTATAAATTTTATGGACTAATTGCCAACTTCAAAAATTAAAATTTAAAAAACCAACAATCGTTAAAGATTATCAAATTAATTTAATTTTAGTAAAAATATTAACTTCATTAAAGTATCAATCAATAAAAGTTTTTTTAATTTGCTTTCCCCAAAAGTCATACCAAACTAAAAACTGTTCAGATGACATTGGTTTTCCAAAACAGGAGCCTTGAGCAAGTTCACACCCCATGTTTAAAAGCATTTCACCTTGTTCAAGTGTTTCAACACCTTCAGCAATAACATTACTACCCACGGTTGAAAGCAATCCAATTACACTGTTAATTACAGCATAATTTTCAGGACTTTTATCCATTTCTTCTATAAAGCTTTTATCAACCTTAATAGTATTGAATGATAATTGCCTTAAATAAATCAAAGATGAATAACCTATACCAAAATGATCCAGTGCAAAAGATACTCCTAACTCTTGGCAATCTAAAATTATTTTATTTACGTAATTTCTATCAGCAATAACCGTAGCTTCTAAAATCTCTAATTCTAAACTTCCGGCTACAAAATTAGGATAAGCAATCAATTCATTTTTTAAACGTTCAAAAAAATTACTTTGACTTAAATGTCTCTCGTTGATATTAACACTTATGGATATAAAAAGGCCTTTAACTTGCCATTTATTTAATTGCTTTAATACTGTATTTATAACCCAATCACCTATTTCAATTGCCAATGGATGATTTTCAATAAACGGCAAAAACTCTTCTGGTCTTAATAATCCATCGTTTGGATGATCCCATCTTACTAAAGCCTCTAAACCCAATAACTCTCCTGTACGCATGTTAATTTTGGGCTGATAATGCAAAATAAACTCACCCTCTAACAAACCTCTACGAATATCTTGAATAGTTTCATGGCGAGTATTAATAATTTGATCAGAATTATTATCAAATATATGATAACAATTCTTCCCTGATTGTTTTGCAACATACATGGCTTGATCAGCTTGATGAATCAAAGTCTCAGCATCTAATGTTTCATTATCAAATTGGCCACGATAAAACCTAACACCTATACTCGCAGAAACTTTAAGAGTTATACCACCAACTTCTAACGAGGTATTGCAGGCTTTCAATAAGCTTAAAGTTGGTTTTTCATAAGAATCAAGTGTATCTAGACCATTTAGAACCACAATAAATTCATCGCCACCAAGTCGAGCTAGAGTGTCACTTTCCCTAATTACAGATAACATTTTCTTGGTCATAGCAACTAAAAACTCATCGCCGACATTATGCCCATAATTATCATTTATTAATTTAAATCCATCTAAATCAATAAATATGACGGCCAAATTATGTCCATCTCTATGATTTTTTAACAACGACTGGTTTAATCTGTCAATCAATAACAATCTATTTGGCAAACCAGTTAAAACATCATTATATGCAAATTGTTCTAATGTTAATTGTTGTTGCTTTAATTCGCTAATATCTGTCACTTGAACTAAGTAACGTTCTAATTCATTATTTTGATTACGAATTGCAGTAATTGAATGCAATCCAGGACTATTATCCCTGTTTTTGTACTTATTCCAGATCTCTCCAGACCAGAAACCTTTCTCTAAAAGAGATTGCCACATATGTTCATAATAGACTTTGTCATGTACACCTGATTTAAATATTCTAGGATTCTTACCTATCAACTCTGCACGACTATAGCCACTAATTTTCAAAAATGCCTCATTACAATCAATAATAAAACCTTTTTCATCTGTCACATATATTCCCTCACGAGCGTGAGAAAATAAGCTAGCTGATAACTGCATCTGCGTATCGATTGTAGATTTTTCTATAGCATTAGCTACTAAAGACACAGTTTCATTAATCAAACTTCTAAAGTATCGTGACGGTTTTTTAGATTCAAGATGATAAATACTAAAAGAGCCCAATAATTCTTTTTCTAATGAAAAGATAGCGGTCGACCAGCATGACTTATAAATCAGACTATCTGAACTCGCAACAAACGACCC
>CAJADF010000082.1 GCA_903938485.1 uncultured Methylococcaceae bacterium
CGTTTACATTCTACATTAGGCTATGTATCTCCAAATATGTATGAAATGCAAAACACAGTAAAAAAACCTATTGCAGTGTCTTAAAAAACTTGACCACTACAAGTGTTGGCTTCTTCTGTTGAAGTGGAGATGCAATACACCTTAGTTGATACTAAGACAGGAATCGTATTGTGGGAAAATAATCAACCCTATGTTCATAGTTCTGGAGGAGGTGATCCAATTACAATGGTTGTTTCCGCAGCATTAAACGCATTGCTAACGGACTATTTGCCACTTGCAAGAGAAGCAAATAAATTGGCCTTTTTACCACCTAGAGGTTTTCCTGTGGGTCAATATCACCCAAAGTATCAGAATGATAAAAGTTTGTTTGAATAATAAACTTGCTTAGCCCTTAGGAGTTTTATGATTACTGAAAAAATGATTTTAGAATGTTATGACGCATTTAGAAGCGAAAACCTTGAATTTGTTCCAGAGGGAATGAATGAGACTTCGGCCAAAATGACAATGATTTGGCTTAACTGCATGTTAAAAACCAGAAAATGTTTCAATCGAAGCGGTAGCAAAATGCAATATCGTGTCATTTTGGAACGAATTAGACAGGATTATGATATTAAGACAGCCGAAGAAGCTGCATTGTCACAAATGGATTATTGCGTAAGATATAACAGGAAAGCCCATATAGAAATATTACAGCAGTATATAAATTCTAAATGAATGCAATGTGAAGCAATAACGTCCTCAATTAGACCGGATTAGTTGTAGTATTCTTCTACTTATAAATTTTTTCGCAAAGAAGTGATATTCTAATCCCTTCAACCACAACATTTACCTCGCCTCTATAACCCTCAAAATACATAGCACTAGCCGCCGCCTTAATCCGTGCCGGAAAGCGGGTAATGTCTTTGTATTGGGTATGGGTCCATGCAATAAACTTTTCACCTTCTAGAATTTCTAATTCCATAGTGCCGTTGTAGCCGGCTTTATCAAAACTAAAAGTCCACTCGGTTGCTTTGGGGTTTGCTGCAATAACTTTTCTAATTTCCGCTGTAAAGCCAATATCTGGATTACTGACATAAGGAATTTCTACTGCGAAGCCTTTCAAGTTATTAGCTAGGGCAGCCCCTTTGTCTTTACGATAAAAATACTTGGTTAAAGCAAAGTCGACTCGATCGGCTACTAGGATTTTAAATTCTGGCTGTTGCCAATAGGCTTGATAAGCGGCTTGTATGCTGAAGGTTTGCTTGGTTTTATCAAGAGTAAAAAACTCGCCACCGGTGTTAGTCATTTTATCTAAAGGCATTTTTAATAAATGCGTAATAACCTTGCCCAGTGCAAATTGCTTGGGGTCTGTTGTTTTTGCTAGTTCATCCCAATCTGCTAGTCGGTCTTGATTGCTTAGGTAGTAGTTTAAGAATCCTTCGGCAATGTCGGCTACTGGACAATGTGTGGCATTTAGCACAAGGAGTGTTTTTAACACCACCATTTTGTATGACTTGGTTGGGTTTAGTTCTGATTCTATGTGTTGTAAGAATCTCTCTGCGGGCGTATCTAATAAGCTGGCCTCATAGGCTGTTAAGTCTTCCATGGTGGCTTTTACGCGTAACCAGTTGCCACCGAATTTTTTCTCTTTTATATATACGCTAGGGTCATGGCTGGCTGGGTTAGCAAAAAAGTCCATGAGTGCGGGTGAGTCTTCAAGATGACTGCGCATGTCGCGGTACATATCTTGTAAGGCTTCAAATTTGTTACTGGGTTTTAAGATACGTTCAATTTCTGCATCCCAGATAGGTTGTACTTGGGTATCGGCACTGATGTAGCACGCATTGGGTAGTGATTTTTCTGGGGTGTTAGCGTTTTTGTGTTGTTTGTATTCTAGGGTGCTGGTGTAGCCGTTAATGGCTAATTGGGCGACATAAGCGTTTTTAAAGTTGCCAACAAAGTCCAATGCCACTAGGTAGTCTTTATCGGGTACTTGTCTTAAACCGCGCCCCAGTTGTTGTAAAAATACCGTAAAGGATTGGGTGGGTCTTAAAAATAATACATGCGATACAGCAGGTATATCAATGCCTTCGCCAAAGATGTCGACGGAGCAGATGATTTGTAAGGCGTGTTGTTCATCTTGTAATTGTTGTATGGCCGTGGTTCGGTCTTCGATGCTGTCTTTACCCAATAAACACACGGATTTAATCCCTCGTTTGGCACCTAGATAATTAAATTGTTTGTTCATGTAGTCGGCATGTGTTTTTGAGGCACAAAAGGCGAGGGCTTTAATTTTGCCGGTGGCGGGTAAGAATTTAATCAGGTTGTTAAAGATTAATTCGGCGCGGGTGTCATTAATTAATAGTGCATCCAGTTCGGCTTCTATGTAGCCCCGACTTGTCCAGCGTAATGTCTTATAGTCGCTAGGGTCATGTATTGCAAAATACTGAAAGGGCACTAGCCAGCGGTTATTAATGGCATCAAATAAGCGGGTTTCAAAAGCAATATCGTAATCACAGATTTTTAAGACATCACGGCCATCCATGCGTTCTGGCGTAGCGGTTAAGCCCAGTAAAAACTTTGGTTTAAATTTAGCCAGTAGGCGTTGGTACGAACTGGCATCGGCATGGTGAAATTCATCGATCACGATATAGTCAAACGCTGTGTCTGCGTATTGCGCTAAGGTGTCAGTTTGCGAGAGTGTTTGCACCATGGCAAATAAGCATGGGTTAGCGGTGCTGGTTTTTTGATTGCCTGATAAAACACTGCCAAAGTGTGGATCTTGGGTTACTTCTCTAAAGGTTTCTAAGGCTTTAATCAGAATGTTTTCTCGATGCGCGATAAATAAC
>CAJADF010000083.1 GCA_903938485.1 uncultured Methylococcaceae bacterium
ATGGTTGAAAGATACCTTAGAAAAGCTACCCACTTGGCCTAATAGTCGTATTGATGAGTTATTGCCATTAAGTCCAGAATGGATTACAAACATTAAACAGAATACACCCGACAAATCTACGTGGTAGCGTTATACGCATACAACTCAGGTACTATAAGACTGGTAGGTCAAACTGTCTTAAAAGCTGGTTCTTATGAATGGCAAATGTATCAAGGCGATAACACAAATACTGAAACGGGCTGGCTTATTGTAGGAAGAAGTACTGCGGCTAGTTATGAATTAACGGGGCTAACGCCTTTAACAAAGTATTATTTCCGTTACTGTGCCATAACCACGCATGGTGTGACAGATTATTGCCCACCTATATTAAAGTTTGTGGTTTAGCGATTTGTTGTCTTCAATAAACGGATAAAGTCGGTTTATTCGTTATTAATGTGTAAACTGTTGGCTATCATTGTTATCGGTAAAAAAAGATTATCCAATTGTTCAGGTAACGCAATGAAGCCAAATTGATGATAATAAGTTTTTGCTTGTTCATGTTTAGCATCCACAAAAAGACCGGCAATACCCATTTTGTAAGACACATTTAAGGTTTTTTGCATTGCTTCAATCAGCAAAACTTCCCCATAGCCTTTCCTTTGTTGATGATGGGCAACCGCTAATTTTGCAAGCTTCGCTGCAGGAATTCTCTTAGGATATTTGTTTTTCCATTGATGCGGAATGTCTTCTGCCAAAACCTCACAAACCACAAGGCTCATATAAGCAATAATTTCGGTTGGCTGTTCTGCATCAATCAAGACAAAGGTTTTAGACTGGCCTTTCTCGCTATGCTGACGCGCTATTTTTTGTAAAAAATGATTTAAGGCATGATTGCCGCAATCAAAAGCGATGCGGTTATGTGTTTTAGAAAGTGTCTCAATCGTTAGGATTGGGATCACTTAATATAAACTCTATAGTTTTTAACCGCGTTAAGGAGTTTTACATTAGGTTCTGGTGGGTTTTCAAACGCCCCGAAAAAGACTTCAGCATCTTTCTTACTTAACTGTATCAATTTGTCTTTTTCGATAATATGTTCTGCTTTTTCAAGTGCCGCCTGCACCAAGAACTGATTCAGCGTTGCCCCTGTAAGATCAGCCGCATCTGTCAAGATTTGTTTAATTTGTTCTGATACTCTGGCGGTAATACGTTCATTGCTAATAATCATAACGACTCCTTAGTGGTGACATATTGACACCATATAGCAAAGATCAATGACTTGTCAATTATAAAGTTTGCCATCAATACTGTAGTGATCTAATAAAAACGGCAATACTCTGTTTTTCAAGCCCAGTGTCAGATTAAGTCTGAGACTGTACAAATGAAGAAAACTTCTGAACGAAAAAATGCATTTCTTGTCAGTTCTGATTACACATTTGAAGCATTAAAAAAATGGTTAGATTATTTTTCTGCATGATGAAATAAATTGTAGTCAATCAATACAGATGCATTCATTGAAATGATACTATGTTGTATTCAGATACTTCTAATTACAGACATTCTGTAGCAAGGGCAAGGGCGTGAGAAAACCCAGTGGTGGGATGAAGGTAAGCAAACAGACATAAAAAAACCGATTGATCCTAGGATCAATCGGTTATCTTATATTTATGGCGGAGAAGCAGGGATTCGAACCCTGGGAGGGGATCAACCCTCAACGGTTTTCAAGACCGCCGCTTTCGGCCGCTCAGCCACCTCTCCACAAGCCGTACATTGTAACCTAACTACTAAAAATTTCAACTCCTTTATTATTTATTTACACTGCGAGACTACTTATACAACCATGCAGCAAATTTACGACAATACACTTAATTTACTTTATTTGGCTATTTTTACCAGGAATATAATCAGGCAATTCTTTAACCAAGTCTTTCATAAATGTTTGTAAGCGTTGGTCTGCAAACTTTAAGTCTTCTGTCTCACTCACACCTGTCACTAAACGAATTAGTGATCCATCAGTGCGATTCATAGTTAAAGCGTCTGTAAACAAATACCATTTGACTAAGTATTCATTAGTTATCGATCGGCCGCGTTGTTGGAACCAATAATACACCAATTGTTTGTTAGATCCTTTTTGAATAACCACACGGTTTACATTTAGGGAAGCATCATCCAATTGAATATCGGGTAGGTTTAATTGACTAATATCTGTCATTTCCCAGCCACCGCCAGGCATACAACCTTTAGGAGAATGCACGGCTACACCACGGCGTTGGGCTTGATAGTAAGCACTATAGAAATTAACGCTTGCACCCGTGTCTTGTTGTGCAAAATTAATAATTGCGTAATCAGTTAACTTTAACTCTTTAAGATAAAATTGATCCAAATACTCATTACGCCCCTGCCACCGCCCTAACTGTAAAGGAAAATTTAAGAACGGTTTGCGAACAGGAATAATATCTTCTCTTTCTTGTATATAATTAAAACCAATTGCACTGGTTAACAACAGCCCTAATAAAAATACTAAAGCTTTATTTAAGACGGGTTTAGGATTTAGTTTTGAGTGATCGCTAGACCATTCAGTCGGAATTAATACTAATTCACTAAACGCTAATTTAGTGCCATTTAATCGAGAAAATAGCCACATTTCTATAAAAAGCAGAGCCATACATAATAAGAATACAATCCAACCTTCAAAGTCATGTAAAAAACCCTCCGCCATATCGGTACCCCAGTTATCAACTAAGATCCCAATCACCCCTATTCGAAAACTATTCATAAAAATAGTGAGAGGTGCGGACGATAAGAAAATTAAAAACTTCTGCCAAACTGGGCCTCTAAATAAATAGGCACATAAAAAAGATAAACTAGCTAATGGAAATAAATAGCGCAAACCACTACAAGCGTCCACCACTTGCAATTTATAAATACCTAAATCAATGACATTCCCTTCCAAATAAACCATGATGTCACAAGCCCTAATAAACTCGACACCCAACCATGAAGATATTAACTGTAATTTTGCTGATAAATTATTCAGAATAAAATTGGGGAATGGCACCATAAAGATTAAAAACAATAATGGAATACCACCTATTTTTAATGCTTTCCAACCAAAAGCCATGGTAAAAATGCCGAACAAACAAATTATAAATGCATATTGCTCTAAGGTTTTCATAGTGGCTAAACCACCCAGAAAACCTAAAACCAGTCCTAATAACACAATACTTAAACCAGGAATTGCTGCTTTAAACTCATCAACAAACCTCAATTCACTGCGACGTATCCATAAAAAATAAGCTGTTATTATAGGGATAAAGAAACCATGTCCATATTCTTCAACATCTATCCATACCTTTACCATTATCATCAAACTACTCATAAAGGTAACAATCAATAGCAAGATTGTCGATATCCAAAGAGCTGATAAAAAGTGTTGATTGTTAAATGAACTATTTTTGTTTATACGTGTAAATGAAGTCATAAAAGAAGTATGTATATTTCAGCGAGGAATGAACTGATTTTTAATTGAAATAATAGATATTTGCCGTTTAGGTAAGAATTATAAAGCATATAAAAGAAATTCAAATGACAATAGTATGACGCTATAAAACCCAAAAATAACTCACTTAACATCCTAATATGACAATAATTGTCTTAATACTGACACAATTTAACCTTAAAATTAGGTTTATAATAGACAGAATACAAAATTACTTTTTTATGCTCAGTTATTCAATAACCCATATGAACCACAAATTCAATTCTATAAAAACCATTACGCTTGCGTTTTTAATGCTCTCTGGCACACAAACCTTCGCTGAAGTAAAAATTGCTGAACCTGCTTCTCCTCCAATAACTAAAACGACACCAACAGCAACAGTCATTAGCAGCAATGCAAAACCCATTCAAAGTAATACGCCTGTAAAAAACAGTAACGCTATCACTCAAACTTACCTCCTTTCACCTGGTGACTTCATAGAAATCTCAGTATGGAAAGAAGAAGGCATGCAAAAAGAACAAACATTAATAGCACCGGATGGAAATATTTCTTTTCCGTTAGCTGGCACCATCATGGCTGCGGGTAAAACAATATTTACATTAGAAGAAACAATTGCCTCAAGATTAGCTGACTATATTACGGATCCAGTCGTTAACATTAAATTATTACAAAGTAACGGGAATAGTATTTTTGTGATTGGCAAAGTAAATAAACCGGGTCAATTCCCTACTAATAGACGTATTGATGTTCTTCAAGCCTTAAGTTTAGCGGGTGGCTTAACCGTATTTGCTAATGAAGGCGATATTAACGTGCAACGCCGCGTGGGTGACACTATAAAAGTTTTTCCATTTGAGTATGATGATGTAATTGATGGAAAACATTTGGAACAAAACATCATTTTAGAACCGGGTGATACCGTCAGCGTACCTTAATCTTGGTTATTTTATAACACGATTAAATTTAGTATGAAAAATGCTTTATTACTGCCTATGCTACTGTGCGCTTGCTCAACTAGCATGGCTTTTGATTACTCATTACAGCCCGTCATTAGTTCAAGTGAACGCTATACCTCTAATCTTTACATGACCTCTTTGCCTCATCAAGATAATTGGATAACTAAAGTTTCACCTGGCGTTAATTTTAACCTTAGGAATGAAGACGCTCAATTAAGTACAAACTTTACGTGGAATCAATTGTTTTATACCAATCAAAGTGCACTTGATATTAATGAACAACTGTTTAATCTAGACTATAGTCATCGCAAAGATAGATGGCAATGGGGACTTGATGGCTCATTTAACAATCAATCTTCTTTAAGTTCTGAAGCCAGTAACCAAGGAACCATTCAAGGTTACACACTTAAACAAGTGATGGCGAAACAGTTAAATATTGCGCCCAGTTTAACTTATGCATTAAGCGAATTAAGTTCAGCTACTATTAATTATTCCTATGCACAAGCCGCATATGAAAAAAATAATAACAGCTATCTTAGCGACTACGACTACCAGCAGATATCGGGTACTTATAATTATCTTTATACTATAAAAGATAAACTTAATTTGACCTTATCAGGGTCTCAGTATCATAAACCCATGAGCACACACAGTAATTTTCAATCTTTAAATTACAGTTTAGCAACTAACAATGATCAAGCCTCTGTTGGTTGGCAACATTCATTTCCACAACAATGGGTCAGTTATTTATCAGTGGGGATGAATTATTCGCAATCAGAGCTCAATGAAATTATACCCGCCCATATAATCCCTGGTCATTTTGCAATTATTAACAATGCTTGGAAATATATCTCCCCTAAAGTTGTCGCTCAATCTGACTTCAATAAAAACACAACGGGTACCGGTCAAATCTACCAAGCATCATTACAAAAAAGCTTTGAGCAAGCCGCGATCTCTTTAGTTGGCTCCCAGAACCAAACACCAACAACTCAAGGCTTACAAACGCAAACTCAATTATCAATAAACCCCAGCTACACCATCAATGAAAGATGGAATACTGGCTTATCTGCTAGTTACGCTATTTACAAGATGCCTACTCACATTGGCGGATACTCTTTGGACAGAGACTATACTTCAATTAGTCCTAATGTTAACTGGCGCTGGACCCCGGAAGTTAACGTCGGTTTATCGTATACCTATAGAGAGCAGATTTATAAAAATAACACCAATAGTGCTCAAGACAATGGTCTTTTATTACAATTAACTTATCAACCACAAACAAACAATCAGGTGAAATAGCGTGGAAAACCAAGCAATCGACATTAGAGATTATTTCAATATAATCAAAAGACGAAGCAAATTTTTATTAGTGCCTTTTCTGGTTATATCAATACTCAGTATTGTTCTCGCGGTAGTATTACCTTCAGTTTATCGCTCAATCGCCACAATTTTGATTGAGGAACAAGAAATCCCTTCAGACTTAGTAAGATCAACAGTCACTACTTTTGCGGATCAACGAATACAAGTCATCAGTCAACGTATCATGACTCGTTCTAATTTATTGGAATTAATCAATAAATTTGATCTTTACGCTAAAGAACGCAAATCAAAATCTGAAGAACGTATTTTGGAAAAAATGCGCGAGAGTATTAAAGTTGAACCTCTTAGCGCCAATGTTATCGACAAGCGAAATGGAATGCCTTCCTTGGCGACCATCGCATTTACGCTATCATTTGATAACGACAACCCTGCACTCGCCCAAAAAGTAGCTAACGAATTAACTTCCTTATTTTTAAAAGAAAACATTAAATCAAGAACAGAATCAGCACAAAATGCAACGTTATTCTTAAGAGAAGAAGCGAATCGTTTAAGAGAAAAAATTAACGAAACTCAAACGAAACTTGCTGCATTTAAAGAAAAAAATCTCAATCAATTACCGCAAGTTTCTCAATTAAATCAACAAGAGCTTACCTCATTAAACACCCAATTATTAACACTTGATAGCCAAGAAAGATCATTACATGAACGAGAATTTTATCTAGAAGGCGAATTATCTCAGATAGACCCACATTCAATGGCTACGAATGCCAGTGGCGCTAGAGTCTATGATTCAAAAGATCGATTAAAACTACTTGAATCTCAATTCCCATCAATGCAAGCGACATACTCAGCCACACATCCAGATGTCATCAAAGTAAAACGTGAAATTGAATCATTAAAAAAACAAACGGGTAATAAAACAGATTTAAATAAGTTAAATGCAGAATTAATCACTAAAAAAGCTCAATTAGCCTCATCCATTAAACAATACTCTGAAAAACACCCCGATGTTTTAAGATTGCAAAAACAAATAACGACTTTACAAGATTCTTTAGCTAACACACAGGGTACAGAAACGGATCAAATTGAATCAAAACCTGATAATCCAGCTTATATCACATTGAAAGCCCAGCTAGAATCAATCCATGCAGAACTTGCTTCGTTAGCATTTACGCGTAGCAAACTAGCTCAAAAAGGTGAAGATCTTCGTAATAACCTTCGTCAAGCCCCATTAGTCGAAAAGGAATACATTGATTTGCTTCAAGACCTCGATAACAACAACATGCGTTATCGTGAAGTCAGTGCTAGAAAAATGGAAGCTGAAATTTCTCAACAATTAGAAGTTGAACGTAAAGGTGAACGATTTACCTTAATTGATCCACCACAAGAACCCCTTGAAGCTTTAAGCCCTAATAGACCGGCTATCTTCTTCTTAGGTTTTGTATTTGCAATAGCGGGTGGATTTGGCAGTGTATTCTTAGCTGAGATGCTCGGAGCGACGGTTAATAATGAAAAAACCATCACTCATTTATTAGGTGTTGCACCATTAGCTAGCATACCTTACTTAGAAAGCATGGAAGAACAAGAAGGCGCTTCTAAACGTCGCCTAATCATTATAGGAATTACATTAGTAATTATTATTGTGTCAATTATTGCCTTTCAATATTTTGTAATGCCATTAGATGTCTTTTGGTACAAATTATTGCGTGTTATCGATAATATTTAACCAAACAATTCACGATTAATTAAGAACCTATAAGAAGATACTAATATGGAACCGATCACAACTCATTATGATAATAACCCATCACGCGTTCATACAGCCAGTAAAACGCACTTGCAAACACAACGCATCATTACCGGTTTTGCACCAGGAAAATGGCTAGAATCGTATAAGATGCTTCGTACACGCTGTTTGCAAATCATGGATGCTCATCAGTGGAATACTTTGGCTATAACCAGCCCAAACACAGAAAGTGGGAATAGCCTAACAGCAACAAATCTTGCCATTAGTATCGCCATGGAATTTAACCGCAGTGTATTATTAATTGATGTAAATTTTCAAAATTCAGGTATTAATAATTTACTAAATATTAAAACCAGAACGGGGTTGAGTGATTATTTAACTGACAATAGGGCAATAAATGATTTGATAGTCAGTGTAGATATTGAGGGTCTATCCATCTTACCTGCAGGTAAAGCCATTTTAAATTCAGCAGAAATGCTGCGTTCACCTAAAATGTTAGCGCTAATAGAAGAATTAAAAAATATTGACCCTCATCGCATCATCCTATTTGATTTACCCCCTTTATTATCTCAAGATGATACCTTAGGTTTTATACCGGCTGTTGATTGTATATTACTTGTAATTGATGAAGGTCACACTAAAATTGATGACCTAAAACAAAGTGCTAGTTTATTAAAAGACATCAATGTCTTGGGTACCATCCTCAATAAATCTAGCGCTAACAAAATTCAGTACCAAATAAGCTAAATATTGTTAAACCACTGGCTTATGAACTATCTTAATAATTTTATTAAGATAATTGAAATTAAAAGAAACGCTTATTCACAATATCGAAACCATACATTAATTTTATAATTCAATGAATAGAATAAAAATACATTGGCTTTATATTATTCCTGCATTCAGTTGGTCTTTATCAGGGTATGCGGATTATAAAACTGATATTGGCTATACAGATTTACAAACATTATTAGGCACTAACATTCCTACAGGTGCAGGGGTTAATGTAATGCAGATTGAAGCATCGTCTGTGGCAAGCACTGATCCAACCTACCCTATCTATTCACCTGATATAACAGACCCTGCCTTTACTGGAAAAACGTTCAGCTTTCCTGGTGCGTCTAGCCAGGGTGTTAGTGGACACGCTAATTGGGTGGGCACAATATTTTACGGCAATAATGCTATGGCAAACGGCATTACCAATATCGCTAGTTATGAAGCAAACGCTTGGTTAGCTAGCATTGCCTTCAACACAGTATCTCCACTTAGTAATGGTGCGCGCATCGCTAATGACAGCTGGGTAGGTAATGGCAATGACGCAACTCAATCCAACCTCATCTTAAGTTTAACGGATAGAGAAACTCAAATAAATGATTTAATTCAAGTTGTTGGTATGGCAAATGGCCCTAGTAATAATCCATTACTCAGCAGTGCTTATAATGTTATTGCGGTTGGCAGAACCGATGGTGGCGCAGATTATTCATCACATGCCATTGACACAACATATACTGGCGGTAGAACTCGCCCAGACCTAGTCACTCCAGAAACATTAACTAGTGCAGCAACGCCTGAAGTTTCAGCTGCAGCCGCATTATTAATTGAAACAGGACACAAAGGTACAACAAACTTATCTACAAATTCTCATACTGTTACAGGAATTGGCACTATATATGATGCAGAACGTGCAACTACCGTTAAAGCTGCATTAATGGCTGGTGCAGATAGAGTGACTAATAATACGTCTACAACTGCAAATATTAGTGATTACGGTACTAACGGGCACTCGACTATCAATGGTTTAGATGAACGCTTTGGTGCGGGTCAATTAAATGTCTTGCATAGCTACCAAATAATTACAGGTGGCGAACAAAATAGCTATGAAGATAGTGGAAATAAAAACGGAAACATCGGTTTAAATGGTTTTGATTATGATAATGCTTTTGGCGGTTTGCTAAGCAGCAATAAAACAGCCACCTATAAATTTAATGCGGCATCTGACAGTACACTTACTGCATCATTAGTGTGGAATGCTGGCGTAGCAAATAATAGCTCATTAGCAAGCACTTTACATCATCTTAACCTAGCATTATTTGATGTCACTACAAATACAAATACCGCCTTATCTAATAGTACATTAGATAATACTCAGAATATCTGGGCACAATTAGCGACAGGTCATAATTACCAGTTACTAGTAACCTCAGGCGAAAGTACTAATTTTAGTTGGGATTATGCCTTAGCATGGCATATTAATCCAATGACCATTAATCCTGCACCCGTCCCATTACCCAATGCATTTTATTTTTTCGGTTCAGCATTGCTTCTGAGCTATAGGCAACTGAAAGCGCGTTTCAATATTCAGATTAAACAATTTTTATAACTACTTAAAATCAACCCTATGAAAAAAACTGACGCTACCCCGCTCTGGGTATTTCTTGCCTTTTCAAGCATAGAAAGACGCAAAACAGCTCTAATCCTTATCTGGAGCAATTTAATATTTAGTATTTATTGTATTCCCTGGGTTAATTACATTAAGGATAATGAATGGATAAGCAAATTATTATTAATTGACGACTGGAGTTGGGCAGGCATTATGTTACCAATGACCTTATGGTATTGGTTAAGTCTTAGATGGATCGATAAAAACGCAACGTGGGAACAATAGTCAGTATAAAATATCCGTGGCTATCAGTTAATAACATTACAAAACTAGTAAAGTCTAGCCCTTTTAGACTAGACTTTAATGGATACAAGTTACTTAGCTTCTAATTGCTTTAACGTTTCTGTTGCAGTCTCAAGACCAATAAAACCTTCTTTTTTATCAACAGCTTTCTTCAACAACTCCGCTGCTTTAGCTTTATCACCTTGTTTTAAATATATCATACCTAAGTGGTAGTTACTTATTGCTGAGTCAGGTAATGTAGTCACTACCTTATTTAATAGATCTTGCGCTTTAGCGTAATCACCTTGCTTATAAGCAATCCAACCGATTGTATCTTGCGCATTAGGATTCTTTAGCTTAATTAAGGGTTCAACTAATTTTGCCGCTGTTTCTAAATCCGCAGTATTTCTTGAATAATCCGTCAAATAACTGGCTAGATTATTACTCACTTCTAATGAATCTGGATGTAATTTATGAGCCTCTTCATATAAAGCAATAGCCTTATCGTGTTGGCCTTCATGATTATAAATAGCGACCAAATTATTTACCAATTCTAAAGAACTCTTAGTATTGCTTATACCTTCTTCAAAAGCTTTTATGGCCTCTGATTTTTTACCTTGAGCACCATAGGCTAATGCTATCATGCCGTAAGGGGTTGGCCATTCGGGTTTTAAAGTAGATGATTTTTTAAACTGCACAATCGCTTCATCAAATTTTTTGTCATTTAAATAAACCCCACCCAACAAGTTATAGGCGACAAAATTCTTAGGTTGTTGTTTTATTAATTCATTCAATTTAGCTACCGCTTTATCAGCTTGATTTAGCGCTAAATAGCTTTTGACTAATTGTGTCATCGGTTCTACTGCATCTTCCTGAATAGATAATGCTTTTAGGAAAGCCGTGATGCTCGCATCTAACTTATTTTCTGCTTGATAAGCCACACCCGACAAGAAATACCCTAAACCTTCTTTAGGATAAGCTTCTTGTAATTTATTAGACATACTCTGTGCTTTATCCCAGTCTTTTTTACCGATATACGCTTTAAATAAAGCTTCTAAACCAGGTTTGCTTTTTGGATTAACTTTAATTAACTCTTCTACTTGCTGAATAGCCCTATCACCCTCTCCATTTGTAACTAAAAGATTAGCTAATTCGAGTCTTGCACCATCATCTGCTGGAGCCGCTTCAACAATTTTTTCTAATGCATCTTTAGCTAACAAAGGTTCTTTATTTAATAAATGCGCTGTACTTAAAAATTTAAGCACTTTTACATTTTTTGGCTGATCGACTAATACCGCTCTAAAATCACCGATTGCGTCTAGATATTTACCATCATTTAATGCGAACTCACCACGTAATTGTAAAGCTTCAACATCATGCGGATTTTCGTCAATAACATCTTTTATTAACACTCTAGCCTCATCTAAACGCTTTGATATTACGTAAAATCTAGCTAATTCATCTCTTGCCTTAATAGAATTAGGGCCTAATTTATCAAGAGTAATAATTTCTTTTAAAGCCGCCTCGCCTTTGTCAAAATGCTTTTGAGCAAACTCTAATTCAGCTAATTTAAAACGCAACTCATATTGTTCAGGTTTAGCTTGAATCATGGGTAACAACTCATTAACAGCATGTTCTGCACCACGCTTAGAAACCAAGAAATCAATTAATAAGGCTTTAACTTGTGCATTTTCTGGTAAATCATTTACCGCTGTACGCATAGTTGCTTCAGCTTCAGCCACATTATTATTAGCGAGCAAAAATAATGCTAAGCGTTTACGATTTTCTAGATCTTTAGGTTGAATTTTAATGATAGCTTCAAGTGCTTCCCTCGCTTTATCAAAAGCTTTAGTATCCGTATAAAGCTTTGCTAACATTAATAATGGCGTAACATTGGTAGGATTTTTTTCACTATTAGTTTTTAAACTGGCTATTGCTAAATCGGTTTTACCGGCTTTTGCATCTAATGACGCTTTAAGTAAATTAGCTTGTACATCATCAGGTTGTTTAGAAAGTACTAATTCTAATTGCTTAGCTGCCGCTTCCGTATCATTCTTAGCAATTAACACACCCGCATTTAATACCATCCCCTCGATATTGTCAGGGTCTATGGCTTTAATTTCTTTAACTGTATTTTCAGCGTTATCAATTTGATTAACCATCAAATAAATTTGGCCCATACGCACACGAGACATCAAGTGTTTAGCATCAACACCCATCACAGCAAGATATTGGCTAGCGGCTCCCTGAATCTCACCTTGTTTACTTTGTGCTTCTGCCATTTCATATCGAGCTTCTACATCCTTAGGTTCAATCTGCAGAACATTCTTAAACGATAATATAGCTTTCTCATAATTACCCTCAGCAAACAATTGTTTACCTTCTTGCATATATTTAACTTTTCTTTCTTCCTTTCCACCACAAGCCACTAAGAGGCAAGCTATAGCCATAATACATATTTTTTTTGGTGTAATACTTAACATGCGCATAAATAAATCCTAGTTAGGAAAATCAATAGTAATAATAGATTAATGGTTAGCTGTTTTTAAGGTATTCAAGGATTGTTTTGCTATTTCACTACCAGAAAAATCAACTTTTTTATCAAGGGATTTTTGTAAATACTCAATAGCATTAGCATTATCCTTTAATTGATAATAAACCATACCCAAATGATAATTAATGCTAGGCGATTCTAGATTAGCGTTAATGACCTTTAATAATAAATCGTGTGCTTCTGTGTACTTACCCAATTTATAATATAACCAAGCAATGGTATCCATACTATAAACATTATCTAATTTCTTTAAAGGTTCAGCTAACTTATCAGCTTTCTCTAGTGCAGTTTTATCTTTACCAAACTCTGTTAAATAAATAATCAGATTATTTAATAAATCTAACGAACTAGGATTTACTTTATAAGCTTCTTCGTAAACAGATATAGCTTTATCATGCTCCCCCAAACTACTATAGATAGTTGCAAGATCGTTTACGACTTCTAAATTACTTTTTGTATGACTTACACCTAACGTTAAAGCTTGAATAGCATCTGCTTTTTTATCTAATGCCGTATAGGCCACTGCAATCATATGATAAGGCACAGACCATTCAGGCTTTATAATTGACGCCTTATTAAAGGCAGAAATAGCCTCTTCATATTTTTTATCATTCATATAAACACTACCCAACATATTTAGAAACACGAAATTTTTAGGTTGTTGTTTCAAACTAGTTGTAAGAGTTGAAATTGCTTTAT
The DNA here is from genome assembly GCA_903938485.1 of uncultured Methylococcaceae bacterium. Classification (GTDB taxonomy): domain Bacteria; phylum Pseudomonadota; class Gammaproteobacteria; order Methylococcales; family Methylomonadaceae; genus Methylobacter_C. Next base: position 13,411 of record CAJADF010000083.1, read on the forward strand.
CAGATTGCTTAAGTGATAACAAACCCTTAACTAATTGCGTCATAGGCTCAACTGCATCAGATTGTTTAACTAAAGCTTGTTCGAATGCATGTACACTTGCATCTAATTTACCTTGTGCTTGATACGCTAAACCCGATAAGTAAAACCCAACACCTTCATCAGGATAAGCGGATTGCATGCGTTTAGCAAAATCTTGCGTTTTATCCCATTCTTTTTGAGCACTATAAATACTGTATGCTCCCTGTAAGGCTACTTTACTTTTGGGGTGTTCTTTAACAACCGCTTCAATTAATTGAACGGCTTGTTCAGTATCCCCTGTTTTAACTAGAACATTCGCTAGTTCAACGGCTGCCGCTTCATCATTAGGCGCAATTGCTAAAATTTTTTGTAAATTTTCTTTTGCTAATACAGGATCATTATTTTGTAAATGTGCCGCACTTAATAATTTAAGCACTGATATATTCTGTGGTTGATCTGCCAACACACTTCTAAAATCGTTAATTGCCTCAGATATTTTACGTTCAGCTAATGCAATTTCTCCTCGTAAAACCACAGCATCCGTCTCTTTTGGATGTACAGTTAAAATTTGGGTATTTAATGCTTTTGCTTCAGAAGTTCGCTGAGTAGCGACATATAATCTAGCTAATTGAGTTTGAGCTTTGACAGCAAATGCACTGTCTTTGTCTAAATCAATAATTTCTTTTAATGCTTGCTCCGCTTTATCAGCATGGTTCTGAGCGACTTCAAGTTTAATAAGTTCAAAACGTAAATCTGTGTTTTCAGGATATTGATCAATTAAAGGTAATAATTCTGCCATTGCAACTTCAGGTGATCTTTTTTGAAACAAAAATTCAACTAATAATATTTTTGCATTAACATCATCAGTTAACTCTTCAGTAGCTGTTTTTAAAACTTGCTCAGCTTTATCAAGCTGATTTTTAGCAACCCAATACATCAACAATGTTTTACGATGTTCTAGCTTTTTAGGTTCAATTTTAATGATAGACGCTAGTATAGGCTCAGCTTTATCAGATTCATTGGATTGCAGATAAATTTTAGCTAACAAAGATAATGCAGAGACATCGGTAGGATTTTTTTCACTAATCTTTTTTAAACTCTCTATTGCAGATTCAACCTTACCGGTTTTTAATTGAATGGTAGCTAACAATAAATTAGCTTGAATATTATCAGGTTGAACATGTAAAACACTATTCAATTCAGTAATCGCGTTATCCGTGTTGTTTTTAAAAACTTGTATATTTGCCAATAGAATTTTAGCATCAAGGTTGTTAGAATCACGTATCAACAATTCCTTAGATATCTTTTGGGCATTGTCCAATTGATTAGCCGCTAATAGTAATTGCCCTAGATGTAATCTAGCCAAATCATACTTAGGATCTTCAGCTAAGGCGGCTAAATATTGATTAGCGGCATTTTGCCCATCACCCAATTTTGTTAAGGCTTCCGCAAACTGATAATGCGCTTCTGGATCCTTAGGATCTAAATCAACGGCATTTTTAAAAGCAATAGCCGCTTTATCATAATAACCCTTCGTAAAAAGCTGCTTACCTTCATTGAGTAGTTTTGATTTATCAGAACAAGCCGTTAAAACGACTAATGAACTTAAAGAAATAAATAAACAAAATTTAAAAGAGGATCGCATAGCCGACATGTGTAACAAACTCATTAGGAAAATTAAATGTAAAGAGAAATTATAATAGAATTGAATTAGCGCATCCTAACTAAATCAATTATTGAATGTAATGCAGAAACCTAAGACACACTAAGCTAAAAAAATAGTAGCTTAGTGTAGACGATTATTAAACCCTGAAATTATTTAGTGGTTGCAGGTGCAACTTCTTTATGTTGATAAGATTCTTTACGTAGTTTGTCCTCATACTCTTGGACGATACCTTCCATTTCTACGCTTTTAAATTTAAAAATAGGTTCATCTTTTAATACTGAATCTAACACGTTTTTATTTTCATAACTCGCTAAAATCTCTTTACCTGCTTCAAATAACTTAATGTTTTTACTCTCACAAGACTGAAGATGTGTTTCAGTTTGTTTTAAGGTATTTTCAGTATTGGTATGTAATACGGTTAGTTCATTTTTAGACTTATTTAAAGCATTATATTTTTCAATAACTTCGAGTAACTTGGCATGCGTTTGCTCTAACTTATCACTCACTGCCGCATTAGAAGATTTTTGAGTTTCTAATTCAGAATTTAAACGTTCAGTTTCTGAATCAGCAGACTCTTTATCTTTTTTAACTTGATCAAGTTCTGCAGTCACCTTATCTTTTTCTGTTTTAAGCGTGTCACGCGCAGTAGTGGCTTCTTTTACCATCGCTTGTAACTTAGCCATGGCCGCCTTTGCATTCGCATCAGCGCCCTTCTTATCAGGTGCAGCCATAGCAACATTATGACAATTAATAAATACAAATAAAACTAAAGAGATTAATCG